>JAEUKJ010000484.1 GCA_016792665.1 Deltaproteobacteria bacterium | reverse complement strand
GGGCCTGCACGGCGCCTTCGGGTGGGCTGTCGGTGTGTCGCGCGACCTGCGGCGACAGCCAGATCGACCCGCCCTACGAGCAGTGCGACGACGGCAACGGAGACAACCGCGACGACTGTGCGGCGTGCCGTGCGGCGACTTGCAGCGATGGGCTGCTGCACGATCGCGGGACGGGTCGCGAGAGCGACATCGACTGCGGCGGAACGGTGTGCCCCGGCTGCGGACCGGGTGGGCACTGCACGACGCACGCGGACTGCGCCTCGCGCTACTGCGACCCGGTGAGCTCGCGCTGCGCGCCGCCGCCGGCGACGATCGCGCGCGACGACGTGGGCCAGGTGCTGGGAACCGCGGCCCTGCCGTGGACGGTCGAAGACCTCCTGGACAATGACGACGAGGCCAACTCGGCGACCTTTGCGTTGGTGTCGGGGCAGTCGACGGGCGGCGGGACGGTGACGCTCGCCAATGGCGTCGTGACCTATCGGGCGGCCGCGAACTTCGGCGGCGTGGACACGTTCAGCTACCTCGTGTGCAACCCGTATGACCTCGGGATCTGCGCGACGGCGGTGGTGCGCGTGACGGTCAATCGCGCGCCGACGGTGGCGGACCGCACGACCTGGACGGTGGTCGGGGTGAGCTCGGTCTCGCTGGGGATCGGGATCATCTATGCCGACCCGGACGGGCACGCGGTGTCCGTGCCGAGCATCACGGCCGGGCCGGTGCAGGGCGCGACGGTGACGGTGTCCGCGGATGGGACGATCGTGCTCGCGCCGACCGATCCCAACGCGGCCCGCAATTACGTGGTGAGCGTGCGGGCCTGCGACACCGGGACGCCGCAGGGGTGCGCGACCGGGACGTGGACCGTGCGCGTGAACGACCCGCCGGTCCTGAAGGCGGCGGCGTTGACGTTGGTGGTCGGTGGCACCGCGACGGTTGCCAAGGCCGACTGGTATGTCGGGACCGGGCTGGTCGTGGGCGACGACCCGAGTGACGGCGACAGTGATGGCCTCCTGCCCTTCCGTGTGAACAGCGCGTCGACGGGCAACTTCGGAATCGTGAAGCAGCTCTCGGTCGGGAGCTGCGCCATCGATGCGACCAGCGGCGCCATCACGTTCATCGCGTCGAGTGCGGTGACCGGCTCGGCGGCGTGCTGGGTGCGGGCGTGCGAGGAGCTGCCCACGAACGAGTCGCGTGTCTGCAGCGTGACGCCGGTCACCCTGACGGTGGTCGAGTGCCTCGGCGGGAGCGACTGCCCGAGTGCCGTGTGCGACCTGGCGTCGAACCGATGTGCCACGTGCGTCGACTCGGCGGTCGGTGCCGGGGTCGACCTGGGCTGCGTGGCGACGACGCCGATCTGCAGCGGCGGGACGTGCCTGCCGTGCGTCGACGACTCGAGCGGGCGCGACAGTGGCTGCTCGGCCGCGGCCCCAGTGTGCGAGGGCGGGACCTGCGTCGGGTGCGCGACCAGCGCGGACTGCTCGGGTGGGCAAGTTTGCGATCCCATCCGCAAGGGATGTGTGAGCTGCGTGGACACGGCGGGGCCGGGTTCGATCGACCAGGGCTGCACCGCGAGCACGCGGGCCTGCTGGACGAGCGCGCCGATCGCCCCGACCTGTGTCGAATGCCTGGTCGACGGCGACTGCGGCACCGGGGTCTGCGACACGGCGACCAAGCAATGCGTGCCGTGCCGCAACACGGCCGCTGGCGCGGGCCTCGACAGTGGGTGCAGCGCGGCGCGCCCGATGTGCGAAGGCAGCGGGGCGAGTGCGATCTGCGAGGCGTGTGTCGACGACAAGAGCGTCGGGATCGACACGGGCTGCGGCAGCGGGGCGCCGGCGTGCGACGCGAGCGTGCGGGGCGCGAGCGTGTGTGTCGGCTGCCAGGGAGATCTGGACTGCTCGATCGGGACCGTGTGCGACACCGCGAGCGCGCGCTGCGTGCCGTGCCGCAACACGGCGGCGGGTGCCGGGGTGGACGCGGGATGTTCGGGTGCGCAGCCGATCTGCGAGCTGTCGCTGACGCCCGTGAAGTGCGTGCGCTGCGCCGACGACCAGCCGACGGGCGTGGTCGACTCGGGGTGCGGCGGGGCGACGCCGATCTGCGATCGACGCCTGCCGACCGCGCCGGTTTGCGTCGGCTGCACGACTGACGCCGATTGTCCGGCGGGAGTGTGCGGGCCTGATGGGCGCTGCGCGGTGTGTGTCGATCTGCCGGGGCTCGGGACCGATCCAGGGTGCGAGGCGAGCACGCCGATCTGCGATGCGCGCAATCAGCCCGAGCGCTGCGTGCCGTGCATCGACACGGCGCCGGGGGGACAGGTCGACCAGGGCTGCTCGAGCGGCAAGCCCGCGTGCGACGAGGCCGCGGTCGGTGGACCGATCTGCGTCGTATGCCAGACCGATGAGGACTGCCCGGATGACGGGCGCTGCGTGAGCCACCTCGGGCGGTGCATCACGCCAGATGTGGCGCAGGCGATCCCCGACCGATATGGCACCAACCAGGGCGTGACCCTGGTCATCCCGGAGGCGGGTGGCGTCATCGCCAATGACCTCGTGCCCCAGGGGACGACGGGGTCGGTGACGCTGGTCGCGGCGACGCGGCCCAATGCGACGACCGAAGGGACCCTGACCCTCAACCCGAATGGCGGGTTCAGCTTCGTGCCGGTGCCGAGCTATGCGGGCGTGCTGGTGGTGGCGTACGATCTCCGCGCGGGGTCGAGCGCGGTGACGCGGGCGGATGTGACGATCGTCGTGAACGGCGCGCCGCGTGCGAGCGACGACGAGATCGCCACGTCACCGGGGCAGCCCGTGGTCGTGCCGGTGCTGGACAACGACATCGATCCCGAAGGCGACGAGCTCGCCGTCACGAGCTTCTCGGACGGGCCCTCGCACGGCGAGGTCGACCTGGTCGATGGGCAGGTGATTTACACGCCGGGCGCCGACTTCGAAGGGACGGACTCGTTCCAATATACGGTGTGCGACGACCTCGGGGCGTGCGCGACGGCGGTGGTGACGGTGGAGATCGGGTCGCCGGCGGTGGTGTACATCGCGGCGGACGACTATGCCGAGACCCCGGAAGACGTCGCGGTGCTGGTGTTCGTACGCGGCAACGACGACCCGGCATTCGTGCCCTCGGCCATCGCGACCGCCCCGCGACACGGGAGCGCGCGCTTCTTGGAAGGGGGCGTGGCCCTGTATGTGCCAGCGGCGAATTGGTCGGGTCGGGACGTGTTCGTCTATCGCACCTGCCGGCCGCTGGAGGCCGGGCTGGATTGTCGCGAGCAGCGCGTGTTGGTGCTCGTGACACCGGTCAATGATCCGCCGGTGGCGCTGGACGATCGCGCCACGACGAGCGCGGGGACGGCGGTGGAGCTGGCGATCCTGGACAATGACCAGGACCCCGAGGGCGATGTGTTGGGCGTGCCCGAGGTGATCGAGGGGCCGCGACACGGGAGCGCGACGGTGAGCGGCGAGGCCCCGAGCTATCTGCCAGCCCCGGGCTTCGCCGGGACCGACACGCTGCGCTATCGGGTCTGCGATAGCGAGGGGGCGTGCGCGGAGGCGACCGTCACGATCGTGGTGGGCGGCGCGGCGAATGGGCCGCCGGTCGCCAATGACGACACGGCGACGACGGGTGAGGGGGCGACGGTCTCGATCCCGGTATTGGTCAATGACAGCGACCCCGATGGCAATCGCCTGGTGGGCGGTCCGGCCTGCGACCCGCAGCATGGCGAGGCGAGCTTCCAGAGCAATGGCACTTTGATCTACAAGCCCGAGGTCGACTTCGTCGGAGTCGACGCGTTCTGCTACGTCGTGTGTGACACGGTCGGTGCGTGCGCGTCGGCGACCGTGACCGTGACGGTGACGGCCGGGGCGAACGAGCCGCCGATCGCGCTGGACGATCGCGTGTCGACGCCGCGCGACACGCCGGTCGATATCGCGGTGTTGGACAACGATGTCGATCCCGATGGCGACACGCTGACGGTCGTTTCCGTAGGCAATCCGGCGGTCGGCACCGCGAGTGTCGCCAATGGTGGGGCGCGCTACACGCCGCCTGCGGGCTATGTGGGCGAGGCTTCGTTCACGGTGGAGATCAGCGACGGCAAGGGTGGGGTCGCGACGTCGATCGCATTCGTGACGATATTGCCAAGTGCCAATCGCGCGCCGGTGGCGCTCGACGACGACTATCTGGTCAGCGCGGTCGAGGACACGGAGGCTCCGGTGCGGAGCAACGACACAGATCCCGACCAGGACGGGCTGGTCATCGCGTGGGCGACGCAGCCCGAGGCAGGGCGGGTCGTCCCGTCCGAGGGTGGAGACCTGGTGTTCGTGCCGACCGAGCCGTTGCGGCAGGCGCTGCTCATCGGGGTGCGCGGGCCGCTGCACTTCAAGTATGGGATCAGCGACCTGCGCGGTGGCGTGTCGCGGGCGAACGTGGTGATGCGGTTCGGGGATGCCGATGGAGATGGCATTCCGGATGAGACCGAGACGGCGATCGGGACCGATCCGAACGACCCCGACACCGACGGCGACGGGATCGGCGATGGCGACGAGATTCGCTTGGGAGATCCAGGGGCCTACGACTCGGGCAAGGACACCGATCCGCTCGACGCGGACACCGACGACGATGGCATCAGCGATGGCGACGAGCTCGCCGGGACGGGCCCGCTGGGCGGGACGCGGACCGACCCGCTGGACTGCGACAGCGACGATGACCTGCTGTGCGATGGGCTGGAGATAGGCGTCACGACGCCGATCCCGAGCGGCGTCAGCGCCAACGGGATCCCGTACGACGGGACCGATCTCGCGGCGTGGACCGCGGACGAAGACCCGGCCACGACCACCGATCCGCTGGACGACGACAGCGACGACGACGGCATCATCGACGGGCACGAGGACCAGAACCGCAACGGACGCCACGACGGCACGGTCGGACGCACGGGCGATGCGGGGTTGGGCGAGACCGACCCGAAGAACCCGGACAGCGACGGCGACGGGCTGAAGGACGGGACCGAGCGCGGGCTCATCGCGCCCGAGGGGGCGGACACCGATGCGGACCTGTTCGTGCCGGACGCAGACCCGACGACGACCACCGATCCGATGGACTGGGACACCGACGACGGCAGCGTGAGCGACGGGGCCGAGGACGTGAACCTCAACGGGCGGAGGGACAGCGGCGAGCGCGACCCGAAGTTCGGGCCGGACGACGTGGTGGGCGAGAATCGGGAGTTCCTGGTCGAGGGCGGAGCGAACTGCGGAGTCGGCGGGTGGAGCGACGGGGCGGTCGGGCTCGGGGTCGTCCTGGGGCTGTGGGCCGCCGCGAGGCGACGCCGACGGGTGTGAGTGGGTCGACTTGACAGCGCGGGCCTCGGCGCAGAGGCTCCGCGCATGGCTGAAATCACCCGCAAAGAGCTCATCCTCGCGCTCATCGGCATCCACGAAGAGTACCGCCCGCGACTGTCGGGCGTGGATCTCTCGGGGCTCGATCTGTCGTACCTCAACCTGAGCTCGGCCGACCTCGGGGCCGCGAACCTCGCGGGCGCGAGCCTCGTCGGGACGAACCTGAACGACGCGTTCCTCGGCGGGGCGAACCTCGAAGGGGCCGATCTCCGCGACGCCTATTTGCGCAGTGCGCAGCTCCGCAATGCGAACCTGAAGAACGCGGACTTCACCGGGGCGAGACTCACGGGCGCGGTCTTCCAGGGGTGCGACGTCGAAGGGGCGAAGCTGCCCGAGGCGTTCAAGCAGCTCGCCTGAGACACGTGCCGGCCTGCGTGAGCGGCGTATCAGGCCATCGAGGAGACGACGTCGGGGCGCGTGGCGAGCTGACCGCAGGCCGCGGCGGTGTCGTCGCCGCGCGTCTCGCGCACGAGGCAGATGAGCCCCTGGTCGAGGATGCGGCGCTGGAAGGCGCGGACGCGCTCGGGCGCGGGGCGGCGGTAGGTCGTGACCGTGCTCGGGTTGTACGGGATGAGGTTCACGCGGGCGCGGACGCCGTCGAGGAGGGCGACCAGGCGGTCGGCGTCGGCGTCGTGGTCGTTCACGCCGTCGATGAGCGTGTACTCGATGAAGAAGTGGCGGCCGCCCGACTTGGACGAGGGCTCGGCGGCGGAGGCCTGGCGCATGAAGGCGACGAGGTCGTCGAGCGACCAGCGGCGCACGCGCGGCATGAGGCGGTCACGGAGGGGTTGCGTGGTCGCGTGCAGGGAGAGGGCGACGGCGGCGCGTGACTCGGACCAGAGGCGCTCGAGCTTGGGGAGGACGCCCGAGGTCGAGACGGTCACGTGGCGCGGCGAGAGGTTCAAGCCGTGCTCGAGGACGTCGATGGCGGTGAGCACCGCGTCGAGGTTGTCGAGCGGCTCGCCCATGCCCATGAAGACGACGTTCGTGACCGGGACGGGCGAGGCCTGGCGTGCGATGAGGACCTGGGCGACGATCTCGCCCGCAGTGAGGGCGCCGAGGAAGCCCATCGTCGCGGTCGCGCAGAAGTCGCAGTAGCGGGTGCAGCCGGACTGACTCGAGACGCAGACGGTGGCGCGGGTCGGGGTCGGGATGAGGACGGTCTCGACCGGGAGGCCGCGGCACGAGAGGCGCCACTTGAGGGTGCCGTCGCGGCTGGCGATGCGGTCGGTGATGGTCACGTCGGGGAGGCGGACCTTCGACGCGAGGGTGGCGAGGGCGTCCTTGCCGGCCTCGGGCAGGGTCGCCGGGAGCGCGGTCGGGAGGGCAGAGACGGTGCGGAGCCAACGCCAGAGGGCCTTGCCGCGAACGAGGCTGGGCTGGCCCTCGGTCGGCATGAGCGCGGCGAGGGCGGCGGGCGTGAGGCCGGTCAGATCAGGCCGAAGGTCTGGCGGAGCCAGGCTGCCCACGGATTGGTCAGAGAGTGCGAGAGCGGTCGGCAGAGCGTTCACGCGAGGTGCTCATCATGAGGCGCGGGGCAATGCAAGCTCGAGGTGGGATCTCACGCCGTCCTGACGTCGGGAAGCCAGGTGGGATACGGAGCAGGGGCTGCCATGTTAGGAGCGAGCCGCGGCGAAAGGCGCCGCGCTCTCACGTCACGAGGTCATCATGTCGGTCGCTCGTCTGCTCTCTGCGCTCTCGCTGTCACTCACGGGTTCGGTCCTGGGGCTCGCCCAGGCGCGGGCCGACGTGCCCGTCATCGACGAGTCGATCCTCACGGGGCCGTGCGGCGAGGCGCGCGTGCTCGACAACTGTCCGGCGTGCACCTGCGGCATGCTGACCTCGACCTCGAGCATCCAGGCCCAGGAGGCTTCCACGATTCCATTGGGCATCGTCGTGAAGCTCGAGGGCAAGCGCAGCGATGGGGTGGACTACGCGGCGATCCACATGCTGCTCGGCGACGACAAGAAGCTGAAGCACGTGGGGCGCCTCGCGGAGAGCTATCTCGATGATGGCAGCGATACCTTCAAGCAGTTCGATGTCACCGCTTTCACTCAAGAATTCCACATGTGCCCGGGCATGTGCGACTGGAACCCGGTGGGCCTCATCCACCCGCTCGAGGTGAAGATCACGGAGTCGAAGCAGGACATGACGACGTTCGAGGAGTCGCGTGCCGAGCAGACGCTGCTGGTGCTGTGCTACGCGATGGCCGACCGCCCGATCTGCTACGCGACGCCCATCGCGGGCGAGGCGAAAGTCCAGACCATCCCCGGGGCGCCGAACGACAAGGTGAAGGTGCGCTCGCGCGATGGCTTCAAGCGCAGCTGGAAGCTCGGGTTCAAGGGCGAGCTGAAGCTCGGCGCGGTCGCCGGCAAGCTCGCCAAGATGCTGAAGCAGCCCAAGGCGGTGAGCGTGCAGGTGTCGGATCTGCCGAACTTCCCGGACGCCGAGCAGCTGCGCTGATCGTCAGCGCGAGGCCGGGATGGGGCGCGTGCGCTCGCGCAGGAAGTCGATGACCTCGGCTTCGGTGCGCGGGCGCTCGGACAGGTCGACGAAGTGGCGCGCCAGGGACTTGTAGCGCTTGGCCATGAGCAGCGCCCAGATCTGGAAGTAGTCGAGGCCCTGGAAGACGACCGCGCCCTGGTCGCGGTAGGTCGCGAGCTGGGCTTCGAAGTCGCTGGGCATCTCGGACCAGTGGCGGTTGGCCTTCACGTGGTGGCCGATGTGATAGCCGTCGTTGAAGCAGCGGCGGTTGTAGCGCGTGTTGATCGACGTGATGCTGTTCCGGTAGGGGTTGGCCGGGTCGGCGGCGTCGATGAAGGCGTGCTGGGCCCAGTTGCCGGCCATCATCATGAAGCGGATGAGCAGGAACGGGATCACGAAGACGACCAGGGTCGGCCACGGGCGCAGCCAGAGCAGGAGCGCAATGGCGAGGTACCAGCCGAGCTCGCCGAAGAGCGCCATGCGCGCCATGCGCGAGTGGCCGCGACGGCGGTGGTAGGCGACGAGCTGCACGATGCCCAGGCCCATGAAGGTGCCGTAGTAGACGAGGAAGCCGCGCAGGCTGTCGCGGCGGAAGCGCATCGTCGAGCTGAGGTCGTCGGGCAGGTTGTTCTCGGGGTGGTGCATCCCGATGTGGTGAGCGAAATAGGTGTAGGGCGTCTGCCCCATGAAGGGACCGAGGACGAGCGGGACGAGGATGTTCAGGCCTTCGTGCCCCTTGCCGAAGAGGCGGCGATGGCTCGTGTTGTGGAGCATCAACGTGTAGCGGTCGATGAAGACCGGGAAGAGGACCGCGAGGTAGGCGGCGCCGAGCCACCAGGGCAGTGGGTCGAGGACGAAGACCACCGTCGCGAACGGGACCAGCACGAGCAGCGCCGAGAAGATGAGGCGAGCGAAGGGCAGGTCGCGCGGGTCCTTGATGAGCCCGACGAGGGCGTGGTCAATACGGGAGCGCGGCGACGGTGGGGCTTTTTCGTCGAGGATCGAGACCATGACGGGGCCCTCTCATAGTGCGGCGCCGGATGCCAGTGACGAAATGTCAATCGTGAGTCAACCTGCACACATGGACGCGGCTGAAGGCTGGACGCGGCGCTTGATGGCGCTGCACGGCACGGCGGAGGTCACGCGCGCGGAGGCGGCCCGGGTGGTGGCGGGTCTCGCGCCGGACCGCGTGCTGTGGGTCGATGCGCACGGTGCGAGCGAGCGCGACGGGGTGAAGGTCGAGGCGAAGCTCGGGCGCGCGTTCGATGCGGTCGTCATCGACTTTCACGCGGGGTGCGATCCCGATGTGTTGGGGATCTGCCACGGCTTCGTCCGCGGCGGAGGAGCGCTGGTGCTGAGGCTCCCGCCCGAGGGCGAGGTGGCGCGCGACTCGCGGGTGCGACTGGCGGTGCCCCCCTACCCGACCGAGGCCGTC
>JAEUKJ010000469.1 GCA_016792665.1 Deltaproteobacteria bacterium | reverse complement strand
TGACGATCGACGAGGTCCTGGGGCTGAATCTGGATGCCGATCTGGTGGTGCTCTCGGCGTGCTCGAGCGGTCGGGGGGCCCTGGAGCCGGGCGATGGCCTGGGCGGGCTGGTCAACGCGTTCCTCTATGCGGGCAGCGCCGGCGTGCTGGCGACGCTCTGGCCGATTGAAGACCGGCACGCCGCGGCGATGATGGAGACCTTCTATCGAGAGATCGGGCGCGGGCAACGGCCGGTCTTTGCGCTGGGCACGGCACGAACGGGGGCCATCGCGCGGGCGCCTGACCTGGGTGCGGCGACGGCGCGGGATGCGGGCCTCCAAATGCGCGGTATGGGCGGCATCACCGGCGAGGGAGGGCCACGGCCGGAGAGACCGCTGCGCGGCGGCGCGCGGCGGGTCGACCCGTTCTTCTGGGCGGCCTGGGTGTTGAACGGCGCGGTGGGCGATCTCTTCGAGTAGCCTCGAGGCGCGCGGCGCGCTAAGCACGTCGCGATGGAGTCCACGGAACAGCGCACGGAGAGCTCGTCCTTCGATGGCGGCGTGAGGTACGCCGAGGGCGCGGCGTCAGGGCGTGTGCGGGCGGTCTTGGTGCTCGTGCTGGTCGGCGTCCTGGCCGTGGCGCTCTGGCCGTTCGCGAAGGACGCAGAGAGCCAGGGGCGCGAGGCGCGACCGGGCGAGCTCGACGCGGCGGTGGCGGCGATGCGTGCGGAGTTTCGCGGTGGCGACGCGGTGCGCATCGAGCCGAGCTGGTGGATGTTGCCGTGGCGCGCCTTGACGAAGATGGGCGAGGGTTCTGATCGCTGGCCGTTCGAGGGGCTCCTCTTGTCCGAGGACCTCGATCCGGTGGAGGCCCTCGGGCATGCGCGGCTGCTCCTGCTCTCGGGGTTTGGGCGCGAGCCGGCCCTGCCCTCCGAGCTCGAGGGCGCGGGGCGCCTGACGGGTGAGCTCTGGCGCGGTGAGACGCTGCGAGCGACGGTCTGGGAGCTCGCGCAGGTGCCGCGGCTGAGGACGATGACGCGCGAATGGGAGCGACTCGAGGTCGTGCGGCGCGCCGGGACCGGTGAGGCGGAGAAGCCATGCCCGTTCAAGAACGGGAAGCTCCGGTGTGGACGCGAGAGCTGGCTCGATGTGGCGCTCGAGGCGCGCGTCGTGTGGCGCCGCGAAGTGAACTGGCTGTTCGTTCATCCGGGCCCCCAGGGCAATACGGTGGAGGTGCGCTGGCGCGGGCTCGAGCGTGAGGCCGGAAGCAGCCCCACCTGGGTCTACGTGCGCATCGGGCCGAGCCTCGACGCGGTGCGGCACGCCGAAGGAAAGGTGGTGAGCGTCGCGGTCCTGGTCGACGGCGTCGAGAAGGACCGCTTCGAGCTGGCTCCCCATCGATTCTGGATGGAGCGGCGGGCGATTCGCATCCCGCCTGGCGCCGATCCCGCGACGGTCGCCGTCCGGGTCGAGACCGAGGACAACGCGTGGCGCGAGACCATGTTGGAGGCCGATCTCATCGGTGAGCCAGGGCCAGCGCTGCGACGCTGGGCCCCGCGCGTGGTCGAGGAGCTGGCTGGTACCGCACGGCGGAAGTCGTGAACCACGCCGTGGTTCGGCTCGCGGCGCGAGCCCTGCCGTGCAGTCCCAGCCCGACTGGACAGGGGCTCACACCCCCTTCGACCCCCGCCACCGCAAAGCCGCGGCCCCTAGTGCGCTCCGCGGAAGCGCGTTGCGACTTCCGCCGAGCTAGTCGCGGGCGCGCACGTAGATGTTGAGATAGGGCACGCCGTCCTGCGCGAGGACGAGGTCCGGACCCGGCGCGTCGAAGGCGCGGCGCGTGCGCATCTCGGTGTCCCAGAGGGCCTGGAGGGTCTCGTTGAGGGCGAAGTCGGCGCCTTCCGGACCAGGATGGTAGCGGATGTCGTGACGAAGCCAGCCCTCACGCTGGTACATCTCGTAGGTGCCCCAGGTGGCGTCCTGCCAGTAGACGCGCGCGTTCAGCGGGGCATGGGCGTTGAGCCAGTCGCAGGCGTAGCGCGCCTCGTGACCCCAGAAGATGCGCATGAGCTTCTTGTCGGCGGCACCCTGGAGGCCGCCTGCGAAGAGGGTGTTGTAGTAGTGGGTGCCGAGCCAGACGTGGTCGATCGACGCCTTGAGCGGGTGGACCAGAGACAGCGCGGCCAACACCGGCACGAGGCGGCGGGGCAGCGCGATGGCCTCGGCCAGGCGCACGAGGCCGTAGGCGGCGATGAGCGCGATGAACGGCGTGCCGGTCATCCAGTGCTTGATGCCACCGAAGATGGGCGTCGACGGGAGCGCGATGACGGCGATCGGGACGAGGCCGTTGACGAGGCAGAAGACGGCGACGCGCTCGTGGTTGGAGGCAGGCCGCGGGGTCAGGCCGGGGCGGAAGACCTTCGCGAAGTTCGCGAGCCAGGGCCCCCATGAGCGCCAGGGGGCGAGGAAGAGGCAGCCGATGGCGAACAGGACGAGGAAGACCTCGGGGTAGGTCAGGAGCGTCTTCTCGAAGGGGTAGCTCACTGGGAAGGGCGGGACCTGGAGCGGCTCGCCGAACCAGTACTGCATGTAGTGTTCGTGCTGGAGGTGGAAGCCGAACCAGTCTCGCAGCGACTGGAGAGGGTCGTACCAAAGGCGTGGCCAGAACGAGAAGAGCAACGTCAGGCCGACCACCGGCATCACGAGGAAGGCGAGTGGCAAGGACGGGAGGCGGGCGCGGAGCCCACCGTGACGAAAGCCGACCCAGCGGAGCGAGAACGCGTCGCGACCGCACCAGAGCCAGAACACGATGAGCGAGAACGGCACGAAGAAGGCGTTGTGCTTGGTCAGGAGCGCGACGCCCCAGGCGAGGCCGGCGACCAAGGCCCAGCGGCGATCGTCGAGCGAGCGCCAGAACGCATAGATGGCGAGGAGCTGGGCCGCGACGATGGGCATGTCGAAGCACGCGAGGTGGGCGTGGAAGAAGTGCTCCGGAACGAAGAGGAAGAGCCCCGCGCCGAAGAGACCGATGAGCGCGCGCCCGAAGAGGGCCTGGCCGAGGAGGAAGATCAGCATGGCTGCGAGGCCGCCCGAGAGGATGCCCGGGAGGCGCATCGCTTCGGATTCCGAGAGGACGTCGAGGGTACGGAGCTCACGCCCCATGCACGGGGTGATCGGCAGGGCCTGGGGGTCGGGCGCGGCGGCACCGAGAGCTCGGCTGGGCTGGCAGAGGTCTTGGAGCGCGGTCAGCTCGGTGTCACGTGGCGGCGACTCGAGCCGGGTTCGGGGCTTTGCCGTGCGGGAGGACTTGCCGTCGGGCTCGACCTCGGGGTCGGGCGAGGCCGCAAGCGGGGGCTCGGCCGAGGCGGCGCTCGTCGCGGCGGTGACCTGGGCCTGGAGCTTCGCGCCCAGCGACGTGACGCGGACGATGGCGCGCTCGCGTGTGCGCTCGACGACACGCCCGCGCGCGAGCTCGCGCGTGGGATCGCGCACGGCGCCGCCCTGGGCGAGCGGGGCCAGGAGGACGACGTCCGCGCCGACCTCGAAGCCCGTCGCGCGCCCGGCGTAGACGTCGAAGCGCAGCGGGCGCGGGGCCGCCGGGTCCGAGGGCGGCTCGAGCGCACGCGCGATGGGGTCCTGGAGGTCATCTGCCGAGCGGGGCGGCTCGCGCATGAACGCGGCCGCGCGGCGGTCCTTCTGCGCGAAGATGCGCCAGGAGAAGCCGAAGAGCTCCTTCATGAGCGGCGGGTGCTCGAAGTTGCCGCTCCAGATGCGCATCGTCGGATCTCGCGAGAGGGCCTGGGCGCGGGCATCCACAGTCGGCGCGGAGGTCACGTCGACGAACCACTCCTGGTAGTTCTCGGAGTATGTAAAGTAGAATGACTCGTCGCGGGTGAAGCCGGGGGTCTGCGTCGCGAAGAGCAGGATCGAGACGCCGACGAAGACGAGGCCTGCGACGAGGCGCGTGCGGCGCGGGTCACGGGGCCCCTGCCCGTCCGGGCGCGGACCGGCGGCCGGCATGTCTTCATGGGGAAGCGTGGGCGCGGCAGGCGGAGGGGCGAGGTCGGGCAGGTCGTCGGTCACGATGCGCCGTGCCTCGCTAGCAGGTCGGCCAGCACGCGTCCAGTGTGGCTGGCGGCGACGCGGGCGACCTCCTCGGGGCGCCCCTGGGCGACGATGGTCCCACCGGCAGCCCCGCCGTCCGGACCGAGATCGATGACCCAATCGGCAGCGCACACGAGATCCATTTGATGCTCCACGACGAGGACCGTGTCGCCCTGGTCGACCAGGCGCTCGAGCACCGCGACCAGGCGGTCGACATCCTCGAAGTGGAGGCCGGTGGTCGGCTCGTCGAGGATGTAGATCGTCTTCCCGCCGGCCCCGCGCGATAGCTCGCGAGCGAGCTTCATGCGCTGGGCCTCACCCCCAGACAGCGTCGTCGCGGCCTGTCCGAGCCTGAGGTAGCCGAGGCCGACGGCCTCGAGCGTGTCCAGCACGCGCGCGGCGCGCGGGACCGAAGCGAAGATGTCGCGTGCCTCGCGAATCGGGAGGTCCAGGACCTCGGCGATGTTCAGCCCGCGCCAGGTGATGCCGAGCGTGGCCTCGTTGAACCGGCGGCCGGCGCAGACCTCGCACGTGACCCACACGTCCGGGAGGAAGTGCATCTCGACCTTCACGACGCCATCGCCGAGGCAGGCCTCGCAGCGGCCGCCCTTCACGTTGAAGCTGAAGCGGGGTGCGCCGAACCCGCGCGCCTTGGCGTCCTTCGTGGCCGCGAACAGGGTGCGGAGCTCGTCGAAGAGCTTGGTGTACGTCGCGGGATTCGAGCGCGGTGAGCGCCCGATCGGGCTCTGGTCGATGGTCACGACGCGCTCGAGGTGCGCGAGTCCCATGATGCGGTCGTGGGCCCCGGGGTGGGTCGCGGCCCCGTGCAGATCGCGGCGCAGCGTCGGCTCGAGGATGTCGTTGATGAGGGTGGACTTGCCGGCCCCGGACACGCCGGTGACGGCGACGAAGACGCCCAGCGGGATGCGCGCGTCGATCCCCTTCAGATTGTTCTCACGGGCGTTCTTGATCTCGAGCCAGCCCGACGGCGTGCGCCTGCGAGGCGGCGAAGGGATGCGACGGAGGCCCGCGAGCCAGGGGCCGGTCACCGAGCGCGGCTGGTCGGCGAGTTGCTCGGGCGTGCTCTCGGCAACGACCTCGCCGCCCGCAGTGCCGGCCCCGGGACCCATGTCGATGACCCAGTCGGCGGCGCGGATGACCTGCTCGTCGTGCTCGACGACGAGGACCGAGTTGCCGAGATCGCGCAGCCGCACCAGGGCGTCGACGAGGCGCGCCGTGTCGCGTGGGTGGAGGCCGACGGACGGCTCGTCCAGGACGTAGACCAGGCCGGTGAGCTCGGAGCCGATCTGCGAGGCGAGGCGGATGCGCTGACTCTCGCCGCCCGAGAGTGTGCGCGCGGCGCGGTCGAGGGAGAGGTAGCCCAGGCCGACGCCGACCAGGAAGCGGAGGCGGGAGGCCACCTCGCGCGTGGCATCGGCGGCGATGGTAGCACGCGCGCCGCGCAGGAGGCCGCCGCTGGCGACCTGGTCGAAGAAGGCGGCGACCTCGGTCAGGGGGCGGGCCGCGAGGACCGGCAGGGTCTCTTCGGCGAAGCGCACGGCGCGGGCCTCCTCGCGAAGGCGTGCACCACCGCAGGCCTTGCAGGGTCGCGAGCTCATGAAGGCCTGATAGTGCTCGCGCTGGGATTCGGAGCGGGTCTCGCGGAAACGGCGCTCGATGACGCGGGCGATGCCCTCGAAGGGGACCTGGAAGTCGGTCTTGCCGTGGGCGCGCTTTGACGAGAACGCGATGAGCTCGTCGGTCCCGTAGAGCAGGATGTTCTTCTGCTGCGCCGTGAGCGACTCGAAGGGTGCGTCGCGCGCGATGCCGAAGCGCTTGCAGGTCGCGTCGACGAGGTCGGCCGTGAGCGCCGTCTTGCCCTTGTCGGGGTCGCTCGGCTTGTCGGCCAGCACCGCGGCCCATGGGGCGATGGCACCTTCGTCCAGCGACAGCGACGGATCGGGGACGAGCTTCTCGGGGTCGACCTCGAGGGCCACGCCCAGCCCGCCGCAGTCGGGGCAGGCGCCGGTCGGGGCGTTGAACGAGAAGAGCTGGGGGGTGAGCTCGGGGAGGTCGCGCTCACAGGTGTCGCAGCGCAGCTCGACCGACATGCGCAGGTCGGGGGCGGCCGCCTCGCCGGCGCGCGCGACCGGGGCGAGGACGACGACGCCACCCCCGAACTTGAGCGCCGTCTCGAGCGAGTCGGTGAGGCGCCCGCGGAGGCCGTCTTTCACGATGAGGCGGTCGACCACGAGCTCGATCGTGTGGGGCTTCTTCGGGGCGAGACGCGGCGGCTCGGCGTCCAGCTCGACGAAGGTGCCGTCGACGCGCGCGCGTGCGAATCCGTCGCGACGCACCTTCTCGAAGAGGGCCTTGAAGTCGCCGGCCTTGTTGCGGACCAGCGGCGCCAGCAGCGCGAGGCGCGTGCCCTCGGGGTGCGCGAGGATGGTCTCGACCATCTGGCCCGGCGTCTCCTTCTGGATCGCGGCGCCACACGTCGGGCAGTGCGGGACGCCGGCGCGCGCGAAGAGGACGCGGAGGTAGTCGTGGATCTCGGTGACGGTGCCCACGGTCGAGCGCGGGCTCGTCAGGGTCGTGCGCTGCTCGATGGCGATGGTCGGGGAGAGGCCGGTGAGCTGGTCGCAGGCGGGCTTCTTGAGCTGCCCCAGGAACTGGCGAGCCCAGGTCGACAGGGACTCGATATAGCGGCGCTGGCCCTCGGCAAAGATCGTGTCGAAGGCGAGCGACGACTTGCCAGAGCCCGAAGGCCCGGTGACGACCACGAGGCGACGCTTCGGGATGTCGATGTCGACACCCTTCAGGTTGTGTTCACGCGCCCCGCGAAGGCGGATGTGCGTGTCGGGCTGGGGTGGCACGGGGCCGGTGGTCTGGGGCGCGAGCGGCGGCATCGGGCTGCGGGTTAGCAGATGTCGCGGGTTTGGGGAACGTGGAGCCGAGTCGGGCCGGGGGGCACCTATTGGATCGGGTTCCAAAGTCGGGATGTCGGGAAGTCGAGTTGCGGCGTCACGGGAGCCGTGTAAGATGTCGACGTCGTGGCGGGCCTTCCCTCCGGAAACGGCTCGTCACGGCCCCTGTCAGCACGCCCCTTCCAAGGGTGGGCCACGGGCGAAGCGACATCCTTTTCGAGGAAGATGCCAATGCGACTGCAGTACGCCGGTGCCACGCACGTCGGCATGAAGCGCGACCACAACGAAGACAACCTCCTGCTCCTCCCCGAGCAGAACCTCTTCGTCGTCGCGGACGGCATGGGCGGGCACAGCTCGGGAGAGGTCGCGAGCAAGATCGCAGTCGACACGCTCCGAACCTTCTTCGAGGACACGTCCAAGGACGACGACGTCACGTGGCCGTTCAAGCTCGACAAGTCCCTGGGCTATGACGAGAACCGCCTGACCGCGGGCGTGAAGCTCGCCAACCGCAACATCTACGAGGCCGCGCAGGCCGATGCCCGCTACAAGGGCATGGGCACCACGTGTGTCGGGATGGTGTGGGTCGATGACAAGGCGGTCGTCGGCCACGCCGGCGACTCGCGCTGCTATCGCGTGCGCGCGGGACAGATCACCCAGATCACCGAAGACCATAGTCTTCTCAATGATTACAGGAAGATCCAGGCCCTCACCCCCGAGGAAGAGGCCGCCTTCCAGTACAAGAACATCATCGTCCGAGCGCTGGGCATGAAGGAGGCGCTCGTCGTCGACATCAACCATGTCGCCCCCGAGCCGAACGACATCCTTCTGCTGTGCTCCGACGGGCTCTCGGGCGAGGTCACCGACCCCGGGATCCTGGCCCTGGTCGAGAAGCACCGCGACAACCTCGAGGCGGGCGTGCAGGCCCTCATCAAGGAAGCCTGCGAGAACGGCGGCAAGGACAACGTCACCGTCATCCTGGTGAAATACCTCGGGAAGTGACGGGAGCGCGGGGCGCGGGAGGCCATCCTGCGACCCTACGCGCGCCTCGCTGAGACCCAGTCGTAGCCGCGCACGTGTGCGTCGATGAGCGCCTGCGGTGTGCCGGTATCGGCGAAGAACTGATCGGTCTCGACGAGGGCCACGCGCAATGGAGCCGTGGTCGCGACCCGAGGGGGCGAAGCGCCTCTGCCCGGTGACGCGAGGTATGGCACGAAGCCCTGCCTCAAGAGGCAGCTCGGACCGTCGGGAAGGCGGGCAGGAAGGCCAGCGTCCGCGAGGGTCAGGCCGCAGAAGGCAAAGCGATCGGGCACCGCGGGGTCGGAGGCCCCCTCGACCAGGGCGCTCCAGCGGCCATGGTCAGTTACGAGCCGCCGCTCGGAGGCCAGCGACCCGTCGCGGGTCACGAGCAGGGCCGCGTCCGAGTCCGTGGCGTCGACGGCCTCGGCGAGGACCGCCGGGGAGGCCGCGAAGACCGCGTCGGAGTTCAGGACGAAGAACGGCACATCGGGCGTCAACCACGACCGCAGGTGGCGGACCGCCCCGCCCGTGCCGAGCAGAGCCGGCTCGCGCGAGACGAAAAAGTCGACCTGGGGGAGACGTGCTGCGAGGACGTCGACCCGCGCCGTGACGGCGTCGGCCAGGTGGAAGGCGTTGACGGCGATGCGCGTGACGCCGCATGCGACCAGCGTGTCGACCGCCCAGTCCAGCAGGGGCCGCCCGAAGAAGGGCACGAGCGGCTTCGGCGTGACGGCGGTCACGGGCCAGAGACGCCTCCCCTCCCCTGCCGCGAGCACGATCGCCTGCTGCGGCACACGCGCCCCGAGCCTCACGAGGTGCCGCCGGGGCCGCGCACGCCGAGCTCGGCGAGGGCCTCACGCGCCTCCGGGAGGTGCCGCACCAGCACCGCAAGGAGGTCGTCGAAGCGGCCAAGCGCGACGATGGCCTGGACGACGTAGCCGATCGAGCGCCCGAAGTAGCGCAGGAAGTGCGGCTTCCCGCGCCGCGCGAGGGTCTCGAAGCGGCCAGCATCTTTGAGCTTTCTCTGCACGGTCTGCAGATGGAAGCGCGCCGCGAGCTGGTCGGGGTGCGTCGACTGCGCGGCGAAGCGCGCGACGAGGCGGGCGAGCTCGGCGGCCGGCAGCGCGATGTAAGAGTCCCTCAAGAGGGCGACCAGGTCGTAGACGTCGGGGGCGC
>JAEUKJ010000468.1 GCA_016792665.1 Deltaproteobacteria bacterium | reverse complement strand
CCGGCGTTGGGCGTGTACTCGACGGTGCCGTCACCGAGGAGGACGGCGATGCCGTGGCCCGCGACACCGACCGAGTGCACCGAGAGCACGTCGTTGTCGGGGTCGAAGTCGTTGTCGACCGGGCTCAGCACGACGGCCGTGTCGGCCTTGGTCGAGACCAGATCATCGAGCGCGATGGGAGGCGTGTTGTCGCCGCGCAGCACGGTGACGGTGACCGTGGCCGAGTCGCAGTGGCCGTGGCCGTCGCAGGCCGTGTAGCGGAAGGCGTCCTCGCCGACGAAGCCGGCGTCGGGGCGGTAAACCAGCGTGTTCTCGATGGTCATCGTCACGGCCCCGTGAGCGCCGCGGTTCCACGACCCGATCCAGAGCGTGCCGTCTCCGACCAAGGTGTCGTTGGCGAGGACGTCGATCTCGACCTCGAGGTTCCTGATCGTCTCGGCGCTGTCGTCAACGGCGGCGACGATCGGGTCCGGCGGGGTCTCTCCGACCTCGACCAGGACGACGGCTCGGTCGCACAGGGCGGACGGATCGCAGGCGTCGTAGGCGAAGGTAAAGGTGCCGAGCGCGTCCTTCAGCGGGGTCACGAGGAGACCGCCGTCGACACGATCGATGGTGCCGGTGAAGTCGTCGGCGCTGATGTCGCCGATGACGAGCAGGTCACCGTCAGCGTCGCCGTCGTGGGCCAGGACGACGACCACGCCCGAGCTGTTGGGCACGAGGAAGAGGTGATCGTCGGCCGCCATCGGGGCGTGGTTCACCGGGGTCACGGTGACGAGGACGGAGCCCTCGGTGCAGCCGCCGTACGGGTCGCAGGCCTGGTAGGTGAACGCGTCGCGACCGATAAAGCCCGAGGGCGGCGTGTAGAGGACGGTCGCGTCATCGAGGATCTCGAGGTCGCCGTACAGCGGGTCGGAGGCGCTCGGGACGCCGAGCGGGTGGTTGTCGGGGTCGACGTCGTTGGCGAGGACCACGATGAGGATGGGCGTTTCCTGAGGGGTCGTGACCCACTCGTCGCTGGCGACGGGCGGGCGGTTCGCGCCGACCTCGATGACGGCGGTGGCGCGCGCCGGGAGGCCGGTCGCGGCCTGGGCCTCGTACTGGAACGAGACGGGGCCCGCGAAGCCCGGCACCGGCGCGAACGTGAACGAGCCGTCGGCGGCGAGGGTCAGCGTGCCGGTCGAGGACGGGTCCGGGATGGTCTCGGCGACCAGCGTCGCGGTGAGGGCGGCCCCCTCCGGGGCGCGGTCGTTGGCGAGCACGCCCTGCGCCGCGGTCACGGACAACGCGGTGGCGAAGGCCGTCGCGTACTGGTCGTCGCGGGCCAGGACGGAGTCACGCGGCACGCAGATCTTCTCGCTCAGGAGGCAGAGCTCGTTCGGCGCGCAGTGCGCGTCCTCGGTGCACTCCACGCAGCGCTCGACCCCGCCGGAAGCGGTCGCCGAGGTGTCGCAGATCGGCAGCTCGGGGTCGCAGCCGTTGTCGACCGCGTTGCCCGCGGCGCTGTCCTCGCATGGCTTGCAGGTGCGGGTCGGCTCGTCGCAGACCGTGCTCGGGCAGTCGGCGTCCTCGGTGCACTCGACGCAGATCGGGTCACCGCCGGCCAGGGGCTCGGTGTCGCAGGCGCGGGTCGTCTCGGTGCAGCCGGTGTCGACGCCGCCCGAGGTGTCGTCCTCGCAGGTCTTGCAGGTGTGGTCGTCGCCGCAGTACTCGCCCGAGCCGCAGTCGGCGTCGGTGTCGCACTCTTCGCAGTGGCGATCGCCGGTGAGGTCGGTGATGCAGGCCGGGAGGTCGTCGCTGCAGCCGCGGTCGGTGCCCGGGCCGGTGTCGATGCAAGTCTCGCAGGTGTTCGAGCTGCCGTCGCAGAGCGGCGGGCGGCAGTCGCCGCGCGAGGCGCAGGGGTCGACGTTGAGCGCGATGGGGACGACGTAGCAGGTGTGCACGTTGCCCGACAGCAGGGTCACGCAGACCTCGACGTTGCAGGTCGCGTATCCATAGACGGTCGTCGAAGCAACGAGCTCGACGTTGTTGTCGAGGTCGACCGTGCAGTGCGCGACATCCCCCTGCACATCGAGGAGGGTGTCGTTCGAGAACGGCCCGGTGACGTTGGCGGCGACCTTCACGGATTCGATGCTCGCGAGCACCGGCAGGTGCAGGGATGCCAGGATGTCAGAGAAGAGGACCTCACCGACGCCGCCGAGGTCGAGGTCCAGCAGCGGGGTCTTGATGTTGCAGTCCGCGTCGGCCAGGCACTCGTTGCAGGTGCCCTCGCCGCAGGCCGGGGTGTCATTGCTGCAGCCGCGGTCGACGCCGCCCGGGGGCTTGGTGTCCTTGCAGCCGCCGCAGGTGAAGTCGGCCTGGCAGGTCGGTGCGAGGTCGCAGCTGTTGTCGAGGACGCAGACATCGACCGTCGCGTCGATGGGCACGACGAGGCAGGTCTGGAGGGTGTTGCCGAGGAGCGTCGCGCACACCTGGACGTTGCAGGTGACGTGGCCCGAGATGGCGGCGGCGGTCAGCACCACGTTGCCGCTCTGGTCGACGGCGCAGCCGGTGAGGGCCGCGTCGGCGGCGAAGGCCGTCTGGTTGGAGAAAGGACCGTCGAGACTCGCGCCGACCTTCACGCTGGAGGGGACCAGTGAGGTCGATTGACGGAGGACGTCGAGGATGCGTGCGAGCTCGACGGTGAGGGAGCGGTTCGGACCCAGCGCGACGTCGAGCGTCGAGCCGGTGCAGTCGGCGTCGACCTCGCACTCGACGCAGCTCGCCTGGGAGCCAGCGCCGTGACAGGTCGGAGTGCCGGTCGAACAACCGCGATCGATGTCACCAGCCGCGTGGTCGTCACGGCAGCTGATGCAGGTATTGGTGGTGGTGTCGCAGGCCGCGATGGGGTCGCAGGCCTGGCCGAGCAGGCAGCCGTCGACGATGAGGTCGAGGGGTACGACGAGGCAGGTCCCGAGCAGCGGGACGCAGGCCTGGACGTAGCAGGTCGATTCGCCCGCAACGTTGCCGGCCGCGAGCGAGACGGAGCCGTCGGCCCCGACCGAGCAGGTGGCGTCGGCGCCGAGGACAGCCTCATTCGAGAAGGGGCCGTTGACGGCGGCCGAGACCTTGAGGGTCGAGAGCGGCACCAGGATGTCCAGGCCGAGGAGGCCATGGAGGAGGTTGGCGGTGACGGTCGTGACCTGGCCGAGGCCGAGCCCGAACGCACCCGAGGACGAGCCGCAGTCGCTGTCGCGCTGGCACCCGACGCAGTGCGCGTCGTTGCCGCCCGTGCACACCGGGGCCTCGGCGTTGCAGCCGGGGTCGACCGAGGTCGGGCCCGACTCGAGGCAGGAGACCGAGCGCACGTCGAGCTTGGCCGTATCACAGAGGGTGATGAGGGCGAGCGTGGTCGTGCAGACCTTGGCGTAGCAGCTGCCGGTCGAGGCCGGGCCGTGCGGCGCCGCGAGGACGACCTCGGTCCCGTCGGCGCGACAGGTGAGCGCGCCGTCCGCGGTCATCTGGGCACTGCTGCCGAAGCCCGAGGTCGGCGAGGTCGAGACCTTCACATTGGTGTTCGAGCCCGGGAGGATGCCGAGCAGGGTCAAGAGCTCGTTGGTCGTGACCCGGGCCTCCGATCCGATGAGGAGGCGGCGCTCGACCGCGTGAGCGGCACCACCGAGAAGTGCGAGCAAGAGAAAGCTCGTGATGTACGAAATCCATCGCGTCGGGCGCATGACCATTTCCCTCCAGGGTTCACGATTCGGTCTCATCCGCGGCCTGCCTGGCGATGCCAGGCTCGAGCGAATGGCCCCCACAAGGCCACGCGCGACGGCGCGCAAGCCCGATGGACGGTAGACCGGTGCGTCCCCCCCATGCCCCGTCGGCAGGCGCGAGCGCGCTTTCGACCAGGTGCGGGATGGATTTGGCAGGAACCTAAGGGGTCCAAGGGCCTGTGCAAGCCCTTGGGAGAGGAACGCCCCGGTCTTCCGTTCGTAGGCAGGTCCATGGTTGCCGGACCGCCCGAACGTGATCATCGGAGCCGTTGGAATTTTTCCAGTCGCAGCTAAGCGCTCGCAATCACGAAGCGTTCAATGTTGCGACCGAAGACCCGGAGGGACTGGGCTACTCCTGGCGGAGTGCTTCGACCGGGTCGAGGCGAGCGGCGCGTCGGGCTGGGCCGACACCGAAGAGGAGGCCGATGGCGATGGAGACGCCGAGCGACATGGCAATGGCGTAGCTCGGGACGATGGTCGACCATCCTCCGAGCTTGGCGATGAGCGCGGCGCCGCCGTAGCCGATGCCGAGTCCGAGGAGGCCGCCGAAGAGGGAGACGACGATCGACTCGACGAGGAACTGGAGGAGGATGTCGCGGCGGCGCGCACCGACGGCCATGCGCACGCCGATCTCGCGGGTCCGCTCGCGCACCGAGACGAGCATGATGTTCATGATACCGATGCCGCCGACCAGCAACGAGACCGCGGCGACGCTGCCCAACAAGGCGGTGAAGGTGCCGGTCACCGAGCTCAGGGTCGCGAGCATCTCTGTCTGCGAGCGGATCTGCACGTCGTCGTCCTCGTCGTCGCGGAGGCCGTGGCGCAACCGCAAGAGCTGAGCGGAGGCGGCCTGGACCGCGTCCATCTCGCTCTCGGTCTGGACCGCGATGCCGACCGAGCTGACCCGGTCGCTGCCGAAGACGACGCCCTGGTGGGTGGTGATGGGGATCAGCACGAGCTCGTCGGGCGAGGAGAAGCCCGAGTCGCCCTTCTCGGCGAGGAGGCCGATGACGCGAAAGCCGATCCCTTTGATCTGGAAGCGCTGCCCGAGCGCGCTCTCACCCGGGAAGAGGCTCTTGGCCACCGTGGCGCCGAGGATGGCGTTGCGCGAGCGCTCGCGGATGTCGTCGTCGGTGAACGACAGCCCCTGAGCCACCTCGAGGGCACGCACCTGGAGGTAGTCGGGCATGACGCCCATGATGGAGGCGCTCTGGTTCTGCTCGCGGTAGCGGACCTGCGCGTTGCCGCTGACCTCGGGTGAGACCGCGGCGACGCCGGGGATGACGCGCAAGGCCTCGGCGTCCTCGAGGGTCAGGGTCTGGACCGTGCCCGAGCGGACGGCGCCCGAGCGGTTGACCTCGGGGCGCACAGTGAGGAGGTTCGAGCCAAGCGAACGGATGCGGCCCTCGACCTGGGACTGGGCGCCCTCGCCGACCGAGAGCACGGCGACGACGGCGGCGACGCCGATGACCATGCCGAGGCCGGTGAGGGCGGTACGGACGCGATTGGAGGTGAGCGAACGCCATGCGGTGCGCACGGTCTCGAGGATCATCATGCCGCTACCTCCTTGGGGGCATTGAGGGGCTCGTCGGGGGCGAGCTCGGAGAAGCGATCGACCACCTCGGTCGAGGCCCCGTCGAGGAGGACCTTGCCGTCGCGAAGGGCGATGGCGCGGCCCATGGCGCGGGCGATCTGGAGGTCATGGGTCACGACGATGAGGGTCGTGCCCTCGTCGTTCAAGCGATGGAGGAGCTCCAGGACCTCCTTGCCGGTGCGGCTGTCGAGGGCGCCGGTCGGCTCGTCGCAGAGCAGGATGGACGGCGAGGTGACGAGGGCGCGCGCGATGGCGACGCGCTGGCGCTGGCCACCCGAGAGCTCGTTGGGCATGTGCTTCTCGCGGTTGCCGAGGCCGACCTTGGCGAGCGCGGCGCGCGCGAGTTCCTTGGTCTTCTTCTGCCTGCCGTACAAGAGCGGGAGCTCGACGTTCTCGAGGGCGGAGAGACGCGGGAGGAGGTTGAAGCTCTGGAAGATGAAGCCGATGTGGGCGTTGCGCACGCGTGCCAGCTCGTCCTCGGAGAGGCGGGCGACGTCGCGACCTTCGAGGCGATAGGACCCGGAGGTCGGGCGGTCGAGGCAGCCGAGGATCTGGAGGAGGGTCGACTTGCCGCAGCCCGAGGGCCCGATGACCGCGACCGCCCCGCCGCGCGGGACCTTGAACGAGATGCCGTCGACAGCGCGAACACTCAGCTCGGGGCGGTTGGGGTTGTAGATGCGGACCAGGTTCTCGATGTCGACGGGGTAGGCCGCCGGCGCGTCAGTGGACTCTTTCATGTCGTGCGCCCTCACATCCGCGGGCCGCGGTTGCCACCGCGACCCGAGCCACCACCCATGCCCGGCACGAGCCCGCCACCCGGAGGACCACCCGAGGTCCCACTCTTGGTCGCGGTGGCGCCGATGGCCTGCACCTCGTCGCCCTCTTTCAGGCCCTCGCGGATGACGATGCGGCTGCCGTCGGTGGCCCCAGTCTTGACCTCGCGCTCTTCGCCGTTGGCGAGCTTCACGAAGCGCTTGGTCCCCTTGCTGACGATGGCGGTGAGCGGCACGAAGAGGGCGTCGTCGATCTTCTGCGTGATGATCTCGAGGTCGGCCGAGAGCCCGGGCTTCAAGAGCTTCTGGTCCTTGTCGGTCACCTTGATCTCGACGTCGAAGGTGACCACGTTCGACACGTTCACGCCGAGCGGCGCGACCTCGATGACCACGCCCTCGAAGGTGCGGTCGGGGTAGGCGTCGACCCGGATCTTGACGGTCTGGTCCTTCACGACCTTGCCGATCTGGGCCTCGTCGATCTTGCCGACGACGCGCAGGTCGGAGAGGTCGCCGAGCGTGAGCGCCGCGGTGCCACCGCTCACGTTGGTGATGCCCGAGGCGACGATGGTTCCCTTCTCGACGTTGACCGCGAGCACGGTCCCGGCGAACGGCGCGATGATCTTCGTGTAGGCGAGCTGCCTCTCGGCGACCTTCACGTCGAGCTCGGCGGCTTTGATCTGCGCCTCCATCGCGGTGATCTCGGCGGTGCGCTGGGCCACCGTCGCGGCGGCGATGCGCGCGGCGTTGGTGGTGTTGCGCTTGGACGTCGCGGTCACGAGGCCGAGGTCCGCGCCTTCTTTGTCGAGGGCACTGTCGGCCTTGGCGTTGGAAGACTGGAGGCGGGCGATGGACAGCGAGGCCTTGGATTGGTCGAGCTGGGCCTTCAGGCGATCGAGCGTGGCGTTGGCCTTCAGGATGTCGCGATCGGCGTCGATGGGGTCCAAGCTGAAGAGGAGGTCCCCCTCGGCGACGACCTGGCCTTCGGTGACCGCGACCTCGGTGACCTCGCCCGAGGCACGCGACTTCACGTCGACCTTGCGGACGGGCTCGATGGTGCCGGACGCCGAAGCGCTCTCGACGAGCTCGCCCTTCTTGACCTTGAAGGTGCGGACCGTGACCGCATCCTTGCTGGCCGAGGCGGGCCCGAGGAAGTAGAACGCGACCGCGCCGATGGCACCCGCCACGAGCAGGATGGGAACGATGACCTTGGCTTTCATCGGGTGGTCTCCAACTGGATGGTGAGGCGCGAGAGCAACTGGCCGGTGAGGTGGTCGAGCTCGAGGGCGGCGAGCGCGGTGTTCGCGAGCGCGCGCAGACGCGAGAGCTCGGCCGAGCGATAGGACTGTTGGGCGGAGACGAGCTCGGTGAGGAGCGAGGTCCCGAGCCGCAGCTTCTGGTCTTCCTTCTCGGCGAGCATGCCCGCGAGCTTGGCGGTGATGGCCGCGTTCTCGGCCGAGGTGCGCGCCGTGTCGAGGGCGCGACGAGCGGTGGCGACCTCGGCGGTGAGCTGCTCGAGGCGGGCCTCCTTGCGGAGCTTGGCGCCCTCGAGGTTGGCGCGGGCCTCGGCGAGGTTGGCGTCGGCCGAGGACTCGCCGAGCGGCAGCTCGAAGTCGAGGCCGATGAGGGCCGTGATGGCTGGGCGGCCGCCTGGCAACGACAGGCCGGCGGGGGCTTCTTCGGTCCAGAGCCCGCCGAGGCCGACGGTCGACCAGAGGTCGAGCTTGGGGCGAGCGAGGTCCGCGGCCGAGCCCATGCGCTCCTTCGCCTGTTCAATCGAGAGGTCGAGCTGGGCGATGTCGAAGCTCTGATCGGCGGCCAGCGACACGAGCTCGTCGAGCGACGGTCGCTCGGCCAGGGCGGCTGGGCTCTGCTCGGGCAGCGAGCTCGCCGAGAGCTCGAGCGAGGCCGACGGGGTCAGCCCGAGCAAGCGACCCAGCGCGATCTGGCGATCGGCGACGTCGGCTTCGGCCTCGGCGAGCGATTGCTTGCGCGCGGCCTCCTCGGACTGGAGACGCAGCGTGTCGATCGCTGCGGCCGTGCCCAGCTTGGCCTTGGCCGTGATGTCGGCGAGCTGGCGCTGGTTCAGCTCGAGGGCCGATCGCTCGACGCCGAGGGTGCGCTCGGCGACCCAGAGCTGCCAGTAGGCGCGCATCGTGTCGAGGGCGAGCTGGCTGCCGGCCTTCTGGCGCGCGA
>JAEUKJ010000420.1 GCA_016792665.1 Deltaproteobacteria bacterium | reverse complement strand
ACGGGGTCGCCGGGAGGAGGTCGCTCATCGGCGCACCATAGCCTGGAATGGGGCGTGCCTCTACCGTCGTTGAAGGCCGTTCGTGGTGGGGCTGGCTTGGGCAGCCTGACGCAAAGCGCAGGCCTTCTGCGGTGGGCAGCCTGACGCAAGCGCAGGCCTTCTGCGGTGGGGCTGGCTTGGGCAGCCTGACGCAACCAGGCCTTCTGCGGTGAGGCACGCCCATGGTAGAACGCTGCGAGCTTCGCCTCTTCGCCTGGAGCATCCTTGTCCCTGTCCCGACCCCGGCATCTCGTAGCGCGCCCACCGGCAGCCCGGCTCCGCCGGATTCTGTGCGCGCTGGCCGCCTTCGTTGCGAGCCTGGTCCTCTGCTTCACGTGGGACTTCGGCGGCGACCGTGGCTGGCACTTCGACACCGCGCGGGCCAAGACCGATCGCACCGGCATCTACGACCTCGCCAAGGCGCGGATGTTGGCGCGCGTCATCGGGCACATCCGCTCGCACTACGTCGCGCCCGAGCGGATCGACCCCAAGCGCATGGCCATCGCGGCCTTGGCACGGGTGCAGAGCGAGGTTCCCGAGGTGCGCTTCCAGGTCGACCCGCCGGAGGCCGCGGGTGGGGTGAACGGCACGAACGGGGCTGGCAAGAAGACGGTGCCGCGCGCGCTGCTGGTGACCGTCGGCGAGGTCACGCGCGAGTTCACGCTGGACCAGGTCGACGACCTCTATCAGCTCAACTGGAAGCTGATGGAGGTCTTCGAGTTCTTCGAGCGCCACCTGCCGCCCCAGGTCGACCTCGAGGCGCTGGAGTACGCCGCCGTCAACGGGCTCTTGAGCACGCTCGACCCGCACACGGTGCTCATGACGCCGCGCTTCTATCGCGAGCTGCAGCTGTCGCAGAAGGGGCGCTTCGGGGGCTTGGGGATCTCGGTCGGCGAGGTCGACGGCTACCTCGTCATCCAGACGGTGATGGCCGGGACGCCGGCTGCCGAAGCGGGCGTCGAGGTCGACGACAAGATCGTGCAGATCGGCGGCGTGTCGACCATCGGGCTCGGGCTCGACGAGGTCGTCAACCTCTTGCGCGGCGAGCCGGACACCAAGGTGACCTTGTGGGTGCGGCGCAAGGGCTGGAAGGAGGCCAAGCCATTCGAGCTCACGCGGCGGGAGATCCAGCTTCCCTCGGTCGAGTCCGAGGTCCTGGGTGACGGCATCGGCTGGGTCTACATCCGCGGCTTCCAAGAGACGACCGACGAAGATCTGCGGGTCGCGCTGGCGCGCCTCGACAAGATGCCGGGCGGGCTGAAGGGGCTCGTCCTGGACCTGCGCGACAACCCGGGTGGTCTCCTCGAAAAAGCGATCGCGGTGTCGAACACGTTCCTCACCTCGGGGACCATCGTCACGACCGTGCGCGAGGGCGGCAAGGAGCGCGACGAGAGTCATGCGACCCAGGCCGACACGCGCGCCAACCTGCCGCTGGTGGTGTTGGTCAACCGCGGCTCGGCGTCGGCGTCCGAGATCGTGGCCGGGGCGCTCAAGCGCAACGACCGCGCGCTGGTCGTGGGGCAGACCACCTTCGGCAAGGGCTCGGTGCAGGTCGTCTACCGCATCGACGAGGCCGCGCTGAAGCTGACGGTGGCCCAGTACCTGACGCCGGGCGACATCTCGATCCAAGGGGTCGGCATCGTGCCGGACATCGATCTCGTGACGCTGCGCGTGCCCGAGCCGAAGGCCGGCGAGCCCTTCGACGGGCGCATGGATCTCCACCCGCTGCCCGAGTCGCTGGGCGGCGAGGCGTCTCTCAGCTCGCACCTCAGCTCGGACAAGACGCGCAGCGAGAAGCCGACCATCGTGCTGCGTCTGCTGGAAGACCTGCGCACGCCGACCCATCGGCAGCGCGGGCAGGACGGGCGGGTCGCGGACGCCGCGGTGCGGCTGGCCAAGGACGTCTTGAGGCAGGCGCCGGCGACCGATCGCAAGCAGGCCCTCGTCCAGTTGCAGGGCTTCTTCCCGGAGCGACAAGCCGAAGAAGATCGCCACCTCGAGGCCGCCCTCGCCCCGTACGGCGTGTCGTGGAAGCCCAGCCCGAGGCCGCCCGCGGCCGCCCAGAAGCAGCTCGCGGCGACCTTGACGGCCCCGGCCGAGGTCATGGCCGGCAAGCCCTTCCAGGTCTCGCTCGAGGTGAAGAACGCGGGCAAGCGACCCATGGGGCGAGTCCACGCGGAGCTCGTCAGTGGCATCGGCGCGCTCGATGGGCGCGAGGTCCCGCTGGGGTGGTTGGAGGCGGGCAAGAGCCTCACCCGCAGCTTCACGATGACCCTGCCGGCGGGCACGGCGCGCGCTGGAGACCGGGTCGCGGCGCGCCTCTTCGTCGACGGCGAGGAGCTCGCGGCGGCGCCCGCTGCCGAGGCGATGGTGTCGGTCGCGCCCGTGCCGCCGCCGGTCTTCGCGTTGGCCTATCAGATCGATGACGTCGTCGAGGTGGCCAGGGCCGGAGCCCCGCCTCGACCGGCCGTGACCGGCACGCTTCGCGGCAATGGTGATGGGCTCTTGCAGCGGGGCGAGCGCGTGCGCCTGGACGTGTTCGTCACCAATGTGGGCGCGGGCCCGGCTGGTCAGGCGCTGGCGACCCTGCGCAACGAGACGGGCCCGGAGGTCTTCATCCACCTCGGACGGCAAGAGCTCGGGCCGATGGCCGCGGGCGAGACGCGGCGGGCCTCGTTCGAGGTCGAGGTGCTGCCCGGGCTGAAGGCGCGGCTCGTGGCGCTGACCCTCGAGGTGAGCGATGCCGCGGGCGCGTTCGGCTCGGTCCCGGCGTCGCCCTTGGAGCTGCCGGTGTTTCCGGACGCGCTGCCGCCGCGGGTAGTGGCGTCCGGGTTCGCGGCCCTTCCTTCGATCCAGACGAGCCTGCACGCCGGGGCGAGTCGCGAGTCGCCCGAGGTCGCGCTGTGTGGAGCGTCGGTCGTGCTGCAGGTGACCGGTCGCGCGGGCGACTGGCTCGAGGTGACCTGGACCGATCTGAAACAGGGACTCCCGCGGGCTGGGTGGCTGCCGGCCGAGCGGGCGCGTGTGGCGGACACGGGCGGGGTCAGCCGCGACGGAATTACCGCAATGATTCCGAAGCGTCCGCCGATCCTTGAACTTGAAACCACGCCGACCTTCACTTCGGAGAGGGATTTGCCGTTGAAGGGAGTGGCACGCTACGCCGCTGGAAGTGGAGCGCGCCGCCTCATCTACATCTTCCGAGGGCGTGACAAGGTCTTCTTCAAGGCCGCCGATGCAGGGCAAATCCCGGTCGGCCGCAACGTCGAAGGCTCACAGGGTGCTTCGAATTCGGCAGACTTCGATGCGAACATCGCATTGGAGCTCGGTCGAAACGACATCACCGTGGTCGCGCGCGAGGGAGACCAGAGCGTCTCGCGGACCACTTTCTCGGTGTTCCGCTTGAAATAGCCCTGAATCTCAACGGGGAACACCATGAAGCTCATGTCTTGGATCGCGGGCGGTCTCATCGCCTGCGCCGGTGGCGTTGTCGCATTGCCCCAGGTCGCGTCGGCCAAGCTCGTTCGCGAGCAGCCCGACCCTGCGCAGCTCCGCGCCGAGCGGTGGTATCAGGCGGGCGTCCGCGCGCTGAAAGACACGCGCTACAAGGAGGCCCTCGGCCTCTTCGAGCGTGCGCTCCCGTTCAAGGCGGGCCACGCGAACCTGCTCTACAACCTCGTGCAGGCCTCGCTCAACACGAAGCAGTGGGACAAGGTCGTGCTCTACGGGCAGGGCTTCATCTTCCGTGAGCGCGGGTCGCAGGCCTCGTTCGAGGTGCAGCAGTCGATCGACCGCGCGTTCACGGCCCTGGCGAGCCTCGGGCGGACGCCGGTCGTGTATCGCTTCGACATGCAGCCGATCGCGACCGAGGTCCGCATCAACGACGTGCCTGTCTCCAATGCGTTGGTGAACGAGGTGCGACT
>JAEUKJ010000417.1 GCA_016792665.1 Deltaproteobacteria bacterium | reverse complement strand
ATCACTCCTCGCCGAGCAGCGTCAGGATCGCGAGCTCGAAGGTCTGCAGCGCCGCGCGGTCGCTCCAGTAGTACTCCATGTTCTTCGTGCGGAGCAGCGCCCACCACGGATAGCTGGTCGTGACGGTGCCGTTCTCGTCGAAGAGGTACGGGTCGATGTTGTGCCAGGTGGTGCCGAGCGAGTTGGTCTCGACGGCGTAGTCCGGCGCAGTGATGAGCGGGAGGGGCACCGCGGTGTCGCTCCAGTCCATGACGACCATCTCGGGGTCGATGCCGAGGTCGGCCGCGTAGGCCTTGCAGTAGGCGGCCGTCGGCTTGGCGCCCTGCGCGTTCTCGCCGAGCACGATCAACATGTCGAGGCCCGGCGTCTCCTGCCCGACCTTCGCGCGCGTGAGCGGGGCCCCGCCGTTCTGGGCTACGTAGTTCTTCAGGAACTCGTGGCAGGCCGAGCACCAGCCGGTCGTGCCGATGATCCACAGCGCCTTGCTGACCCCGTTGTCGCAGGTCTCGTGCAGCTTCACGCGCTTGCCGTTGCAGTTGGTCAGCGTGAAGTTGGCGATGTTGTCGTGCAAGAGGCGCCCCGTGCCCTCGGCCACACACGCCGGCTGGGTCTTGTCGCTGACGGGCAGCGTCGCGATCGGCGCCTCGAACTCGACACCGTCCAGGCACCACGAGCCGCCGCCGGCGACCAGCGTCGAGACGAAGGTGTCCTTGTCGATCGTGACCTCGTGCGCGATGGCCCCGACCAGCTTGCCCTTGAACGACCCGCCCGTCCGGTCCCACTGCGTGATGACCAGCGAGCCCTCGTCCACGAGGTACTTCTTGGCGCAGCCGGCCGCGGTGCACTGGGCACGCACCAGCACGCAGTTCGAGCAGCTCTCGTACTTGGACCCAGCCAGGTCGAACGTGCCCGGCGCGGTCGCGCCGTTGTAGTCGTCGAACGCGTAGAGCTCGATGGCGAGCGCGTCGAAGGGCTCGGCCGCCGCGCTCTTCATCTCGAGCGACGAGAAGTCCGCGCCCTGGTTGAAGGTGCTCGTCCCCGAGAAGCCGGTCACGGTGCAGCTCGGGTTGGTCGTGTCCGGCGCGACGTTGGTGTCGTCCGGTCCCGCCGTGTCCGCGTTCACGTTGGTGTCCGCGTTCACGTTGGTGTCCGCGTTCACGTTGGTGTCGGTCGCGGTCGCCGTGTCGTTGGGCGCGGCCGTGTCGGTGGCGCCCGTACCCGAGGGCGAGTCATCGCACGCGAAGAGCGCCGTGGCGGCGAGCAAGGTGAAGAAGCGACGATTCATGAGAGCTCCGTGCGGTGCGCGGCGGGCCGCGATGAGGGAAGCGGCTTACCGCGGGCACGCGCCGCGACGCAAGGGGCGGGCCGGGTCCTTTTCCGCGAACTCCTGTGGATTCTTGCGGCCGGCTCGGCGCACTCGCGCCGTGGTCAGACCGGCGCGAAGAAGGCGGCCGTCGCCGCGAGCCCGGCTTCCAGCGACGTCTCGGCGCGAAAGCCCAGCGCATCCGCGATGCGCTCGACCTGGGCGAGGGAGTCGACCACATCGCCCGCGCGCGGCGGTCGGTCGACGAGCTCGCTGCGCGACCCGGTGAGCGCGACGACCGCCTCGGCCAACTGCCGCACCGAGGTCGGCCGGCCGGTGCCGACGTTGAAGGCCTCGCCCTCCCGTGGCCCCGCGAAGAGGGCGCGCGTCGCGGCCGTCACGATGTCGCCGACGTACACGAAGTCACGCGTGGCCCGCCCGCTGTCGAACAGCGCCAGCGGCTCGCCGGCGAGTGCGCGCTTGATGAAGATCGAGATGACGCCCGCATAGTGGCTCTGCGGGTCCTGGCGCGGGCCGAACACGTTGAAGAAGCGCAGGCTCAGGGCGCCGAGGCCGTGCGCCTTGGCGGCCACCGCCAGGTGGTGCTCGCCGGCGAGCTTGTGCAGGCCATAGGGCGAGAGCGGCTGCGGCACGAGCCCTTCATGGGCCGGGACACCGCAGTCTCCGTAGACCGCGGCCGAGCTCGCGAGCACGATCTTGTCGGCCCGGACCTCCCGCGCGTACTCGACCGCCCGAATCGTGCCGAGCAGGTTGGTCCGCAGGTCCAGCTCCGGCTCGTCCATCGACCGCGCCACCGAGACCTGCGCCGCGAGGTGCAGGACGTGGGTCGGTGCGGCGTCGAGCCCCGCGAGCTGCGGCCCGAACGGCTCGACCACGTCGCCCTTCACGACCGTGAGGGCAGGGTGGGCCGCCACCGCCGCGAGCTTCGCCATCGAGCCCGTCGAGAAGTCGTCCAGCACCGTGACGCGATGCCCCGCGGCGAGGAGACGCTCGACCGCGTGAGAGCCGATGAAGCCGGCGCCGCCGGTGACGAGCACATGCGTGTTCATGGAGCCTCCGAGTGCGCCGCACGCGCGCGCGCCCCGACGAGGTAGCGCGGGAAGCCCGTCGAGGAAAGGCCCAAGCGGCCTCGGCGGGCGAAGGGCATGCGGCCGCATCCACACACCCTCCGCCCGGAGACCCGCCGCCGGCCCGGCGCATCACGAAGACGCACCTCACGACGCCGCACATTGGCCAATCACGGTCCGTGCCAAGCACGCGGACCGCGCCGTACGTCCCTGACAGCCCTCGGTGTACCGATTCGGTTCGTCGATCGTGTGCTGTTATGGTTCGGGCCCCACCCGGCCGCCCCTCGTTTTGGAACAGTCAACCGTCGATGTGTTCTATTTCGGAACGAGTCGAAGGGCTTCTGCCGGCTCGGTAACGTTCGCTCCGAGGAAACGCCGAGGATTTTCTGGACCGGGCGGTCGACGCGGATCAAGGTGCCCCCACGAGGAGCCCTGCCATGTCCCCTGTCTCGAATCGCCGTACCGACCTCACGCCGCCAGTCCCCACGCCGACCTCGCCGCGTGGCTCAGGGTTGCTCGAGCTCGAGCCGGTCTCCGAGCCGCGACGTCGTCTCCGCACCGAGACCTCGGCCACCTCCGGCTGGGCCGCGCGCCTCGCCGCGCGCTTCCCCGAGCGTCCCCAGCCCGCGCGTCGCTGAACGCCCTGGCGCTTCGCGCCGACGTCTCGGATCGAAGCGTCTGCGGCGAAGCCCTAGCGCTCGATCCCCGCATCGCGCACGAGGCTCCCGAGCTCCTCCTCGCTCAAGGTCAGGGTCAAGGTCAGCGTGGCCCCGGACGTGGACCCGACCACGCGCTCGAGCAGCACCTTGCCCGCCGATCCCGGCAGCCCATCGCGCACCCGCACCAGTGACGCGAGCGCGTAGGTCGCCGCATCCGCATCGAGCAGCTCGCCCGTGACGGTCACCGACAACCCGTCCGCGACGCTGACCGCCACGCCCACGATCGTCATCGGCCCGAGGCCGGGGATCGCTCCCTCGAGCTCGGCGCGGATGGCCGGCGTCACCCGCAGCGCCGCGAACAGGGCCGCCCCGCGGACCTTCTCGACCATCGCCCCGAGCCCGCTCGTCGGCCCGAGCCACGCCCCCGCGCGCGCCGCCACGAGCTTGCCCGCGCTGCCTCGCCTCGCCGCCGCGAACCCGGCCCCATCGACCATCACCGCCTCGCCGGTCGGCATCGACCACCACGGCGGCGTGCCCGCGACAGCACTCGCACCCGCGGCCACGGCCCGCTCTCCGAGGGCCACCCACCCCGCCGTCGCCGCGCCCGCGAAGACGAACGCCTCGGACGCGTCCACGCCCTCGGTCGTCCCTGCATAGAGGACCTGCTCGCAGCTCCGCACGACCTCGCGCCCGCCGATCGTCGACAGCGGCGTGGTCTCGCCCAGCGCCTCGTCGAGCGCATCGACCGCCCGCGACAGCGCCGGCGAGCGCCGCGCGGCGGCCACATCCAGCCCCACCACCAGCCAGCTCTCGGCCGGGATGAAGCGCTGCAGCGCCGAGAACCCCTGGGCCGCGATCGCCTCCGGAATCGCCTCCGGCGTGGTCGGCGCGGGCTCGGCCTCGCCCAGGCGCAGCTTCAGGCGCGGCACCTTCAGCCCGGTCGACGGCGGCCTCGCACTGAGCTCCGCGGCATACTCGGCCAGCACTGGAGAGGGCGGAAAGCGGTCGTGCATCACCGGGGGCGGCACGAGGTAGGCGGCCTTCCACGCCTCGAAGGTCGCAAGCCCGGCGCCCCGCGCCTGCACCACGTGCCCGGCCTCGTCGATCGCGAACGTGTCCCCCGCGAGCTCGTCGGGGCGCCAGGACGGCCGCGCGATCGGCGCCAGCGGTCCCTTCGTCGCGACCGCCAGCTCGACCGTCGCCGCACGCGTCGAAGGCGCCCGCGCCAGCCCCACCACCACGAGGCTCATCCCGCCCACGACCCCCACCGCGACCAGCACCCACGCCCACACGCGCCGCTTGGGCTTGCCCGCGACGCGCTCCACCGCCGCGCTGTCCGCCTCGGCACCCCACACCACGTGCTCGTCCGCGTGCACGACCGCGGGGCTCTTGGCGCTCGCGCGTCGCCTGCGCCCGCCCCAGATGACGACCGGGATGGCACCCAGCGCGAGCACCACCAGCGCGATGCCGCCGACCAGGAAGGCGGTCCCCGACCGCCTGGGCGCCTCGTCCGCGCCGTGCTCGACCACGGCCGTGTCGACCGCGGTCATGAGCGCCTCGGCCACCGCATCACCGCTGGCGACCGTCAACACCCGGCCGCCGGTCGTGTCGGCCAGCACCTTGGCGTGCGCCGCCGCGCTCGGGTCCGAGCCGACGATGATCGGATAGATGTGGGCGGGGTCGACCGCATCGGCCCTGGCCTTGATCGACTCGAAGGTGTTGCCCGCCGCGTCCGGCACCTTGGCCGGGGCGTCTGTGATAGTGACTATCACTTTGGCGGGCACGCGGTCCTCGTCCTGGGGCTCGCGCTCCCACAGCGCGATGGCGCGCGAGAGGCCGTCGAGCTGGTCCTCGGGGGTGTCGCCGCCGCCGTCGGCTTTCAGCCCGCGCATGAACGCGAACTGGGTCTCGAGGTTGCGCGAGAAGCCGCTCGTCAGGAAGAAGGGGGCATCGTCCTTTTCGGCGCGGTCCCTGAAGGTGACGACCGCCATGCGGATGTCGCTGGTCTGGCTGCGGAGTCGCTGGATGGCGGCGATGGCGTTGTCGCGCAGCGAGTCGATCGAGCTCTGCATGGACCCGGTGGTGTCGAACACCACGACCACATCGATGGGCCCCTTGGTTCGGACCAGCTTCGCGCCCGCGTCCGGGTTGACGACGCGCTTGGCCTCGCGCGTGCCAAGCGGGATGCGGAGTCGCCCGAGATCGGGGTAAGTGCCAAAATCCGCGCGAATATCGACCACGAAATCGCCGACCTCGAGGTCGTCCGGCACGCCCTCGAGCGTTGCGCCGACATCCAGGGGCTTGCCGGGCTCGAGGGCCTTCTTGCCGAGGTCGACCGTCCAGCCCGGCGCGGTGTGCGGCTGGCCGAGGGCATCGAGCGTCGCGAAGCGCGCCTCGAGCAGCGTCACCGGCACATCGGCCTTCACGTCCAGGACGAGCTGCGCGCGCAAGGTCCCGTCCGGGGTCTTGCGGGCCCAGCCCTCGCCGCGGAGCCCGGTCGTCGCGGCGCGCAACATGGTCGCGACGCAGCGCACCGAGAGTGACAGCTTGTCCCTGAAGACCGGTCCGAAGTCGCTGTCGCGGTTGATGTCGCCGTGGGACAGGTCCGAGCAGCGCTTCACCAGATCGGCCGCCGCCTTCTTCATGGCCTCCGCGTTCTTCGCCGCATCGAAGCTGCCGAAGTCGGCCGACTTCACCCAGGGCAAATACGCGGTCTTCGGGTCGGGCACGCCGAGGATCATGAGCTCGCCGGGGAGCTGCATGACCTCGTTCACGACCGCATCCTGGGCGGGGTTGGTCTCCCAGAAGAGGTGCTCGGAGAGCGGCACGCAGATCTTGAAGTCCGGCGACTTGAAGGCCGGGTTGAAGATCGGGCCGTTGAAGTAGAACGGGTCGAAATACGAATAGAACGGATCGAGCGGCTTCTTCACGTCGCCGACCGTCGGCCGCGCGTCGAGCTCGTGCAGGTAGCACGCGACCGCCGAGCGGAAGCTGCTCTCGGCGATGTCGACCCACGACGCGTACCACCAGCCTCGCTGGAGGAGCTTGGTCCCGCCGATGAGTCGGACCTGGCGATCGACCCGGTCCAGCCACGCCTGGCCGCGCGGCGAGAGTGCGCGGGCGCGGTCCTGGATGAGGTCGACGGCCTCGGTGAGGATGGGGCTCGCGATCCATTGTTCGATCTCGTCGACCGGTCCACCGAGCCAGCTCTCGGTCATCCAGCGCTTCGAGATCCCGATGAGCTTCTCGACCGTCACCGGGTCGAGCGTGACCACGTCGGCGTGCTTGGCACTCACCGGATCGGCGACATAGTGCGCGAGGTAGGCCGCGTGGTGCGCGCGCTTGTTCGCGTCGCCGCCCTCCAGCGTGAGGGTCGCCAGGCGCTCGTAGTTGACGCCCGCCATCGCGGGGGCGTCGCCGTCCTCGAGCCACGGGTTCCAGTAGTGCGCGCGTCCGTTGTAGCTGGGGTTCCAGCCGCCGCCGCTCGTGATCTCGGCATCCGCACCCGCCCCGCCGCCGTCGCCTTTGGGTGGTGCGAGATCGGTGAGCGGTGTCAGCGACTCGCCGCCGCGCTCGCGCATGCCCTGCTCACAGCGCTCGATGCCGTCCCACGCATTGATGGCCGCGACATCCGGTAGCGGCAGCGGCGCGGGCTCGGTCGCGGTCCCGAGGGCCGGGTCCTTGGCCAGGACCTTCAGGGCCTGGTCCACGATGAACTGGTGCACCGGGTGCGCGCCTGTACGCGCCTCGAACTGCGCGCCGAGACCTTTCGGATCGAGCCCGTACTTCTCGATGAGCCACTTCAGGTTCTTCGTGTCGCTCGCGTCGAGGTTCAGTCCTCCGGTGAGCGTGCCCCAGCCGAGGACCGCTCCGGGAACCAGCACCAGCAGGAGCATGAGCCAGCGGAATCGGCGCAGCATGGCGAACCTCCGGGGGGTGGTCGATTGCAGCAGCACTGCGAGTGGTGCACCGCGCATGCCACAGAGCCCCCGACCACCCATGCGCCTCGGCCAGGATCCGCGCGCTCGCTCTGGGCGAAGGGGCACGCCCACCGGCCCCGCCGTCGTGCCTCCGCGCACGGATCCAGCCCTCGATCAACCCCGCAGGCAACTCTGAGCGGCGCATGACACGTGCCGTCCCGCGATGGCTTCGCGAACGCGCTCGGTCTATGGGCGGCACCCCTGTCGCGGAGTCGCCGTCATGTCTCGCCTCACTCTCTTGCTCGCATGCATGGTCCTGGGTTGTGACCCGGCCGCGGACCTCGAGTCCGATGCCGCCTTGCCCGGCAAGGCCGATGACCCCGAGCGCCCCATCGACGTCGCCGCCCCCGATTTCGTCGGGGTCCTGCCGGACTTCGCGCCCGCCTCGGGCGTGAAGGTGCACGTGCTCCTCGACGCGCTCGCACCCGACCTGGACGACGCGCTCACGGACGCGCTCGGCGCCGGCGTGCGCCGCGTGACCTCCGGCTATCAGGGGCCGAGCGGCTATACCCGCGCCGAGTCGATGGTGTGGACGCGCGACTACCTGCCGACGATCGTCCGGACCGCGACCGAGGACGTCGTGGTCGCCTCGCTCTCGGTGAACGTCGCGCGCAGTGGCTACACCGGGTCGGCCTGGATCCCCGTCGCCCCTCCGTCGCCCGCCCACCAGTGGTATCGCGACGGCTCGGGCACCGGCGGTCGCTGGCTCCGCACCGAGGTCATGCCGCTCCTCCACGAAGGCGGCAACGTCGTCGCGACGGGGCGCTGGCTCATCGTGACCGACCGCCTCGTGCGCCTGAACACCGAGCCCTCCGAGGGCAGCGATGCCGCGCATCTCCGGCGCGCGGGCTGGCATCTTCGCACCGCCGACGAGGTCCTCGATCTCTTCGCGCGCTCGATGCGCATCGACCGCGACCACCTGCTGGTCATCCCGCCGATGCCCGGCGAGAAGACCGACCACGCCGACCTCGTCGTCATGGCGCTCGGCCCGGACGAGGTCCTGGTCCCCGAGCTGCGCGACGACATCCTGGGCATCATCACCTACGACCACGAGATCGCGCTCGCCCAGCGCGTCCGCGCCTACCTCGACACCCTCGCCGCGACCCTCACCGAGGCCGGCCTGGAGGTCCATCGCCTGCCGATGCTCCCGGCGGTCTACCTCGAGGCCGACCCGAGCGAGCCCACCGGCTGGAACGGCGTCTTCTATTCGCCGACCAACGCGCTCCAGCTCCAGCGCCCCGGAGAGGCGCGTCAGGTCTGGCTCCCGCGCTTCGAGCCGACTGGCTTCCCCGAGGCCTATCGCCAGGTCGCCGACACCTACATCGCCGAGTGGGAGGCCTTTTTCGAGGACCGCGACGTCGTCACCCACGTGGTCGAAGCGACCGAGCTCGGCCGGGCCTATGGCCTCTTCCGCTGCGTCTCGGTCCCGGACTTCTCGTCGCGCTGAGGGCATTCGTGTAGAGTCGCCCGGTGACGTTCGCCCTCGAGATCGACCGGGTATCCAAGCGCTTCGGCACCCACCGCGCAGTCGAAGATCTCACGCTCGCCGTCCCGCGCGGCGTCATCTACGGGCTGCTCGGCCCCAACGGCGCGGGCAAGTCGACGACCATGCGCATGGTGGCCGACATCTTCGCCCCCGACGAAGGCGCGATCCGCCTCCTGGGCGGCCTCCCTCCGGGCCGCGCGGCGTCGATGCGCATGGGCTTCCTCCCTGAAGAGCGCGGCCTCTACCCGAAGATGAAGGTGCTGGAGGTCGTCGCCTTCCTGGCCGAGCTGCGCGGCCTCGACCGGCGTGAGGCCACGCGCCGCGCCGAGCGCTGGCTGACGCGCCTCGGTCTCGAGAACTGGCTCGGGCAGAAGGTCCAGGAGCTCTCGAAGGGCATGCAGCAGAAGGTGCAGTTCGCGGCCTGCCTCGTGCACGACCCCGAGCTCGTCATCCTGGACGAGCCCTGGTCCGGCCTGGACCCGGTCAACGCCGAGGTCCTGCGCGACGTCGTGCGCGAGCTGAAGGCCGCGGGTCAGACCGTGGTCCTCTCGACGCACCTCATGGAGCAGGCCGAGGAGATCTGCGATGCCCTCGCCATCATCGCCGGCGGTCGCCTCGTGCTCGAGGGGCCGCTCGCCCAGATCCAGCGCGACCACGCGCCGCTGGGTCGCCTCGCGCTCACCTTCGCCGACCCGGCGCTGGCGGCCCAGGCCCTCGCGCTCCTCCGCACGAGCCCCGCGGTCAGCGACCTCCTCGTGACCTCGCCCACGACCTTCGAGCTCGCCCTCGCCGAGCCCACCTCGCCGGCGGCCAAGAAAGAAGTGATAGCGACTCTCATCGCGGCCGACCTCCTGCCCACCTCGTTTCGCGAGGTCGTGCCGAGCCTGCACCGCATCTTCGTCAGCAAGGTCGGCGATGCCGCGCGCCCCGAGCGCCGCCCCGACACGGCGTCGCGAGGTGAGGCGTGAGCCCCCGCGACAGCCGCCCCGGCTGGTGGGTCATCGCGCGCCGCGAGCTGCTGGAGCGCGTGCGCTCGCGCTGGTTCATCGTCATGACGCTCCTCGGGCCGGTGCTCTTGGTCGGCGCCATCGCGATCCCCGCCCTCATCGCGGTCAACACCGCCAAGAGCGGCGCGCGCATCGCCATCCTGGTGCAAGACGACGATGCCCAGGGCCAACAGGTCTTCGCCCTGGTCAAGCGAGATCTGGGGACCATCGGCTGGAAGGTCCACGACGCGCCCGCGGCGATGCCGGACGAGACCCTCCTCGCGTGGGTCGCCGACAAGACCATCGCGGGCTTCGTGCGCTTGCCCAGGGGGTTCGTCGACGGCACCGCGACCGCCGTCTACCAGGGCGACAACGCGTCCAACCAGGGCGCCATGGCGCTGGTCTCGAGTCTGCTCACGCGCGCGGTCACGGCCGTTCGCCTCGAGGCCTCGGGCCTCGACGAGCGCACCGTCACCAGAGCGCTGATCCCGCCCTCGTTCGAGGCCCGCCACACCACCGGCAAGAGCGAGAGCACCTCCGGCGCCATGCTCTTCGTGCTGGGCTACGCGGTCGTGATGATGCTCTACATGGCGGTGCTCATCCATGCCGTGAACGTCATGCGCGCGGTGGTCCTCGACAAGACCAGCAAGGTCGTCGAGGTCCTGCTCGCGGCCGTCAAACCCCAGGCCTTGATGCTCGGCAAGATCCTCGGGGTCGGCGCCGTGGGCCTCATCCAGGTCGGCTTCTGGGCGCTCGTCCTGGTCCTCGTCACGACGTTCGCGGGCGACCTCTTCGGGCCGGTGAGCCTCGAACTGCCAAAAATCGATTTTGGCACTTTCGTCGTCATCGTCGCCGACTTCGTGCTCGGCTACTTCTTCTATGCGTCGCTCTACGCGGCGCTCGGCGCCAGCGTCTCGACCGACCAGGAAGCCCAACAGGCCCAGGCCCCGATCGTGCTCTTGCTCATCATCCCGGTCGCCTGCCTCCAGTTGGTCGCCAATGACCCGCGCGGCACGGCGGCCGAGGTCTTGACCCTCATCCCCTTCACCTCGCCCTTCCTCATGCCGCTGCGCCAGTTGCTCGATGGGGCCACGCCGCTCGCGCTCGGCCTCCACTTCGTCGTCCTGGCTGGCTCGACCTGGATGCTCACGCAGCTCGCCGCCCGCATCTTCCGGGTCGGCATCCTCATGACCGGCAAGCGCGCGAGCCTGTCCGAGGTCTGGCGCTGGCTGCGTCACGGCTGAGGCACATCCCGATCGATCGCGCCCCTGAACCGCCCGCGAACTGACATCGCCGACGGGATTGGCGTAGGCTGCCGCCGCACTCGGTCGGGAACCACGCATAGAGAGAGTTCGATGAAGCACGCGCAGCGCAACTGGAAAAGTGTCCTTGGATTTGGTCTCGTGATGGCGGTGACCTTCGGTGCGCTCGGACCGTCCGTGCACGCGGCGCCCCCGTGGGTCGACGGGGTGAGCGAGAGAGACCAGAAAGAGGCGCGGAACCTCTTCGAGCAGGGCAACGCGTTGGCCAAGGACGCCTTCTTCACGCGCGCGCTCGACCGCTACAAGGCCTCGCTGGCCCTCTGGAACCACCCCTCGATCCACTTCAACACGGCCAAGGCGCTGCTCGCGCTCGATCAGCCCGTCGAGGCCTACGACCACTTCTGGCTGGCGCTCCAGCACGGTGGGCAGCCGCTGACGGCGGCCCAGGTCGAACAAGCCCTGAAGTACGTCGGGCTCCTCTATCGTACGGAGCTCACCCACCTCGTCGTGCGCTGTGACGAGCCCAAGGCCGACGTCGCTCTCGGCAAGCGGGCGCTGCTCACGGGGCCTGGGACCTGGGAGGGGCTCGTGCGCTCGGGCCCGGTCTCCCTGGCGCTGACCTCGGGCAAGCGCGAGCTCGCGAAGTCCGACCAGCTCTTGTCGGCGGGGCGTCGGGTCGAGGTCACGTGCTTCAAGCGCGGCAAGACCGTCGCCTTCGACCTGGTGGAGCGCGCATCCACCGACGCCGACATGGTCGCGCTCGCGGGGCGGAGCCCGGTCTTCCCCAAGGCCTGGCCGATCGATCTCGAGGCGGTCCGTGCGAGCGAATCGACCGAAGACCTCGGCCCGCGCGTCACGGCCCCCGACGCGCAGCGCACGAAGGTCCTGGCGATCTGCGACAAGGCCAAGGCGGGCACCGATCTCGGCACGGTCTGCGAGGCCTACACCCAGGCCTTCCGCGAGCGCGAGCGCCTCACGAACGAGGCCGAAGCCGCGCGTAAAGAGGCCGCCTCGAAGCTGCGCGAGCTGACGCGCGGCGGCATCGTCGACACCTTGAGGTAGGCGCGCGCGCTCCTCGGCGCCTTGACCCGGTGTGCCCTCCCGGCCGTTCGGGCAGGCCGCTCTCGGCATTGTTGACATAGTTGGTCAACTTTGAGAGCAATGTGTCGAGCTCGACCCGAGGAGATCCCGATGAGCCACATCTTCGACGACAACGCCCTTTCGATCGGTCGCACGCCGCTCGTGCGCATCAACCGCGTCACCGACGGCGCAGGCGCGACCGTGCTCGCCAAGATCGAGGGCCGGAATCCGGCCTACTCGGTGAAGTGCCGCATCGGTGCGGCGCTGGTGTGGGACGCCGAGAAGCGCGGCGTGCTCGTCCCGGGGAAAGAGCTCGTCGAGCCGACCAGCGGCAACACCGGCATCGCGCTCGCCTTCGTGGCCGCGGCGCGCGGCTATCCGATCACGCTGACCATGCCCGAGACGATGAGCATCGAGCGTCGCAAGCTGCTCGTGGCCTACGGCGCGAAGCTCGTCCTCACCGAGGGCGCGCGCGGCATGGCGGGGGCCATCGCCAAGGCCGAGGAGATCGCGGCCTCCGACCCCGACCGCTACGTGCTGCTCCAGCAGTTCAAGAACCCCGCGAACCCGGCCATCCATGAGGCGACGACGGGGCCGGAGATCTGGGACGACACCGACGGTGCCATCGACATCCTCGTGTCGGGCGTCGGCACGGGCGGCACCATCACGGGCGTCTCGCGCTACATCAAGAACACCAAGGGCAAGGCCATCCAGTCGATCGCGGTCGAGCCGACGGCCAGCCCGGTCATCACGCAGCACCTGGCCGGCGACCCCATCAAGCCTGGCCCGCACAAGATCCAGGGCATCGGCGCGGGCTTCATCCCGGGGACGCTCGATGTGTCGGTCATCGACCAGGTCGAGCAGGTCTCGAACGAAGAAGCGGTCGCCTATGCGCGGCGCCTCGCCAAGGAAGAAGGCATCCTCGCCGGCATCTCGTGCGGCGCGGCGATGGCCGTCGCGGCGCGCGTCGCCAAGCGGCCCGAGAACGCGGGCAAGACCATCGTCGTGGTGCTGCCCGACTCGGGTGAGCGCTACCTCTCGTCGATCCTCTTCGAAGGGGTCTTCGACGCGGCGACCGGGCTCGCGTGACGCGATGACGACCAACCCGAGAGAGGACCTCGCCATGCGTCACGTCGCGCTCGCGAACATCGTCGACGAGATCTGGGCCGAGAACGAAAAGCTCGTGACCGGTCGCGCGAAGAAGCTCGGGCGCCACGTGCTGCCGTCGCGCACGGCCTTGGCAGAGGTCATGGACGGGCTCCGCGCGGCGCTCTTCCCCGGCCACTTCGGGGCCAACGATCTCAGCCCCGAGAGCACGCGCTACTACGTCGGCGCGACCCTCGACGCGGCGCTGCAGGCCCTGCAGGTCCAGGTGCATCGCGGCTTCTTCTACGCGGCCAGTCACGACGAAGAGCCTGCGTGCGAAGAGCATGCGCTGCGCGTGACGCGGGCTTTCGCGAGCGAGCTGCCGGAGATCCGGCGCCTCCTCGCTGCCGACGTGCAGGCGGCCTATGACGGCGACCCTTCGGCCGGCAGCATGGACGAGGCGGTCTTCTGCTACCCCGGCATCAACGCCCTCATCCACCACCGCATCGCGCACGCCCTCTATCGCCTGAAGGTGCCGCTCATCCCGCGCATCATCAGCGAGTACGCGCACAGCCTGACCGGCATCGACATCAACCCCGGGGCGCGCATCGGCGGCTCGTTCTTCATCGACCACGGCACCGGCGTCGTCATCGGCGAGACCTGCGTCATCGGGCAGCGCGTGCGCATCTATCAGGGCGTGACGCTCGGCGCGAAGAGCTTCCCGCTCGACGAGTCGGGCAACCCGCTGAAGGGCATCGATCGCCACCCGATCGTCGAGGACGACGTGGTCATCTACGCCGGCGCGACGATCCTCGGGCGTGTCATCATCGGGCGCGGCTCGTCGATTGGCGGCAACGTGTGGCTCACCCGCTCGGTGCCGGCCCACAGCCGCATCACGCAGGCCCAGTCCAAGGTCGAGTCGTTCGAGGGTGGCGCCGGGATCTGATCCCCTGATCGCCCGCGGCCAAAGCCCCGGGTCTGCGAAATTGGCTCGAAGAACCTTGATGGCGGGCGCTCGGCGTGCGACCCCGTGCTCGTGCTCGCGCCGCTGCGTCGCTTCTGGGATCGCCTTCGAGGGCCGCTCCGGGTCGATGACCTGACGCGCCTTTCGTCGCTCGTGACCGAGCTCGCTCCGCTCGAGATGCGCTTTGTCGGGCGCACGCTGTGGCACATGGTGTTGGTCGGCGTGACGGCGGGCTTCATCGGCGCAGCCTTCTTTGCCATCCTCGAGTGGCTCCAGCAGGCCCTCCTCGAGGACTTCGTCGGCTACATCCCGTTGCGCGCCCACGGCGAGTCGGCTGCCGTCTCCGCCCTCGAGCACACCAGCTCGACCATCCCCTGGCTCGTCTTCATCATCCCGGCGGTGGGCGGCCTCTTGAGTGGCCTCGTCTCGCGCTTCGTCCCCGAGGTTGCGGGCGGCGGCGCCGACTACGCCATCGACGCCTTCCACCACCACGGCGGCTTCATCCGTCGCCGTGTGATCTGGGCCAAGCCGCTCGCTTCCTTCTTCACGCTCGGAAC
>JAEUKJ010000393.1 GCA_016792665.1 Deltaproteobacteria bacterium | reverse complement strand
CCTCCTCCGCAGTCTCGGTCGCCTTGCCCTGGCCAAAGACCGGGCCCCAGATCATGCGCCCGTCCAGCACCGTCGACTTCACCTCGCCCAGGCGCTGCCCCCGCGCCACCAGGGCCTCCAGCCAGCGCGCGCGCCCCTCGTGGACGCGCTGCACCCGCATCGGACCGAGCTGCCCGAGCTCGCGACAATAACGATAGGCGTGCCCCTCGAAGAGGTGCTCCTCGACCGCCCGCGCGAGGGCCGAGACCTCGACGTCGCTCGCGCGCGTGTCGATGAACAGCACGTAAGCCGGTGGCAACTTTTCGCCACCCTCGCGAACCGCCTCCGCGCCGTCCACCGGGGCCAACAGCACGAACTCCCAGTCGATCCCGAGGCGCCGCTTCGCGCCCTCGAGCGCGCGCTCGACCTGGCGGGCGTGCACCTTCTCGCCGGCCAGATCTGCCACCTGGTCGAGCTTGCCGAGGAAGCGCACGCGGAGCGGCGCCTCGCAGCGGACCACGTCCTTCAGGTGATAGCGGACGAGCCCACCGCCGGTCGTGAGCAGTGGCGAATATTCGCCACCGACCTCGAGCTCGTGCGAGAGGCGCGGGCGCGCGTCGGGGCGCGCCAGATCGATCCACTCGAGGAAGTGGCTCGTCAGCGCGATGAGGGCCCCGGGGGTCCCGGCACCGCTCTGAGGGTCGGGCGCGCCGAACGGGATCGAGACCACGCCTTCGGTCGCGAGGAGCCCCTTGGGCTCGATCGCCACGCCGGGGAACCACGCCGCCAGCGCCGCAATGAAGGCGGCCGAGGGCCCATCGGCCCAGGTCGAGATGACCGCGAGCCCGGGCCAGATCGCGCGCCCTGCCCCCGGCTCGCGCAGCGCCGCCGCGACCTCGCGCGCACGCTCCGACGTGAGCCTGGCCAGGACCGCGTCGGGATCGCGCGCCAGGTGCTGCATGAGCACGAGCAGGAACGTCGGGCTCCACACCGAGATGAAGCCGAGGTGCCGCGCTCGCACGAGGTGGACCAGCGTCTCGGTGCGCCACGCGGCGAGCTCGGTGAGCTGCGCGACCCGCCCCGGCACGGCCAGCGAGCGCGCGATGACGAAGCGGCGCAGAGGCCCGAAGTAGGCGGTGTCGTCGGCCATGCCGATCGGGATCCCGCCCGCCGTCCGCCGCACACCCTGCGCCACCGGCGAGAGCGACCAATACGCCGGCCTGCCGAGCATCGTCGGGTGGCGCCGGAAGAGATCGAAGAGCCACGGGTTCGTCGCCGCCGCGAAGTCCGACAAGAGCCCGGCCGTGTACGGGATGAGCTTGGTCGTGGTGCGCGTCGAGCCGCCCGAGCGCTCGAAGAGGGTCACCGGCTCGGTGCTCAAGACCCGTGCCTCGCCCGCGGCGATGCGCTCGATGAAGGGCATCAGCGCGTCGTGATCGACCACCGGCACCTTGCGTTGGAACGACGCGACCGAGTCGACCCCGCCGAGGTATCGGCGCCCATAGTCGGACCCCGCGAGCGCGCGCACACGCTGCCGGAGCAGTCGGGCCTGGGCCGCCTCGGGCTGGCGCCGCGCCGCCTCGAGGCGCAGGACCGCAGGCACGAGCCCCGCCAACCACAAGGGTTGGAGGCCGAGCAGCCAGGGGTCGCGCGCGCTCATCGCCGCCGACCGAGCACGCGCCGCGCCCATCGCCCGAGGTAGTTCATGCCCATGGCGAGGTCGAGGCGACCGAGGCAGCAGAGCTCGTCGCCGTCCTCGTGTCCGGGGTTCACGGCGAGGAAGAAGCGGACATCGGCGGCCGCGAGGGCCCGGGCTTCGATCGGCGCGACGCCGGCTTTGAGTCGCGGTCCGGGTGGATCCCAGCGGACGATCCCGACGCGCGCGCGCTGCGAAGCGCTGGCCTCGACCCGCGGCAGGTCGGCCTCGGCAGTGGCCTCGGAGGGCGCGCGGTAGGCGCGACCGAAGCGCTTCCGTCCGAGCTCGTCCTGCAGCGCGACGACCTCGGGCGGGGTCGGTTGGTCATGGCGCGGCCAGTACTCGAGGAAGTTGCGGCTCAAGAGGAGGTAGGTCTTGAACCCCTTCGAGATGAGATACCAATAGACCGGCGCGCCGCGCGCCGCGAGCACGGCCCCCATGACGTAGCGCACGAACGCGCGCTGCAAAGCCGACTGTCCCTGGTACTTCGGCGCGCTGATCGTGTCGCCCGAGAACACGATGACGAAGCGGCGCTGAGCGCTCTCGTGCGGATAGACCTGCAGGGTCGTGAAGCCCTGGACGCTGTCGTCGGCCGCGTCGCGGACCAGGATGACGTCGTCCTTCGCGTCGAGATCGGCGAAGAAGGTCCCGGCCTCGACCCGATCATAGTGGTCGGCATAGAGGCGCCACATGGCCTCGCGCGTCGCGGCGTCGAGGCTCGCGACCGGGACGGTCGTCGCGACGAGGCGGCCCGAGAGAAGCGGGCGGACGACGTGGCGAGCGATTCGCACAAGGCCTCGCGGAGCGAGGCTGCTGGCGAGCACGGATGAGCGAGGCGACTTCAAGCCTCGGCACATTGCCAGATCGGGCGGCCATCTCAAGGGTGATGACATCGATAGATGCCGCCCGCGCGAGACCCTGGTACCGTTGGCGCGTGAACGCCCCTGCCGCCGATGTGCACCTGGCCGACGCGCTCGAGGACGCCCTCCACGCGGCCGACACCGCGCGCGGCCCCGACGACGCGGCCCGACGGCTGCGCCGGAAGGACGTCCCACGCGAGCTCCTCGGCAAGCCGAGCATCGCGGGCCTCCTCAGGCAGGCCGCCTTCGAGTGGGCGTGTCTCGTCCCACTCTGGGTGGCGATGGCGTTCGCACCGTGGTGGGTCGACCTGCCCCTCATGCTGCTCGTCGCCGGCCGCCTCCACGCGCTCGGCGTCATCTTGCACGACGCGACGCACATGCCGCTACGCAGGAAGACCGCGGCGATCCGCCTCCTCGAGGTCGCCGTCGCCTATCCGATCGCGACCACGCTCAACGCCATGCGCTACCACCACCTGCGCCACCACAAAGACAGCGGCATGGCCTCGGATCCCTACTTCAAGGCCGGCGTCGACCAGCACCGCGGACGCTGGCTCGTGCAATGGCTGCGCGGGCTCCTGCTCATGCCGTTCTGGACCGTGCGCGCGCCCTTCGGCCTCCTCGCCTCGGTCTTGCCGGCCCTGCGCCCGGCCTATGCCCGCGTCTTCCTGCAAGATCGCTCGGGCGCCTCCGACGCGACGCTCCGCGACTCACCCGAGGTCCTCGCGTGCGCCCGCGCCGAGCTCGGGCAGGTGCTCTTCCAGGCCCCGCTCATCGCCGCGTTCTGCCTCTGGCCCGGCCTCATGGCCTGGAACTTCGCCATCCCAGCCACGCTCACCGGCCTCTTGGCAAGCTATCGCGTCCTCTGCGAACACCGCTACGAGCCGACCCGCGATCGCACCCTCGAGACCCTCTTGGCCACGACCCGCGACCATCACCTGCGCCCCTGGGAGCGCATCTTCTTCGCCCCGCGCAATATCGGCTTCCACATCGTGCACCACCTCCATCCGCAGGTCGCGCAAGAGCACCTGCCCGCCCTGCGCGACTACTACCGCGCCCGCATCCCCGCCTACCCCGCGCCCCACCCGGCACCGCTCGCGCGCACCGAGCCCGCCCATGACTGAGCTCGACCTCCGCGGCGAAGGCTGGTCGCTGCGCCTCGCGCGCCCTGACGACAACGCGGCCCTGTGCGAGCTCTTCGCCAGCGTGCACTTGAAGTCCGCCCTCGCACTCACCCAGGAACGCGACCCCGACTTCTTCGTCCTGCCGCGCCTGCACCAGGGCACCTTCGCGACCGCCCTGGGGGTCGACGATGACGGCCGCGTGGTCGGCTGCGGCACCGTCATCGTGCGCGACGGCCACCTCGCCGACGGCGTCATCAAGACCGGCTATCTCTGCGACCTGCGCGTCGCCCCCGGCTTTCGCGGCGGCCTGAACCTCGCCCGCGCCTATGGTCGCTTCATGGACTGGGTCGGGGTCCACTACGGCGCCGAGCTCTTCACGACCGTCATCTTCGACTCGAACCATGCCGCGCGCCGGGCCCTCACCGAGCGCAGCGACAAGCGCAAGGACCAGCCGGTCTACCGTCCGATGACCCCCTTCCAGATGGTCTCGGTCCAGTTCACCACGCGCCGCCCGGCCCCGGCCGCCTCCGTCCGCGCCGCGACCCCCGACGACCTCGACGCGCTCGTGAGCTTCCTCGCGGCCCGCGCCCAGCGTCGCGTGCTCGGCGAGGTCCTGACCCGCGCGCGCTTCCTCGAGCGCCTCGCCCTGTGGCCCGGCTTCGCGCTCTCGGACTTCCTCCTGGCCTTCGATGGCACGCGCGCCGACCGGATTGTGGGCTGCGTCGCCCCCTGGGACACGCGCCCGTTCAAGCGCACCCGCGTGCTCGGCTACCACGGGTCGATGGCCTGGCAACGGCGAATTTTCGCCATCATGGCAAGAATTCGCCGCTTCGAGCCCCTCCCTCCTCCCGGCGACTGCTTCCGCTTCGCCTTCCTCACCCACCTCGAGGTCGACGGCGACGACCCGGCGATCTTGCGCGAGCTCCTCCTCGCGGCCTATGCCTCGCTGCGCCCCCGCGGCCTCCACTTCATGAGCGCCTTCGTGCCGCGCGGGTCCTCCCTCGAGGCCGCGTTCAAGGGGTTCATGACGACGCGAACCGCGATGACCCTCTACGCGGTCCACCCGCCCGAGAGTCCGTGGGCCACGGTCGACCTCGCGACCCAGCACCCCGGCTTCGAGATGGCGCTGTCCTGAGTCACCACCGGACGCTCAGTCGGCGGTCTGGACCTCGGGCCGACGCTCGCCCACGACGATCGCCTCGACGGGCGCCTCTCCATCGCGGGCGACCAGGGAAAGCTCGGCGCCCGCACCCTCGGCCAGTGCCAGCGAACCGGCGCCCGCCCCCGCGATGCGCGATTGGATGGCGAGGATCGCATCCTTGGCCGCGCTCGGCACGCGCCGCACCGATGCGAAGGCCTTGTCGCGGAGGACCGTCAGGGCCGGCACCGCGTGTACGGTCCCGACCCGCCCCAGCGCCTCGATGGCCGCGACCTTGACGTCCTCGGCGTCGACCTCCAGCGCGTTGACGAGGAAGGCTTCCGTGTCCTCACGCCCCACCTTGGTATGGGCGGCGCACAGCGCGACCATGAGCGCGCTCGGGAGCCCTCCGGAGGCGGCGTGCTCGGCCCGCAGGACCTCGACGGCGCGCACCAGCTCGACCGCGTCCGCGTGACGCTCGCTGAGATTCCAGAGCGCATCGGCGCGGAAGCGATCGCCCACGCTCGCGTCGACCGCCAGCGCCGACAAGACACCGACGTCGCCGGCGCTCACGGCGGCCATCAAGCGCAGCTCGGCGTCGGAGTCGGCCAGCGCCAGGGCGAGCCCTTTCGGATACGCCGGCGTGTGCTTGTACTCAGCGTCGAGGATCTTGAAGACCGTCCGCCGTGCCGCCGCCTCGGGCTCGCTCGCGAGTCGCCCGGCGAGACGGCTCGGTATGTCGCCGACTGCCTCGCGCACCGCATCCGCCAGCGCAACGCCGGCCTGGAGGCGTCCCTCGAGCTCGCTCGCGAGGCGGCGCTGGACCTCATAGATGAGGTAGCCCTCGTCGAGACGCCAGCCGTCGCGAATCGGCTCGATGAGCGCCTCCCGCATCGCCGGGTCGAGGAGGGCCTGGACCCGCGAAGCGTTGCCCTCGACCTTCACCTGGGCATCGAAGCCCTTGTCACCCGTCGGGATATCGCCACCGACGACCATCGACCAGAAGCCCTCGCGCGCCAGCCGAATGTCCTTGGGCATGCCGCCCTTGACCCGGATACGCGTGTAGGTCCGGCGGTTCTTGCCGTGCCCCTTCGTATAGACGGAGGCCTCCGCCCACTGCCGCCCGATCGTGCCGGTCATCTTGAAGTCCTCCTCGAGCTGGAGCCCCAGGCGCTGGGCGATCTCCTTCCAGGACTTCTTCGTCTTCTCGGTCGAGGCCAGGCCGAGCACGAGGGCCGCCAAGGCCACGACCATGCCCAGCACGAGGATGATGACCGGCGCCTCGGCCCCGAGGGACATCAGGTCACGAGCTCACGCAGGACGCGGATGGTCTCCGACTCCTCGGGGTCGAGGCGCCCATCGGCTGTAACCACCTCGAGGAAGGCCTCGAGAAAGGCCGAGCGGTGCTCGCGCGGGATGGAATAGGGATCGAAGTCGGGCGGCGGAACCTCGAGCCACTTCTTCACGTCGGCGATGTCCTCGGGCCCGAGCGCGAGCTGCGTCGCCAGATCGAAGACCACCTCGCGCTCCTGGTCCTGGATTTCGAGGTCTGACCAGGCGGCCACACAGGCCATCT
>JAEUKJ010000391.1 GCA_016792665.1 Deltaproteobacteria bacterium | reverse complement strand
GTCGCGCTCCAGCTCGTGCCGATGAGCACGGGCGCGCTCTCCAGGCGCTCACCATGGCCATCGACCACGATGAGTCGGACCTCGTGCAGGAGGCCACGACCGAGGACGCCGCTCGCCCCCTCGGGGTCGAGTCCATCCCAGGCGAGCTTGTCCGGCGGGGCGCCGCGGCCCTCGAAGAGGCGCACCAGCTCGCGCACGGCGCCGTCGACACGCGTGACCTCGACCTGCCAGGTCGCGACCTTGGGGTCGACGGGCGCGCCGGCGACACCGAGGTAGAAGGTCAGCGAGCGCGACAAGGCCCCCGGACGCCAGGGCAGGTTCATGCTGCGCGCGCGGGCACGCTTGCCCTCGGAGGTCATCTGGTCGGCCTCGACCTCGAGCGTGGCCTTGCGCGGTGCGCGCACGGCACCTTCCCACGCGACCTCGAGGGTGTCGGCGCGACCGCGCACGGTGAGCACCGCCGACTCCTGCGTGACGGCGGGGGCCGGGCCGGACTCGCCGGCCATGACCAGCTCGGTCGGGCGCTGGAGGTTCTGCGCGCACGACACGGCGAAGGCGTGGTCGGCCATGATGCCGCTGGTCAGGTCGAAGCGGCGGAGCGGCGACGAGAGGGCCTGCGAGCCGGGAGGGAGGGTGTGGGCGTCGAGCTTCACGACGTGCGTGCCGGGCGCGAGGTCGCGGAAGTGGAAGCGTCCGTCGGCGTCGGTGTCGACGACGCGACCGGTGTCGACGACGAGGCGCACGCCGCCGACGCCGCGCTCGCCCTCGTCGCGCTGTCCGTTCTTGTTGCCGTCGCAGTAGACGGTGCCGAGGATGACCGCCAGGTCGAGCTCGGGATCGGCCTCGATGCGCACGCGCGCAGCGGCATCGTTCGAGAGGCGCGAGCCATCGGCGGCGACGAGCCAGGCGCGGAGGGTCGAGGTCTTGAGCGGCTCGGTCTGCCCCGTGGCGCGCACCTGGAAGCGGAAGCGGAGTCCTTGTCCGGCGCCGAGGTTCAAGGTCTGCGGGTTGCCATCGCGGTCCTGGACGAGGCGCGGCTCGCTGCGCAAGATGGATGGGTCGAGGGCGCGCACCGACTGGCCACCGACGAGATCGATCGTGCCCGAGCCGTCGACGAAGGCGAAGCCCTCGGGCACGCGCATCTGCAGCCCCGTGCCGCCGCTCGGCCCGTCGCGGAGCAGCGACAGGGTCGAGGTGTTGGCGACCTCCACGATGAAGGTCACGACCTCCCCACGACGGACGTTGCGGTCGTCGGGGGTGATGCGGATCTGGAGGGCCTCGGGCGGCGGGGTCTGCGCCGAGGCGGAGCCCGTGACACCTGGCACGGCGAGGCCGGCGAGACAGGCGAGGACGAGCGCGAAGGCAGTGCGGGTGTGTCGGGTCATGCGGGCCGCGGCTCCGGGCCGGACGCGCGCGTGACCGCCAGCGCCCGGGGTTCGAGACGCGCGGACTCTAGCAGGCTCGGGGAAAATGACCATCCGGGATCGAGCCGGAGATCGGCCCGCACCGGCGAGTCCCCGAGGCCCCGGGAGAGGACGGACAGACGCCCCGGGCGAAAGGGCGCCGAGCGCTATTGCGGACTGTAAAGAGTCAACTCTTTCGCCATCTTGAAGCCACTCGTGGCCTGGTCGATCGAGGCACCGCCGACGACGAGGCCGAGCCCATCGAGAGCGAGGAGGCGATGGCCGACGCGGTCACTCGGCAGGTAGGGCAGTCCGCCGACGCCGTTCGGATTCCAGGACGAGGCGATCTCGATGTGCAGGGTCGGGCTGCCGGCCTCGACGTACTCGTAGATGACCTCGAGGCTGCCGAGCGGGCGGATGCCCGTGCCGAGCGGTTCGTCGCCGACCCCGCCGGCCATGCACACGAGGTTGTCGGCCAGCAGCACCGCCTGGTGTCCACCGCGCGCGGTGCGCATGCGGAAGCCGGCGTTGTTGTCGAGGAAGCGCGTCTGGTTGATGTCGAAGACGTCGATGGTGGCGCTGACGGCCTTGCGCTGGACATCGGTGAAGCCGCCCGCGACGTAGATGAAGTTGCGGTTGGGGACGTAGATCGCGGTGTGCTGCGTGCGCGCGCCGCCCGGCATCGCCTGGCCCCCGGCCAAGCCGACCAGGGCCTCGGCCACCGAGTCGTAGAGCATGGCGGACGCGAGCGCGAGGTTCGGCGTCTCGCCGCCGCTGACCAGTACCGCCGGCTCGACGCGCCCGGGGATGAAGAAGGTCGTGGCCTGGTGGTGCCGACGCGGCAGGTTGTCGGGCATCGGGTGCACGCCGTGCGAGCCGTTGACCGGGTCCCACA
>JAEUKJ010000386.1 GCA_016792665.1 Deltaproteobacteria bacterium | reverse complement strand
CGTCGACTCGATCTCCAACGGCCTGACCTACCTGGTCGATCGCTTCCGCGGCGAGCGCATCGCAGCCTCCATCTCGCTGCGCAAGGGAGAGCGGAGCAAGCTCGCCGAGCTGGCCGCGAACCTGCTCTAGAGCACGCGCGGCTGCGTCGGGTTGGGCACGCGCGGCTGCGCGGAGCGCGGATCAGTAGTCGAACACGCGCTCGACGAGCTGGGGCTGATCGATGAAGGGGTTGCGGTTCAGCTGCCACACGAAGATGGCGTCGTTGCGGCGGCGCTCGACCTCGTCGACGGGGTCTTCGCAGTGCCAGCTGCGCAGGACGGCCTCCTCGAGGGGTGGAATCGCGAGGCCGTAGCGGACGGCGAAATAGAAGTGGGCACGCGCGATGTCGCCGCGGCTCTCGGGGCGGACCTCGAAGACGCGGGAGCGGCCGTCGACGGCCGGGCCGGAGAACGAGCCGCCCTGGCCCCAGGGACAGACCGCGCCGCATGACACGTCGCCGAACTCGTCGTTGCCGCGGCGGCCGTTCGACGTGTCGGTGGCCGGGAAGAGGTGGTGGATGTCGCCCTCGGCCGGGAACGCGGCGGCTCCGTCCGAGCGTGGCCAGCTGTGCTCGGTCGTCATGACCCCGGGTGAGCGGGTGCCGTCAGCCTGGACCTCGGTGCCGGTGTAGATGCAGCGGATGTGGTCCGCGGCGTCCACGTCGATGCGTGCCGTCACGTACATGAGGTCGCGGGCCTGGTCGTAGGTGAGCCCGACGATGTCGTCGATACGGTCTCGCAACAGGGCGCGCAAGGTGTCGCCAGTGACCCCGACGAGGTCCGCGTAGCGCGCGTCCTCGACCGTCGTCACGGGCCCGCACACCGAGGTCGCGGTGCCGGAGGTGTCGCTCGGCGTGTCGCTCGTGTCCTGACCCTGACTGTCCAGGTCGGCCTCGATGGCGCCGTCCAGGGCCGTGTCCGCGCTGGTATCGGGCGCCTCGCCGTCGACCTCGCCGACCTCTTCCAGGTCTGCGACCTCACTGTCGACGGTCTCGACGATGTCGGTATCCTCGACGACCTCGGTATCCTCGACGATGTCGGTATCCTCGACGATGTCGGTATCCTCGACGACGTCGGTATCCTCGACGACCTCGGCGTCGTCACGCGCGTCGGCATCGAGCACCTCGTCCACGTCACGCGTGTCGGCGTCGTGCGTGTCCACGTCGCGCGTGTCTTCCGCGTCGCGCGTGTCGCCCACATCCCGGGCCTCGAACGCCCCTTCGAGGCCCGACCCGCCGCATCCCCCGGCGACGAGAACCGCGAGCCACCAACCTCGGAGTGAGCTCATCGCCCGCCCGCTTCGGGCGGGGGATGCGAGATGAATCGGTGGCTCGCTCGACACGGCTCCCCTACCTCTGGTACCAGGCGCGGGCCTCGGCACCGTAGCGCGCCCGCGAGACCTCGCACGCGCGGATGGTCTCCAGGGTCTGGGCCAGGGTGCGCTCGATCCCGCTCGGGATGACGGCCGCCTTGCTCGCGAAGAAGGCCTCGACCTGCGCCGCCTCCTCGCCCGAGCAGAACGCGCCGGCGAACTGCGGCAGGCCCGGTGCCGCCTTCGCCCCGATGCGCGCGACCAGGCCGTCGAAGTTCTGCACCATCCAGTCCCAGGTCGCGTGCGCGATCTCTTTCCTGCCGCTGGTGTGGCCGCGCAGCGTGCGCAGGTCCTGGGCCCTCAAGGTGCCGTCGACGACCAGGCCATAGCTCTTCACCACCAGCTCGGGGTCATCGAAGGCCGCCAGCGCCTCGATGATCGCGTCGCGCTCGTTGGGGTTGGCCGTCTTGGGCAGGGCCTCGCGCAGCCGCTGCCAGAGCGCCTGGCGCACCTTCGCCTTGGACGCCTCGCGGCCCAGACCCGAGACGTGGATGCCCAGGTAGACCTGCACGGCCTCCAGCGCGGGTCGCTCGCCCTTGCCCTCGATGGCGCCGAGGAATCGCTCGCTCACGCGCTTGGCCTCGGCCAGCACCTTCGCATCGGCGAGGAGCCCGGCCCGCGCGCGCACCAGGGCCGGCATCAAGCGGCGCTCGCGCGGCGTGCGCCCCAGCCCGAGGTCCACCGGGAAGCGGTCGAGCCACACCTTGGCCTTCTTCCGGAAGCGCGCATTCTTGGCGGCCTCCTGGTCGTAGTAGGTCACCGAGCCGAGCGCGCTCAACAGATCTCCGAGCTCCGACGGCGAGACGCTCGGCTCGACCAGCGGCTCGACCCCGTCGACGAGGCTCGCGAAGGCCGCCGTCCCGGTCTCGAGTCCGGTGCGCAGGCTCGACACGAGGCCCGCGAAGGCCGCCTTGTCGCCGCGCGCCGTCGACATCGGACCGAGCCGCGTGCCCCATCGGAAGTAGCCGGCCTCCTCGATGTTCGGGTGCGCGAAGGTCGGGCAGAAGCCCGGGCGAATGGTCCAGGTCTCCTTGGCCTCGTCGAGGACGTCGCAGTGCTCGGTCGTGCGCTTGCCGTCCGAGAGGCGCGCGCAGACCGGGATCTTCCAAACGGAGTCGATGCTCTGGCGCGGGTCGCCGAGCAGCTTCAGCGCGGTCTGCGACACCTCGAGTGCCACGGCGTCGCCCTCGCAGCGCCAGTCGAGGCGGACGAACGGCACGCCGGGCTTGTCGACGAAGCTCGCCATGACCCCGCCCACGTCCGCCCCCTGGCTCTCGGCCTGGAGGTGCTCGACCAGATCGGCGGTCGTCGCCGAGCCGAAGGCGTGCTGGTCGAGGTAGCTCCTCACGCCGGCCTGGAAGCGGTCTGCCCCGATCCACGCCTCGATCATCTCGAGGACGGCGGCCCCCTTCGAGTAGGTGATCCCATCGAACGCGTTGTAGACGTCGCCCTCGGTCAGGATCGGCTGCCGCACGGCCCGCGCATGCGAGCGCGCATCACCGCCCATCGTCCCGTGCTTGCCGCGCAACGCCTGCTCGCGCACGTCGAGCTCGGGCGAGACCGCCGTCAGCGACTTTCGCGACATCCACACCGCGAACGCCTCGTTGAGCCACAGGTCGTCCCACCACGCCATCGTCACGAGGTCGCCGAACCACATGTGCGCGAGCTCGTGGGCCAGGACCGACTCACACCAGATGCGGTCCTCGATCGCGGCCTTGTCCCCGTCCATCAGCACCAGCGACTCGCGGAAGGTGATGAGCCCCGGGTTCTCCATGCCGCTCGACCCGAAGCTCGGCACGGCCACCAGGTCGAGCTTCGCGAACGGGTAGGGGCGCCCGAACCATTGCTCCTGCCAGTCGAGGTGGCGCGGCGTCTTGTCGAGCACGAACCCCGCGAGCCCGCCCTTGCCCTTGGGCGCCACCACCCGGAAGGGCACCCGTCCCCCCGAGACGCGCTGGCCCTCGACCAGATCGAAGTCCCCGACCGCGAACGCGATGAGGTAGGTCGGCAAGGGCGGCGTGGTCGCGAACCGAAAGCGCGTCCAGCCGGCCTCGGCCCCCGCGAGCGGGGTACCGTTGGGCTCGAGCTCCGGGTTGTTGGCGACCGCGCGCAGCCCGGTCGGCACGTCGATGCTCAGCGAGACCGGCACCTTCCAGCGCGGCTCGTCGAAGCACGGGAACGCGCGCCGCGCCTCGAGCGGCTCGAACTGCGTGTAGACGTACCAGCGACCACCGTCCTGGACGCGGTAGACGCCGAGCGGCGACTCGGGCAGCGGCCCGTCCCAGGCCAGCTCGAGGCGGGCTCGCCCCGGCGCCAACGCGATCGGCGCGATGAGCGCGAGGTTGTCTCCGTCCTTGGCGACCTCCAGCGGGACCGCCGCCCCCCGCCCGACGAGCTCGGCCTTCTTCACCGCGATGAGGTCCGCGTGCAGGCGCACGAGCCGCGTCGCCTCGGCGAGGTCGACGTCGATCCCGATCGTCCCGGAGAAGCGCCCGCTGGCGGGATCGATCGCGAGCGCGATGTCATAGGCCCGGGGCGTGACCGTGTCGGGCAAGCGCAACGGCGCCGGGAACGGTACGGGTCGGGCCAGGTCGACCGTGGGGACGGGCTTTTTCGCCGCGGTCTTCTCCTTGGTGTGGTCCGTGGCGTGGGCCGCGGTCTGGGCCGCGTCGGGCGGGGCCGAGGCGCATCCCGAAAAAAAGATCGACGAGAGCACCAAGCAAAGTGGAAGAGCACGCACGCCAGCCTCCGAGAGCCAAGGGCGCGGAGGATGGCCCACCTGGTCCGCCAGGTCCACGCCCGCGCGGGCCTGGTCGGATGGGGACAAGACGTAAGAGCGAATTTTCACGGAGTCTTCGATACTTAGGTGGTGTAGAAAACCACCACACCCTGTACGGTAATTGCCTCGGTTCCACGCGACCTCGCACTGGATCCAGGCCTCAGCAAATGGCATGGATGTTGCGCATCAAGCGCATGGCAGCGGCCGAACCAGCACCGGCCAGCCGAGAGCCGACCCGCTCGGCGGAGGAACTTATGGACACGCACTGTACCCCCTCGAATGACGCACCGCGGCAGCCTCGCTCCGCGAGGCCTTGTGCGAACGACCGAGCCGCTGACGCGCGCGCCGGTGTCTCACGCCGACTGGCCCAGGTGGCCGGGCTCCTCGGTGGACTCTTCGTGGTCATGGCCGTCAACGACGACAACGGCTGCGCCCCGGCCGAGATCCCCAACCGCGGCGGCCAGGCCGAGTGCTCCGCCGCCTCCGAGTGCAGCGGCGACCCTGGCGTCGACTGCGTCGGGCAGTGGGCCTGCGTGAGCGGCAGCTGCGCGTTCCAGTGCGGCGTGACGCCGGACGGCTGCTACGGCGACCAGGACTGTAAGGACGGCCAGGTCTGCAACGCCGCCGAGGTCTGCCACCGCCCGCCGGGCTGCAGCGCCGACGGCACCTGCCCGGCCGTCTGCTACGGCGAGTGCGTCGACGCGCCGCCCCCGCCCGCCAAGTGCACGAGCTCGGCCCAGTGCGCCGAGGACCAGCACTGCTCGACCGAGGACGGCGACTGCCAGAGCAACTGCGCGCCCGGCATGGCCTGCCCGGCCGTGTGCTGGGGCGACTGCGTGCCCGACCGCGTCGACCCGAACTGCTACTCGGACGCGGACTGCGCCTTCGGCCAGACCTGCGACATGGATCCCTGCGTGTTCCCGGGTGACGCGGCCGGCGCGGATCGCCTCATCGCGTGCGGCGGTGTCTGCAAGGAGCGCGAGGCCTGCTCGGCCGACAGCGACTGCGCGACCGGCGAGGTCTGCGGCTGCGCTCCGTACCCGGGCGTGCCCAACGGCATGATCGCCTGCTACCTCCAGTGCCTGCCGGCCTCGAACGCCTGCAACTACGATGGCGACTGCGCCGCCGGCCAGGTCTGCCAGAACGGTCAGTGCACGGTGCCCCAGCGTGAGTGCGGCTCGGCGGCCGACTGCCCGAGCGGCTGGACCTGCGAGCAGAGCTGCGGCTGGGACGCCGCCGGGGATGCCAACGGGACCGACCCGGCCGGCCGCCCCTGGTGCCCGAGCTACTGCGCGCCCCCGACCACCGAGGCGTGCGGCGATACCGGTGAGGTCTGCGCCAACGGCCAGCACTGCGAGACCAGCTGCTACACGATGTGCGCCGACTGCGACTGCGCCGAGGGCGAGGCCTGCGCCTGCCCGTGCTTCGAGGAGTGCAAGTCGGCCTGCGTCGACGACCAGCCGACCCAGTGCACCACCGACAGTGAGTGCCCGGCCGGTACCCACTGCGGCTGTGCGGGTTGGGACGGCGCGCCGGTCCCCAACGGGCTCGTCTGGTGCCCAATGCAGTGCATCCCGAACGAGGGCGGCGACACCTGCTTTAGCGACAGCGACTGCAAGGACGGCTTCGCCTGCAACTTCGCCAACTGCGGCGCGGACGACTGCGACCCGAGCGGCCAGAGCTGCGGAGACCGCGCGGCCTTCGCCTGCCAGGGCACCTGCGAGGCCGTGACCCCGCCGTTCGACTGCACCACCGACGCGGACTGCATCAACGCGGCCGGCGTGACCGGCACCTGCGAGTTCGCCGTGTGCACCGCCGAGACCCCGTGCGACGGCAACTCGGACCAGTGCCGCCCGTTCATGCCGCCGATGTCGTGCGCGGGCTACTGCCGCTATGACGAGCCGGTCGTGTGCGACCCGACGACGGGCGAGACCTGCCCGGCCGGCACCCACTGCGAGGCCAACGGCTGCGGCGGGGCGAGCGACGCCGACCCGTCCTTCCGCCCGTGCCTCGTCCAGTACCAGTGCGTGCCCGACCAGGTCGCCTGCGCGACCGACTGCGACTGCGACCCGTCGCTCGCCTGCAACAACGGCGTGTGCCAGCGCATGGGGCGCATCAACACCTGCGGCCTGAACGGCTGCCAGAACGACACGCAGTGCGCGCCGACCGACTACTGCCACATCGACGCCTGGGACGTCATCTGCCTCGACTGCCCCAACTGCCCGTGCACCGAGGTCCCCAAGGGCCACTGCGAGCCGCGCCCCAACGCCGGCCAGTGCCAGTCGGACTCGGACTGCGGCGCCGGCCAGTACTGCGGCTGCGGGCAGGACCCGAGCTGCCCGATGTGCGACGTGTGCTTCTTCCAGTGCATGCCGCTCCAGGGTGGCGGTGACTGCAAAGAGGACGCGGACTGCGGACGCGGCAACGTGTGCACGATGTACTACCCGCCGTGCGCGGCGCCGCCGGCCGACATGCCGATGCCGCCGGACTACTGCCAGCCGATCGGCGTCTGCGAGCCGGCTCCGATCCCCGACGGCCGCTGCCTTGCCGACGCGGACTGCAGCACGGGCGAGAAGTGCCAGCCGGCCGTGTGCCCCGCCATCGCGTGCGTCCCGGGCCAGTACTGCCCGCCCTGCTACGGCACCTGCGCGCCGGTCGAGGAGCCGGGGTCGTGCGTGCGCACCGGGTGCTCGGGTCAGGTCTGCGCCGACACCGACGTCGCGACGACCTGCGAGTGGGCGCCCTGGTACCAGTGCTATCGCGCGGCCATCTGCGGTCGCTCGAGCGCCGGCACCTGCGAGTGGCAGCGCACCGACGAGTTCGTCCGCTGCATGACCGAGAACGGCGGCTTCGGGCAGACCCCGTAACGACCGCGGATTCCGTGTGATGACGAGGCCCGCCCAGGCAACTGGCGCGGGCCTCTTCGTTTCTTGGACGGAGCGCAGACCCGGTGTGCGGCCAGGTCGCGCGCGTCTCAGAGCGAGAGCCGCACGGTGTTGAGGAGGCGGAGATCGGTGGACTCGACGCCGGTTGGCGGCTCGCTGTCGTAGAGCACCGCGAAGGTGAGGCCGAGGGCGAAGCTGTCGGTGACCTTGGCGAGGACCTCGAGCTCTTCGAGGACGCGCACGTCACCGAAGGCGTCGAAGCGCGGTTGCGCATAGACGGTGTTCTGCATCAGCAGGCGCCCGTCGAGGACCGCGAGCCGGAGCGACAGGTAGTTGGTCCAGCGGTGGTCCAGGGTCTCGGCGCGATCGGGGGCGCCCGGCTGCACGTCGATCTTGTTCTTCTCGAGCATCCACGCCGAGCCCATCCAGAGGAGGAACGCTTGGGTGTGGACGAGCTCGAGGCGCAGGCCGAGGCCGACCAGCGCGCGTAGCTCGAGGCGTTGGAAGCGGTTGTACTGGAGCTGCACGAACACGTCCGAGCCGAGGCGCGGGATCCACATCGCCGTCCAGCGCGCGTGCGTGTACGCCTGGCTGACGATGGGCTGATCGTTCTTCTGCGCGAAGCGCCCGTTGCCCGTGAGCGCCACGCGTTGGGCCGCCCACGGCGGCGACGATGAGACCGACGGATGCAGCGTGAGGTACTGCAGGCGCAGCGCCCCACCGACGTCGAAGAGGTCGACGTTGCCGGCGAGCAGCGACAGGGTCGCGTCGAGGCCGAGCCCGAAGCCGTCCTTCCACGGGTTCGGGCGCAGGGGCTCGGCGTTGACCTGGCCTCGCGCCGGGCGGGTCACGACGAGGGCGAGCACCAGCCCGCACAGGATGGACGCGAGGCGTGAGGCGGAGCGCGAA
>JAEUKJ010000383.1 GCA_016792665.1 Deltaproteobacteria bacterium | reverse complement strand
CACGCCGCGAAGAACGCATCGCCCAGCCGCTCGGCGTGCGGTCGCAAGAGGAACGCCGCGCGTCCCGCGTCCTTCACGGCCGCGATCGCCGGCGTCGCGTCCCTGGCTGCCGCGACCGCGGCCCGCGCCGGAGCCATCGCTTGCGCGATCGCCGCGTCCCCGGCCGAACGCGCGATGAGGGCGTCCATCCCCGCGAAGAACGCCGGCGCGAGCCCGACGCTCGCGAAGTCGCGGTGCGTCTGCGCGATGAGGGTGTTGTGCGTGCCTTCCCAGTTCTCGCACACGACGTTGTCGCGGAGCAGCCGCGGCAGGATCGAGAAGCTCTCGATGGCGCCATTGCCACCCAGCGTCTCGATGGCGATGACGATGGCGCGGTGCGCGTGCTGCGAGCTGCGCATCTTGGCCAGGTTGATGGCCACGCGCATGAAGGCCTGGTCGTCCTTCGAGAGGCGCCCGGCCTCGGCCCGGTCGAGCATCGCCGCGAGCTCGAGCCCGCCTGCGACCGACCCCGCATAGAGCCCGCGCAGCTCGGCCAGCATCCCCTGCACGAGCGGGAAGTCGGCGATGGGGTGGCCAAAGGCCTGCCGCGACCGGGCATAGGCGCGCGCCACGATGAAGGCGCGCCGCGCGTTCCCGGCGACCGCGATGGTGTTGTAGATGCGCGAGGTCTGGATGACCTGGGTCATCATCGTCTTGAAGCCTTCCTCGGCCGGGCCGACCGCGTAGGCCACCGCACCCTCGAAGTCGATCTCGGCCGACGGCATCGACCGCGTCCCGAGCTTGTCCTTCAAGCGCCTCAGCACGTAGTGGTTCAGGCTGCCGTCGTCCAGGCGCCGCGGCACGAGGAACAGCCCGAGCCCCGAGGTGCCCGCGCGCGCCGCCCCGCCCGCGTCGGTCACGCGCGCCGTCATGAGGATGAGGTCGGCCTCGGCGTTCGAGCAGAACCACTTCTCGCCGTGGATGCGCCAGCGCGTCGTGCCGTAGTCCTCGCCATCGGGCACGGCGATGACCGCGTTCTGGCCGACGTCCGAGCCGCCCTGGACCTCGGTCATGAACTGCGCGCCGTCGAGCCGCTCGGGGTAGTCGCGCATCAACAGCCCCGGCAGCCACTTGGCCTTCAGCGCGTCGGAGCCCTTGGCGCGCAAGGACTTCACGACCCCGGCCGTGCACGCGACGGGACAATTGTGCCCGGCCTCGCCGACGTGCGACGACAAGAGAAACAGGCCCAGCGCGCGCACGTTCTTGACCGGCGAGTCGTCGCCATAGGCCGCGATGACCTCGCCGTCCTGGTAGATGTGGCGGCCACAGTCGTCGTAGGTCGGGTGGTTGTGGATGGCCTCGATGCGGTCGCCAAAGGGGGACCAGCGCTCGAGGCGCGGCAGGTTCTCGGCGCGATTGTTGACCGCGGCCGCCGCGTCGAGCGGGCCGGCCACGACCTCGGAGAAGCGCCGGAAGTGGGGCGCATGCTCGGCCCAGCGGTCGCCCAGGAGACGCGCGAGCATGCGCGGAAGCTGAGCGTCGGCCTCGAGGAAGCTCGCGTGCGAAAGCGCCTCGAAGCGGGCGAGATCGGCGCGCGCCGAAGAGGGGGCCGGGGACGGCTTGGGGGAGGGCGTCGGCGAGGGGGGGTGAACCATGACTTCCGATGCTTTTCAGAGGGTTATGCGACCGAGTGAGCCGTCATTCAGTTTGTCGTTGCCTCGGCAATGACCGCGCCTATATACCTCCAAGCCTGCTCGGGTGGCGAGACCCGGACGTCGTGGACGTTCGCCGTCGAGCCCGTTCCGAGCGACCGAACGACGACCCATCGTCCTGCGTTCGACGACCCCTCCAAGGAGACGACTCGTGGCCGACTTCTACGCCGACTTGAGAGATATCCGCTTCAATCTCTTCGACTTCCTCGACCTCGGGGCGTTGGCCAAGCACGAGCGCTTCAAGGACTGCGACCTCGCCACGATGAACGACATCATCGACGCGGCCGAGCAGCAGTCCCGCGAGATCCTCTTCGCCTGCAACGAAGAAGGCGATCGCCACGGCGTGAAGTTCGACGCCGGCAAGGTCACCCTGCCGCCGAGCTTCAAGGCCGCCTACAAGGCCTTCTCCGAGGCGGGCTGGAACGGCCTCTCGATGCGCCCCGAGAACGGCGGCCAGGGCTTCCCGGTCACGCTGCACATCGCCTCGCAGGAGATGTTCACCGCGGCCAACGTGAACTTCATGTTCACCCCCGGCCTGACCCACGGCTCGCTCGGCCTCATCCACGAGTTCGGCAGCGCCGACCAGAAGGCCCTCTACGCCGACAAGATGCTCTCGGGCGAGTGGTCCGGCACGATGTGCCTCACCGAGCCGTCGGCCGGCACCGCCGTCCCCGACCTCCGCTCGGTTGCGCGCCCCGTCGACGGCAAGCCCGGCTTCTACAAGATCAAGGGCCAGAAGGTCTTCATCTCGTCGGGCGAGCACGACATGACCACCAACATCATCCACATGGTGTTGGCCCGCATCGAGGGCGACCCCGCGGACCATCGCGGCGTCTCGCTCTTCATCGTCCCGAAGAACAAGGTCGACGGTAAGGGCAAGGTCATCGGCAGCAACGACGTCGCCTGCATCGGCGTCGAAGAGAAGATGGGCATCCACGGGTCCGCGACCTGCCAGCTCAGCTTCGGCGACAACGACGACTGCGAAGGGTGGCTCATCGGCGGCGCGGGCGAAGGCCTCCGCTGTATGTTCAAGATGATGAACGAGGCCCGCATCGCGGTCGGCCTGCAGGGCGTCGCGCTCTCGAGCCTCGCGTACCAGCGCGCCGTGCGCTACGCAAAAGAGCGCGTGCAAGGCAACCGCCTGGCCGACATGCGCAAGGCCGAGCCGCAGAAGGTCGCCATCATCGAGCACGCCGACGTCAAGCGCATGCTCATGCACATGAAGGCCGTGGCCGAGGGTGGGCGCGCGCTCATGCTCTACGGCGCCTACTGCATCGACAAGGCCGAGACCTCGACCGACGAGAAAGAGAAGAACCACTGGCACTACCAGGTCGAGGTCATGACCCCGATCATCAAGGCGTGGTGCTCGGACGAGGGCTTCAACGCGTGCAACCTGGGCGTCCAGGTGTTCGGCGGCTACGGCTACATCCGTGAGTACGGGATGGAGCAGTTGCTGCGCGACGTGAAGATCGCGTCGATCTACGAGGGCACCAACGGTGTCCAGGCGATGGATCTCCTGGGCCGCAAGGTGGCTCGCGGCGGCGGCGTCATGCTCATGGCGCTGGTCAACGAGATCAACAAGACCATCAGCGGCCCGGCCAAGGAAGGCCCGTTCGCCGACGAGGTCGCTGCCATCGCCAAGGCGCGTGACGCGGTGGCGCAGGCCGCCATGGGCTTTGGCCAGTTCAACATGCGCGGCGACGTCGACTACCCGGCCTTCCACGCGGTGAAGTTCCTGGAGATGTTCGGCGACGTGCTGGTCGCGTGGCTGCTCGTGCGCCAGGGCTTGAAGGCCCAGGAGCTCTACACGCAGCGGCTCGCCGCGAAGAACGTCGACCCGATGTCCGAGGGCTTCGGCAGCTTCCTCACCGACGACGCCGAGGCGCGCTACCTCCACGGCAAGATCCAGACGGCGCGCTTCTTCGTGCACCAGATCATGCCGCGCGTGCACGCGCATGCGGCGTCGATCAAGACCAACGATCGCTCCGCGCTGACGATGGTCTTCTGAGAGTCCGACAGGCCTGTTAGAGTCGGAGGGCTCGCGTTTCGAAGACGCGGGCCCTTCGTGTTTCGAGCCAGGTGACCTCATGTGCCGCATCTTCGGGTTCCGCAGCGTCATCCCGAGTCAGGTCCACCGCTCGCTGGTCGCGGCGGACAACGCGCTCGCGGTCCAGTCCGAGCGACACCCCGACGGCTGGGGCGTGGCCTACTACGTGGACGGCGCGCCGCACGTCACCAAGAGCGCGGCCGGCGCCATGGACGATGCGCTCTTTCGCCGCGTCTCGGGCATCGTGAGCTCGGAGACGGTCGTCGCCCATATCCGCAAGGCGACCCAGGGCGCGATGACCGTCCTCAACTCGCACCCATTCCAGTACGGCCGCTGGGTGATGGCGCATAACGGCGACATCCCGAACTTCCCCGCGATGCGGGCGCCGCTCGAGGCCGCCATCGCCCCGCGGCTGCGGCGCTTCATTCTCGGCGAGACCGACAGCGAGCGGGTCTTCTTCTTGTTCCTGAGCGAGCTGTCGAAGTACGGCGAGCTCGGCGGGCGGTTGGGTCTCGAGGAGGTCAGCGCCGCGCTGCGCGAGACGGTGTCCATCGTGCGCACCATCGCCGATGTGCCCGGCGAGAAGGCGCGATCCCTCCTGACGCTGCTCGTCACCAATGGGCAGGTCATGGCCGCGCACCAGGGCGGCAAGGAACTCTACTACTCGACCTGGAAGCGCCGCTGCGCCGACCGCGACATCTGCCCGTCACTCTCGGCCGCGTGCGAGGCGCCGACCCGCGATGGCCGGGTCAACCACATGGTGATCGCCAGCGAGCCGCTCCAGGGCGAGAACGTGTGGGAGGCGCTCGGCGAGGGGGACATCGTCGGGGTCGACTGGCGCATGAAGCTGGTCGTCTCGAAGGACGGTCCGAGCCTCGCTCAGGGATCTGAGGCCGCGGTCGGCTCGTAGCCCAGCGCGCTCGCCTCGCGACGGAAAGCAGGCGTGCGAATGATGTCAAGCAAACGTGTCACGCGCGGGTCGCGCTCGGCACCGTTGGCGAGGACCAGGTCGAAGCGCTCGGTCGCCAGCGGCACGAAGGCGAGCCCCAGCGCCAGTGCGGCCGAGCGGGGCGCGAAGGCGACGTCGGCGGCGCCGAGCTGGACGGCGCGCGCGAGGTCGAGGTGCGAGCGCAGGACGACGGTGTGGCCGAGCGTCGTGCTCGGGTCGAGGCCGGCGGCCTGGATGAGCTCGTCCAGGAGGTGACGGGTCTGGGCCTCGGCCTCGCGCACGGCGACGCGTGTGCCGCGCTTGGCGAGGTCCATCAGCGTCCGGACGCGCGTCCCCGGACGCATGACGAGGCCGGTCTCCCAGCGCGTGAGCGCGACGCGGGTGCGGCCCGTGCGCGGCCCCGACAGCTTGGACGCGCGCGGCGTCCCGTGGACCCCGGCGAGCAGCGTCTTGCCACTGCCGAGCAACCGCAGCGCGTCCGCGCTGTTGCGGTGGAGCCAGGTCGTGCGGGCGCCGAGGCGGCGGGCGGCGAGGCCCAGCAGTGGGGTGCAGCCCGGGAGCACCAGGGTCTCTTCGAGGTGGCCCGCGCGCTCGTCGAGGAGATCGACCGCCCCGTCGTCACGGACCAGGGCGTCGGCGGGCTCGGCGGAGTCGCCGTCGGCCCCGTCGATGGGGAACGCGATCCAGCCGTGGGGGCCGCGACCGAGCACCACGCGCACGCCGGCCTGGGCCGGGCGCTCGTGCTCGACGGGCAGGGCGGCGGGCTCGGTGGAGGCGCCGACCAGGGCGTCGAGCCCGAGATCCAGGGCCTTGGCGATGGCGCGCACCACCGAGAGGGCCGGGTCGACGCGGCCGGCTTCGATGGCGCCCAGGCTCTGGCGGCTGATACCGGCGCGCGCGGCGAGCTCGGCCTGGGAGAGCCCGCGCTCGATGCGGGCGGTGCGAAGCGTGCTTGGCAGGGTGTCAGGTTCGCTTGTCATCGCGGGCTTCATGGGACCTCGAAGGGACCAGGTGGTGCGTGCGGATCGGGCGGGCCGGGTGGGCCGGGTGGGCCGGGTGGGTCGGGCGGACCGAAGGGAAGAGGAGGGCAACGACGACCGGACTCTGGCGCCGCGCGGGTGAGCGAGGCCACGAACGCCGCGACGAAGGGGGTCGCGGGGGCGGCCTGCAGCGCCGCTAGCGGGCCCTGCTGGGTGATGCGGCCGCGCTCGAGCACGATGACCTGGTCGGCCAGGGCCTCGGCGTCGGCCGGGTCGTGCGTGACGATGAGGGCAGGCACGCGGGCGGCCGCCAGCGTCTTGGCGAGGTGGGCCCGGATCTCCTGGCGCGCGGTCAGATCGAGGGCGGCGAGCGGCTCGTCGAGGAGGAGGACCCGCGGCTCGGCGGCCAGGGCCCGGGCGAGGGCGAGGCGCTGGCGCTCGCCGCCGGAGAGCTCGTGGGGGCGGCGCGCGGTCAGCGGGCCGAGGTGCAGCGCGGCGAGGGCGGCCTCGGTCTCGCGGGCTCGGTGTGCCTTGGGGAGGCCGCGGCACGCGAAGGCGAAGTCGAGGTGCTGGGCGACCGAGAGGTGAGGGAAGAGGCCGTAGTCCTGGGGCACGTAGCCCAGGCCGCGGTGTGCGGTGGGCACGGACACGCGCCGCGTGGTGTCCGCGAGGACCCGGCCGTCGAGGGTGATGTGGCCGCGGCGGAGAGGCACGGCGCCGAGCAGCGTGCGCAGGAGCGTCGACTTGCCCGCACCGTTGGGGCCGATGAGGGCCGTCACGGGGGCGGTGAGCGCGGCCTCGACGGCGAGCCCGCCGATGTCCGTCTCGATGGCGAAGGACAGGCCCGGTGCCGTCGGGTCGGGCGGGGTCATCGGGGCCTCGGCGTCAGGGCGCGGACCCCGATGAGGAGGAACAAGGCCGCGATGAGTAGCAGGATGGCGAGCGCGCGGGCGGCGTCGAGGTCGCGCTCGAGCGCTTCGTAGATCGCCAGCGGCAGGGTCTGGCTGCGGCCGGGCAGGTTGCCGGCGAACATGAGCGTCGCCCCGAACTCGCCGAGCGCGCGCGCCCAGCTGAGCGCGGCGCCGGCGACGAGGCCGGGGAGCGACAGCGGCAGCGCGATGCGGAGGAAGGTGCGCAGTGGGCTCGCGCCGAGGCTCTGGGCCGCGAGCAGAATGTCGCGATCGACGCGGCGGAAGGCGCTGACGGCGGCCTGCACATAGAACGGTGCTGCGACGAAGACCTGGGCGAGGACGACGGCGAGGGTCGAGAAGGCGAGGCCGTCGCCGCCCGGCGTCAGCTCGGCCAGGAAGCCGTGGCGACCGAAGGCGAGTAGGAGTGCAATGCCCGCGACCGCCGGCGGCACGACGATGGGGAGCTGCAGGACGGCCTCGAGCGCGGAGGCGAGGCGGCCCGAGCGCGAGGCGAGCCACCAGGCGAGCGGCGTCCCGCACAGGACGATGAGGCCGAGCGAGCAGAGGGTCGTGACCAGGCTCAAGCGGAGGGCGGGCCACACCAGCGGGTGCGAGAGGCTCGTGCCGAGGTCGCCGAGGCCGACGCCGAGACCGAGCAGCGGCAGGATGAGGAAGGCCACCAGCGCGGTCGCCAGCGCTATCGCCAGGGCCGTCACGACCCGGGCGCCAAGCCGGGCAGGGCGCGGCGCGGCGGCGGACCCTTCGGGCGGGAGGGTGCGTTCTCGGGGCGCAGGCGGGGCGGACACGCTCACGGCTGCTCGAAGCCGGCGCGCGCGAGCGTGACCTGGCCCTCGGTCGAGCGCACGAAGTCGACCCAGCTCCGGGCCAGCTCGGGTGCGTGCGAGCCGACCACGACCGCGATGGGATACTCGGCCTGGAAGGCGAGCTCGCGCGGGAGCTCGACGACGCGCACGTCCTTGGCGACCGCCGCGTCGGTGCGGTAGACGACGGCGGCGTCGGCTTCGCCGAGCGTGACCTTGGCGAGCACTTGGCGGACGTTTGCCTCGCGCGAGACGATGCGCGCCTCGACGCGGGTCGCGAAGTCGGCCCCGAAGGTCGGGTCCTTGGCGGCCGCTTCAAGGAGGCGCTGGGTGTAGCGACCGATGGGCACAGCCGGAGCCCCGACGACGATGCGCTTGGCGTCGGGCAGGGTCGCGAGCGAGGTGACCACGGCGTTGTCGCGCGGGGTGACGATGACCAGGCGGTTCTTGGCAAAGACGGCCGGGGCTTCGACGCGCTTGGCGCCGAGGAGCGCGTTCATGGGCTCGTGGTCGGCGGAGGCGAAGACGTCGGCCGCGGCGCCGTGCTCGATCTGGGTGCGGAGGTCCTGGGATCCGGCGAAGGTCAGGCGCACCGTGACCCCGGGGTGCGCGGCCTCGAAGGCGTCGGCCAGGGTCTGGAAGGACTCGCGCAGCGAGGCCGCGGCGAAGACGTCGAGCGTGCGGGCCGCGTCGGGGGAGCCCTGGCAGGCCGGGGCGCCGCCGAGGACCACGAAGAAGGACGCCAGAAAGAGGAGGCCGCGCATGGCTCGTTTGTCGCGAACGCGCGGAGC
>JAEUKJ010000113.1 GCA_016792665.1 Deltaproteobacteria bacterium | reverse complement strand
TCCCGTGAGCACCCCGCGAGGGCGTACTCTCAGGAGAGGGCGCGGAGGAGGGCCTGGGCCTTGAGCTCCGTCTCGGCGAGCTCGAGGTCCGGGTCGGAGTCGGCGACGATGCCGCCGCCGGTTGCATAGGCGAGGACGTCGCGCGCGATTACGGCGGTGCGGATGAGGATCGAGAAGACCGCCTCGGCACCGCCCAGGACGACGCCGAGGCTGCCGTAGTAGGGGCCGCGACGGAAGGGCTCCCAGCGATCGAGGGCCTGCATCGCGGCGATCTTCGGGGCACCCGTGATGGAGCCGCCAGGGAAGAGGGCGCCCAGGACCTCGGCCAGGTCGACCTCGTCCGGGACCTCGGCGCGGACCTCCGAGACGAGGTGATGCAGCGTCGTGAGCGGCATGAGCGCCATCAGGTGTGGCACGCTGACGCCGCCTGGGCGCGCGACGCGGCCGAGGTCGTGGCGCACGAGGTCGACGATCATGACGTGCTCGGCCTGGTCTTTCGCGGACGCTTGGAGGGCTGCGGCAAGGGCCGCGTCGCGGGTGGGATCCGGGTCGCGACCGATGGTGCCCTTGATGGGGTAGCTCTGCGCGATGCCGCGCTCGCCGTCCCAGGCGAGGAGGCACTCGGGCGAGGCCGACACCAGGAAGGCGTCCGCCCCGAGCGGAAAGAGGGCCGCAAAGGCGGTCGACTGGGCGCGCCTCAGCGCGGCGAAGAGCGCGGGGGCCGCCTGCGCTGGCTGCATCGGGGCGCGACCCTCGAGGCGGCGCGCGAGGTTCACCTGGTAGAAGTCGCCGGCGGCGATGCCGTCGAGGATGTGCGCGACGCCAGCGCGGTGGAGCGTGCTCGGGCGCGGGTCGGTCAGCGCGGCGCCGAGGGCCTGACGCGTTGCCTTGTCATCCTTGTCAAGCGTGCTTGTCACCGCGAGCGACGCGGCGAGGGTGCGCGTGAGTAGAGCGGTGTCGCCGACCGCCTGCCACGGCCCGTGCTCGGAGGGGGCGACGAGGTAGCCGGGGTAGGTCGCGATGAGGACGTCGGGGACGGCGTCCAGCGCGTGAGGGTCGTGGGTCGGGCCGGGCCAGGTGCGCTCGAGCCCGGGGGCGGCGCGGCCGGCGTCGTAGGCCAGGAAGACGACGACGAGCGGCAGGCGCTCGGGACCGCGGGGCGGGAGGTGGCGCCGCAGGAAGGGGACGAGGCCGCCCGGACCGAGGTCGCTCACCTTGGCGCGCACGAGCGAGGAGGGGTACGCGGCGAGCAAGTGTCGCCCGGGCGCGAACGGGGGCGCGGACGCGGTCGTGCCGCCGTCACCCCAGAACGGCAGCACCCGCTCCATCCCCTCGCGGGACGCGACCTCGAGGAGGTGCGATGCGAGGGTCTGGGCGGGTGCGTCCGTGACGTCCGTGACGTTCATGGGGCCGGGAGGCGAGCGAGGCGAACCTCGCCCGGACTACGCGTCCTCTTTCAAGAGGGCTTCGAGCTCGGCTTCGACCGAGTCGACCTGCTTGGCCGGGGCCAGCGCGGGGCGCGACGAGACGGCCGGCGGGGCGACGCCCATCTTGGCCTTGAGCGCCGCGAGGGCGTCGGACTGCGAGGCGGAGCTGGTCTCCAGGGACTTGAACTCGCTCGCGAGCTTGTCGCCCTCGAGCTCGCCCGAGAGCTCGATGGAGGCCTGCGCCTCGGCCTCGCGCTGCATGACCTTCTCTTCCATGCGCGCGAAGGTGTCGAAGGCGCCGTTGTCGCCCATGCCCGACAGGGTGTCCTGGATCTTCTTCTGCGCCTCGGCCCGCTTGGCGCGCGCGATGAGCAGGTTCTTCTTGCGGCTCGCCTCCTGGATCTTGGCGTTGAGACGCGAGAGGGCGTCGCGGAGCTGATCGGCGGCCTGCTTCTGGGCCATCCACTGCTGCTGCCACTGCTCGGCCAGGCCGTCGTGCTCGGTCTTCCTCGCCAGCGCCTGAGCGGCGAGGTCGTCGCGACCTGCGCGGACGGCGATCATCGCCTTCTTCTCCCACTCCTGCGACTTCTCGAGCTCGGCCTCGTACTGCTGCTTGAGGCGCTTCTCGTCGGCGATGGTGACCGCGACCTGCTTCCTCGCCTCGAGGAATTGCTCGCGCATGTCGATGATGAGCTGGTTCAGGATCTTCTCGGGATCCTCCGCCTTGCTGATCATCGCGTTGATGTTCGACTTCATGAGAGTCGAGATGCGTGCCCAGATACCCATGTCCAGACCCTCCTAAGGCTTCAGGCCGCCGCCAGGTGGTGATACTGCTTCAGCGTGTCGTAGTGCTCGGTGATGGCGAGCGTGAGCCCGTCGAGCGCGGCCTGGAACTCGTTGTAGTCGAGGTTCTCGGCCTGGAGCGTCTCGAGCGCGATGATCGAGTCGCCCTCGATCGCGTAGGCGCCGGCGACCATCGACGACGCGTTGAGCTCGAGGAGCTTCTTGTAGAGCGCGGCCTGCTGGGCCGGGTCGGTCGGGAGATCCATCAGCTTCACGCGGAACAGCACGATGGGCTGCGCGAGCGTGACGACGATGTTGTCGACGTGCTCGACCTCGTCGTTGACGACCCAGATCCCGTCGCCGAGGACGTCGTACGAGACGCCCGCGCGGACGAGATAACCTTCGATGAGATCGTGCTCCATGGCGGCTGCTCCAGCTGGGTGGGACGTGCCGTATCGCCTTCGGCAGTGGTGCCAAGGGATCTCGGCGGCGCGGTGTGAGAGGCGCAAGCCTGCTTGCTTCCACGCGACCCCGGGGTTATCAGCACCCAGCCCCGAGCGTCAAGCGCACCCCGTCGGGCAGCCTCGCGGTGCGAGGACCTCGGCGGAGCGCGGCGACGACGATCGCGAGGGCCGGGAAGGGCGCGCCATGAACGTCGAAAAATATCGTGGATACGGGATCTTGTGGGGCCTCGGCGGCGCGGTGCTCGCGCTGGGCGCGGGCTGCGACGACGGGATCGACCTCGCCAATGCGCGCCCGCGGGTCGTGCAGGTCGGGGCCGCGCCGGGTTCCGAGAACGAGGCGACGCTCACCCTGTGGGTCGCCGATGGCGAGGGTGAGCCCGTCGACGTGACGCTGTCGTGGGTGTCGGGCGCGGCGTCGGGCGAGGTGCTGCTCGCGACCGGCAGCGCGCCGTTGCTCGGGCTGCCGACCGAGCTCGGCATCAACGCGAGCCTCGGTCAGGAGCACGCGGTCACCTGGGACCTCGACGGGGTGCCGAGCGGCGCGGTCACGTTGCTCGTGACCGTGGACGATCGCCCCTTCGACGACGCCGAAGGGGACACCTACCGCGTCGAGGGTCTCGATCCGCGCACCGGGAGTGCGCCGATCGCCGCCATCAAGCAGTAGGCTTCGCGCCCCAGACGCGGCTTGCGACGTCGCGCACGACCTCGGCGTAGGCCTTGGCGCCGCGGCAGTCGGGGTCGTGGCTGAAGATGGGCGTGCCGGCGAGCTGGGCCTGGGCGAGCGCGGTGTTGACCGGGATGCGGGTCGTCACGAGGTGGCGCGACCACTGCTCGAGGGTCTGCTCGACGGCGTCGTTGACCTTCTTGTTCTTGGCGTCGTGGCGCGTGCGCACGACACCGAGGACCGAGAGGTGATGGCCGAGCGTGTCGCGCACGGTCTCGACGGTGTCGAAGATGTCGCCGACGCCCTCGACCGAGAGGGTCGACATGTCGCAGGGGGCGAGCAGCCAGTCGGCCGCGAGCAGCGCGTTGAGGGTCAGCGTGCCGAGGTTCGGCGGGCAGTCGATGACGACGACCTCGGCGAAGGAGCGCGCGCGCTCGAGCGCCTTCCTGAGCAGGAACTCCTTGCCGATGCGACCGGCGAGGATCGACTCGGCCTGGGCGAGATCCTTGTCCGAGGGGCAGAGGCGGAGGTTGGGGATCTTCGTGTCGAAGGCGATGTCGTGGATGTCGCCGAGCTTGCGGGTGAGGACCTCGGACAAGGGGCGGGACGGCGTCTCGGCGGGGAGCTCGGAGTGCAGGGCGAGGGCGCAGTGCCCCTGCGGATCCATGTCGATGAGCAGCACCTTCTTGCCCTCGAGGAGGGCCAGGCCGGCCGCGAGGTTGACGCTGGTGGTGGTCTTGCCGACGCCGCCCTTCTGGGCGCAGACGGCGATCACCTCGGCGGCGTAGGGGCCTTTGCGAGCGACCGCGGCGGGATCGACCGGCGCGCGCCCGGGCATGCGCCGGCCTGCCTCGGCCGAGCCCTGGGCAGAGGGCGGCGGGAAGGACGGGATGGACGAGGGGGGACGATCGGTGCGCGGGCCGCCCAGGAGGCGGCGCAGCGAGCTCGCGATGAGACCCTGGGGACCCTCGGTGTTCTTGGTTTCGGGAAAGAGACTCATCGGTCAGACCTCCGGCCGGGGAACCTAACGCGGATTGGCGAGGTGTCCATTTTTCGGGAGTCCTGGCGGATGTCGTGTAGGGTTCGGCGGGCGAGGCTGCACAGGCGCCGGATGAAGGCGCATCACCTGGGCGTTGGGTGCCCTGGGAGAACCGCGATGAACACGAAGTACATGGCCTACAGCGACGAATCGATGCTGGCGAGAGGGAGCCGCGGCGCGCGGTGGGGGCTCGCCCGGATGGGGGTCCTCGCGGTGTTGGGGTTGGGCCTCGGCGCGGCTTGCGACAAGGGCGCGGGGGCACCGCAGGAAGGGGCCTCGGGGCGCGTTGCGATGCCCGATCGGGGCGCGACGGCCGAGGCGCCGCCGGTGGTCGGGGGGCGGCGCGGTGCCGCCGGAGAAGAGGCCGCGCGCGGTGGATCGCAGAGGGCGAACGAGGCCGCGGCGCAGGCGGCGAAGCCGGGTGAGAGGGGCGGTGCGGCGGAGGCCATCGCCGAGGATGGCTCGGCGCGGTCGTTCGGGGCCGAGCTGGCGCGGGTCTACGAGGCGTGGTCGGCCGAGGAGAGGTCGCTGGTCGACGAGTTCGGCAAGTCCCTGGACGGGGCCATCGCGCGCGAGGGGCTCTTCCGGGAGTGGGTCAAGAAGGTGTACGCGGCGCGGCCGGGGCGCCTGCCGATCATGAGTCGCGATGGCGCGCTGACCGAGGACGCCGACTACCTCGTGCAGGCGATCGAGGCGGTGCCGACGCACGGGTTGGACCCGAAGCCGTACGAGCTCGATCGGCTGGGTGGGCTCCTCGAGACCTATGCCAAGAAGCGCATGGAGATCGACGCGGCGCGGCCCGCGAGCGACTCCGCGGTGTGGAAGTTCCTGCTGGCGCATCGACCGGCCGCGGGTGCGAAGCTCGACGAGGCGGCGCTGCGGGCGAAGGCCGAGGACGCGGGGCTGTCGGACCGGCACCTGGGTGACCTCAGCGAGGCGCGCAAGCAGTTGAACCAGATGATCGCGACGCAGCGGACGATGAACTCGGTGCTGGCCGAGCTCGATGCGTTCCTGGTCGGCAAGCTGCATCGGTGGGTGTTCGACATGCGCTTCGCGAAGAAGGCGCATCCGTTCCTGGCGGACAAGACGGACGAGGATGGGCTGAAACGCGTGAGCGGGGACCTCGTGAAGGTGATGGCGGTCGACCTGGGCGTGCCGGGGGCGGTGCAGACGCTGGCCGAGTCGGTGGTGCCGCGCTTCCCCGACTACGAGCCGACGCGTCAGGCGCTGGCGCGCTATCGCGACCTGGCGACGCGCTACGCGACGCATCTCGAGCTCGGCAAGGAGGTCGAGAAGGCCGGGCCGGGCAAGTCGGGGGACTACGTGAGCAAGCTCGAGGAGCGGCTGGCGCAGGAGGGGTACTACAATGGGGTGCCCACCGGGCGATGGAGTGACGCGCTCGAGCAGGCGGTGAACGCGTACCAGGAGACGCACCAGCTCAAGGTGACGGGGCGGGTCGAGAAGATCATGCGCGGGTCGCTGAACCGGACCTACGCCGAGCGCGCGCAGATGATCGAGCTGTCGCTGGCGCGCTATCGGGAGAGTGACCTGCATCAGGGGACGTTCCGGTTCGGCGAGACGCCGCTGCGGGCGCGGGTCAACATCCCGGCGATGGAGGCGCGCTTCTTCGTGGGGACCGAGCTCGGGCGCAAGCACCGCGTGATCGTCGGCAACAACGACACCGAGACGGACGCCGAGAAGGGCAAGCGCGGCAAGCTGAACCAGACGCGGCTGCTCACGGCGGAGATGGCGACGGTGGTGCTGAACCCGGTGTGGAACGTGCCCAAGCGCATCAAGGAGCAGGAGCTCGATCTGCTGTTGGGCGACGAGCCGGACTACTACGAAAAGCACAACTTCAAGGTCGAGGTGAACCCCGACGGGACCGAGCGGGTCGTGCAGCAGCCGGGGCCGGGCAACGCGCTGGGCGAGGTGAAGTTCCTGTTCCCGAATCAGTTCGCGATCTACATGCACGACACGCCGAAGAAGAAGCTCTTCGAGCGGCCGGTGCGCGCGTTCTCGCATGGGTGCATGCGGACCGAGAGCCCGGTCGACCTGGCGCGATGGATCCTGGTCGAGGTCGACAAGGAGATGACCAACGAGGAGTTCGATGCGATTCTGGCCAAGCGCGAGGAGAGGCACTTCGCGCTGAACCCGAAGATCCCGATCTCGACCGACTACGTGACGACGACCATCGACGAGCAGGGGCGCATCGTGTTCCTGGCCGACGTGTATGGGTTCGACAAGGACTACTTCGACGGGAAGACGCCGTACAAGGCCGACAAGGACTTCCCGATGACGATCATCTTCTGAGGTCGCGAAAGGTTGTCCCCTTGGCCGCCAGGGCGGCCCAAAGGGGAGGCGAGCGAAGCGAGCGAGGGGCTTCCAAACCGAAAAGGTTGTCCCCTTGGCCGCCAGGGCGGCCCAAAGGGGAGGCGAGCGAAGCGAGCGAGGGGTTTCCAAAGGAAGGGTAGGGTGATGGCGCAGGACGAGGAGATCGATCTCGAGGCCGAGCTCGCGAAGCTCTCGGCAGACCAGCTTCGGAAGTTCGAGTTCGTCATCAACGAGGACGGGTCGGTGACGTTCGTGGACTTCCCGGCCGAGCTGCTGGACCTGGCCTATGCGCTGAACCCGGACGACCCGCTCGTATGCGAGCGGCGGGCGCTGGTCGGCGGGCCGGCAGCGTCCTAGCCGGTGGGCTGACGCTCAGTCGCTGGCCGGTGGGCGACCAGTGGCTTGACGCTTTCGGCGTCGCGGTCGCGGTGGGCGATCGGGCCCGCGTGACCGGGGGCTCGCGGGACGAGGCGGGGCGCCGCCGCGGGGGCGTGCAGTCGGCGCGTACCGCGTGGCATGAGCCTTGCGAAGTACCATGGCCGGAGGTGAGCCATGGGGTTGCGTCTTGGGCGAGTGACTTTGGCAATGTGGGGCTTGGGGGCTTGGGTCGTCGCGGGCTGCGGGGATGACACGGGGACGGCGTTCTCTTCGGGCGAGTCGTCGGGGAATCGGGACACCATCGGCGAGACCTGGGGCGGGCCGCAGGACGCGGCGAGCAGCGACACGTCGAGCCCGACGTGGTCGGACACGGGGACGGCGAGTGATACCGGGCCGAACGATGCGGGCGGCAACACGACGGTGAGCTTTGGTGGGGCCGCGGACTTTGGGTATGTGCGCGCGTTGATCGCCGATGGACGCGTTCCGCAGCCGCGCGAGGTGGAGCCCGAGGGCTTTTTTGCCGAGCACGTGACGCCGCTTCCGCCGCCGTCGTGCGGGAAGCGGATCTGCGTCCAGGCGATGCTCGGGGTCATGGACAACCTGGTCAATGGCACGAGCTGCACGATGATCCAGGTCGGCCTCAACTCGCCGATCGTGGTCGATCCGGCGTCGCGGCCGCCGTTGAGCCTGGCGGTGGTGGTCGACGTGTCCGGGTCGATGCAGTCGGAGAGCAAGATCGACTTCGTGAAGCGCGGGCTCGAGCGGCTCGTGAGCGAGCTGAACGACGACGACCGGCTGGCGCTCATCACGTACTCGGACACGGTCTCCGTGGTCGCGCCGATGCGCGAGGTGCGTGGGCAGCGCAACGCGTTCCTGGGGTTGGTGCGGGGGCTCGTGGCCAACGGTGGGACCAACCTGTATGGCGGGCTCGAGGCGGGGTATCAGGCCCTCGAGACGAACTGGGACAGCGGGCGTCAGAACCGCGTGATCCTGCTGTCCGATGGCGCGCCGACTGCGGGCATCACGGATACCGGGGCGATCCTCGCGATGAGCGCGGCGCGCAACTCCGATGGGATCGGGCTCACGACCGTCGGGCTCGGGGTGTCGTTCAATGTCACGCTGATGCGCGGGCTGGCCGAGCAGGCCGACGGCAACTTCTACTTCCTCGAGAACTCGACCGCGGTCGACGAGGTCTTCACCGAGGAGCTCGCGTACTTCACGGTGCAGGTCGCCTTCGACGTGGACCTGGAGGTCGTCAGCGGCCCCTTGTATGACCTGCAGCGGGCCACGGGCAGCAAGCGCTTCGAGATCGCGGCGGGCGAGGGGAGCCTGCATGTGCCGAGCGTCTTCCTGGCGCACCGCGAGAGTCCGGACGACGTCTTCGAGGGCGAGGACGGCGGGACGGGGCGGCGTGGCGGCGGGTCGATGCTTTTGCTGGAGATGATGCCCAAGTCGTGGGACGGGGCCGAGGCGATCGAGTCCCTGGAGGTCGCGACCGTCAAGGTCGGCTATCGCGAGCCGGGCACCGATGCGCGCGTCTTCGACGAGGTGCGGGTCGAGTATCCGCATGCACCGGGGATGGTCTTGCCGACGGGCTTCTTCGACAATGCAATCGTCACCAAGAGCTTCGTCGTCCTGAACCTGTACTTCGCGATCGAGCAGGCGGTGCTCCTGCATCACGGGGGGCAGTCGAGGGCGGCGCGCGACCTCTTGAGGCAGGTCATCGCGGCCGCGGAGGACTACGAAGACTCGGCCAACGATGGTGCGGGCGACATCGATATCCGCCTGGATGTGGTCCTGTTGTCTGATCTGGCCGACGTCATCACGCGTGTTGGGCGCGTCGATGAGCCGCCGCCGGCGCCGCCCTCGAACCCCTGGCCTTGCGATTGATGGGGCCTCGGGGCGGCGTGAGGGTTCGCTGCGAGCCGATTGGGTTCGCGGCGAGGTGTGAGGGTTCGCTGCGAGCCGCTTGGGTTCGCGGCGCGGCGTGAGGGTTCGCTGCGAGCCGATTGGGTTCGCGGCGCGGCGTGAGGGGTCGCGGCGGTCCGTCGCTTGCGCGACGGTCCGTCGCTCGCGCTTGATCTTGCGTCGGAGGCGTCACCGGTCGCGGTGGACTCGGAGTCTCCTCCTCCCTGATCCTCGCCGCCCCGAGCTCGCTCGGGACGGCGTGGATCCGAGCCGTCGACGCCGCGAGCTTCGCTCACTGGCGTCGAGGCTCGAGGTCGTCGGAGGCCTCCGTGTCGATCCGCTCCCTGACGGATCGGCGCTTTCGTGGCGCGGCTTTCGCTGGCGTTGCGACGCGCTGAGTCCTGATTGTCGGCGTGTTTGCGGCGCGACTTTCGTGCGCGGTTGCGACTTGCTGAGTCCTGACGGAGCGGTGCTTTCGCGGTTGCGACCGCTGAGTCCTGACGGTCGGCGCTTTCGTGGCGTGGCTTTCGTTGGCGGCTGCGACGCGCTTCGCACAGTCGACGGCGAACTCGGGATCCCCCTCAGGGAGTCGAGAAGCCCGAGAGGGCTTGGATCTCGGCGGGGCCGAGGGTCCGATCATAGATGCGGACGTCGTCGATGAGGCCGGTCCAGAAGCCGCCGTCGGGGCGCCAGCCGATGGTCACGCCGTGCGAGTCGATGATCGTTCCGAGGGCGATGGCCTGGGCGGCGACGGGCTGCCCGTCGAGGTAGAGGCGCACGAAGTTGTCCTGCGGGTCGTAGGTCACGGCGCCGTGGTGCCAGTCGTCCTGGGTGATGGCCGGGCCGCCCGAGAGGTCGGCGTTGTAGCCGAAGAAGTAGAGGCGACCGGGGTTGTTCTGCGAGGTGATGAGGCCGAACATGTTGGTGTTCGAGGCCGTGCCCCACTGGCAGAGGGAGGCCTCGGTCGAGCTGAGGAGGTCTTTCTCCGACTTGAAGAAGAGGGACAGGGTGCGCGGGGCGGCACCCCACGGGATCTGTGTCGCGGGGGCGTCGACCCAGTCCGCGCCGGCGAAGCGGAGGCAGCCGCCATGCATGCACTCGGTGACCCAGGTCGCGCCATGCACCGTGCCTTCGTGGGGTCCGATGACGTCGTGGGCGGTCGTGCCCTGGCCCTCGTCGAAGGTCCAGTGCGCGACGGGAGCGTCCTCGAGGAGGCGGAGGTCGTCGACCCAGACCGCGGCCGTCGAGGCCTGGCCGAAGCGCAGCCCGAGGAGGACATTGTCTTCGGTGGTGGGCGCGGTGAAATCGATCACGAATTCCTGCCAATCTGCCGTGAGATTGACGGTGCGAAATGCGAACATCGTGGAGGTCGCGGGGTTGTTGACCAGCGCGTCGATGGTCCTCGGGGCCGCCGCTCTGGCCCAGAAGCGCATCGTGTAGCGCTTCTGGGCGGTGAGGTGGAAGCCGCGCTGGAGGAGCTCGGTGTCCCAGGGCTGATTATTGGCGACGAGATTTTCCACTTTCAGGGATGGCGCGGTGGTCCCGGCCGGATGGTCGGCGTCCACCGAGAAGCGACCGTG
>JAEUKJ010000330.1 GCA_016792665.1 Deltaproteobacteria bacterium | reverse complement strand
TCGAGGCGCGAGATCATGCGCGCGCTCGCCGACGACTGGCAATGCGACAGCAGCGCGTCGAGCGCCTCGATCTCGAAGTCGCTCGCCGCCGGCGTGACCCCGCTCAATGCCTCGACCAGCGTCTCGGCCGCCATGCGCTTCAGCGTGCAGGGACGCCCCCGCGCTTCACAGATGAAGAAGGGCGCGAGCGGCTCTTCGAGGTCGATCGCGACCTGATTGCAGGTCGACGACTCGAGGCACGAGAGCGCGTGGTGGCACTTGACGGCGAAGCGCGAGATGCGCGCGTCGAAGAGCGAGACCGTCATGCGCCGGAGCTCTTCGAGCGGGGCAGGCGCCGTGCTCATGGTGGCGAGCAGGGCCTGCGCGGCACGCAGCGTCTCGGACGGACGCTCGCGCTTCGCAGCCGTCGCCTCGTGTCGTGCGCGGCGCGGCGCCTCGCCCAGCGCCTCGGCGTCCGCGACCACCTGGGCGAGCTTCTCGATGACCGGTCGCGACGAGGCCGGCATGCCGAAATAGCCCGCGTCGCGGGTCCACTCGTCGAGGGTGGTCGTGTGTTCGCCGCGCGACAGGGCCGCGAAGAGCTCGGCGCGCAGCGGTGCCGGGGCACTCTCGATGCGACGCCGCAGCACGTTCACGCGCACCGACGCCAGGCGCCCGAGCGCGATGGGCTTTGGGCGCAGTTCCTCGACCAGGGTGGAGAGCAACGCGAAGAGGGGCCCCATCGCGGCCGCGAGACGCTGGCCAAGCTCGGGGCTCAGCGCCGGCGGGCGACTCGCCCAGAGCCGCTGGAGGTAGTTGAAGTTCATGGCCTTGAGGGCCTTCAACTTCTTGTCGCGCGGCGCCGTACTGGCGATCTGCATGAGGCGCGCGACCCCGTCGAGGACTGCGTCGGCGGCCTCGGGGTGCGTCTTGCCGAGGGACTCCAGCACGTCGACGAAGGCCAGGCTGGAGACGAGCTCGAAGCCGGGCAGGCGCCCGAGCTCTCCGAAGTCGCGCGGCGGCGTGCTCATCGCGACACCGCCGGGTCGGAGGCGGGCGATGAAACCGGTCGTGGGGCTGGCATCGGAGTCTTATGGCCACCGCGCACGGGCCGTGCAAGGGCCGCGCGTTGGTCCCGCCGCATGGGGGCGAAAAAGCGAGCGTTCGGCGGGCATGCATGATACCTCGCGCCGCGATGTCTTTCACCGAACTCAATCTGATCGATCCGCTCCTTCGCGCTGTCGCCGAAGAGGGCTATTCCCAGCCGACGCCCATCCAGGCCCGCGCCATCCCCCACGTCCTCGCCGGTCGCGACCTCCTCGGTCTCGCCCAGACCGGCACCGGCAAGACCGCAGCCTTCGCGCTGCCGATCCTGCAGCGCCTCGCACTGGCGCACCCCACCTCGGGTGGGGCCAACGATCAGGCCAAGCCCGCAGCGCAGCGCGGTCCCCGGCCGATCCGTGTCCTCGTCGTCACCCCCACCCGCGAGCTCGCGAGCCAGATCGGCGAGAGCTTCACGTCCTACGGACGCCACCTCCCCTTCACCTCGACCGTCATCTTCGGCGGCGTCAACGCGCGCCCCCAGGAAGAGACCCTGCGTCGCGGTGTCGACGTCCTCATCGCCACGCCGGGCCGCCTGCTGGACCACATGGGCCAGGGCCTCGTGCGCTTCGACGGCCTGGAGATCCTCGTCCTGGACGAGGCCGACCGCATGCTCGACATGGGCTTCCTGCCCGACGTGCGGCGCGTGCTGAAGGCCCTGCCGGCCAAGCGCCAGAGCCTCTTCTTCTCGGCGACGATGCCGACCGAAGTGAAGGCGCTCGCGGCGACGATGCTCAAGAACCCGGCCGAGGTCGCCGTGGTGCCGCCCGCGACCACCGCGGAGAAGGTCGCCCAGACCGTCTATCACGTGCAGAACGCAGAGAAGCGCGCCCTGCTCGTGACGCTGCTGGCCGACAAGGGCATGGAGCGCGTGCTCGTGTTCACGCGCACCAAGCACGGTGCCAATCGCCTGGTCGACCACCTCAAGGTGTGGGGGACCGAGGCCGCCGTCATCCACGGCAACAAGTCCCAGAACGCGCGTGAGAAGGCGCTGGCCGGCTTCAAGGACGGCAGCGTCCGCGTGCTGGTCGCGACCGACATCGCGGCGCGCGGCATCGACGTCGACGGCGTTTCGCACGTCGTGAACTTCGACCTGCCGAACCTGCCCGAGAGCTATGTTCATCGCATCGGCCGCACCGCGCGCGCCGGGGCCTCGGGCATCGCCATCGCGCTCTGCGCCCCGGACGAGCGTGCGTTCCTCACCGATATCGAGCGCGCCATCCGCATGCGCATCCCGGTGACCCCGTCGCCGACCATCGCGCCGACCCTGCTGGTCGCCCCGCCGCAGTCGCGCGAGACCGCACGCGACGGTGAACGCCATTCGCAAAAGGGCCTCAACCCCGCTCGTCTCGGCGGTCAGCGCCGCTCCGACGGGGGCGGTCAGGGTCGTGGCGGACGCGGTGCGCGTGGCAATGATGCGCGCTCGCGCCCGAGCTCGGAGCCCGCACGCGCGGCCCAGAGCACGAGGGCGCCGGCCGATCGCCAGGCCCAGCCGCGACAGCCCCAGGCCCCGCAGGCCCCGCGCGTCCCGCAGGCGCCGCAGGTCATCGTGCGCGAGGGTCGCCCTCCGGCGCGTGACGGTGCAGCTCAGCCGCGTGACGCCTCGGCGAGCTACGCGCGCATGCCGGGCGAGACGCTCTCCGGTCACGCCGTGGGTGCGGGTCGTCCGTCGAGCTCGCCGCGCCGCTGACCGCGGTTGCACGCGCCGGCAGCCTCGCTCCTCGAGGCCTTGTGCGAATGCGTGCCCGCCCCGCCAGGCTTCCTGCGGGGCGCGCGCGCGGTGCCTTGACGACGGGCGCCGCGTCGGGCAATCGCCTGGGTCCGAACTCGGACCCGTGAGCGCAACATGCCCCCGAAGAAGTCATCGCCCCTTCCGCCGCCGAGCGACGCCGACGAGATCGAGCGCAACATCCTGGCGGAGGTCCAGTCCCTCGGGATCGAGGACGAAGACTTCGAGGACGGCGAGGACGAGGAGGACATCTCCGTGGTCGAGCTCCTGGAGCAGCTCCAGGAGTCGCTCCGCCTCGCCTACCTGACGAACGTGGACGAGGTCGCCCCGGTCGCGCCGCCGTCTGGCGCCCCCGAGGCCGAAGCCCTCAATCGCTGTTCGCTGGCGGTCGCGGCGCTGGTCGCGCCCGGCGTGAGTCACCTGCCCTGGCGCGACGCGTGGCTCGAGCACCTCTTGGACGCCTATCGCGTGACCGACGCGCTGCTCCAGCACGACGACCTCGAGGCCGAGCTGATGGGCGCGATTCGGCGCATCCGGGTCGAGATCGACGGCATCGCGCCGACGATTCGCGAGATCCTGTCCCAGCCCGGCATCGACGACCCGCCGCTGGCGCAGATCGAGGGGTGGGATGCGGCCGCGCTGGCCGACCTGCTGCCCGATGGGGGCACCGCCGAAGGGGCGCTCGCGGTGCGGCGCCAGGCGCTCGCGTGGCTGCGCGAGAACTTCGCGGACTACCCCGAGGACAAGGCGCGCGAGGCGGCCGCGGGCATCACCGCATTCGACGTCGCCGACATCCACGCCAGCGACGAAGAGGCGCTCTTGCGCATGATCGTCGTGAAGCCGGGCGAGCGCGCCGATGGCGAGGTCGCCTTCTTCTGCTTGAAGTCGAACCGCCAGGAGACGGACTGCCTCGGCGAGGCCGTGCTCATGAACGGGAACCCGCGCACGTGGGAGCCGCCCGACCGCATGAAGGCCGTGAGCCTGGCCTTGGACGCGCTCGCGGGCTTCGCCTTCGACGACGTCACGGTCGCCTTCCGCCCGCTCTTCGCCTCCTTCGCGAACCCCTTCGGCCCCATCTCGGTCGGCGCCGCGGAGAGCCCCACCGACCGTCGCGCCGCACGTGCCGCGCGCATCCGCTCGAGCAAGCGCCGCCACTGAGCTCACCCGCGCGGGGCCCGACGCGTAGGCGCGAACGCGAGGCCATGCCGTGGTGAGCATCACGTCGGCTCTCCGTGCTATGCTCTGGCCGCATGGAGGGGCGATGGCCACGCAGACGCGACGACTGACTCTTGGCAGCACCTGGCGTACCCGGATCCCGGGCGCCCGCGGCGCGTTGGGCGCATTGATGCTGGCGCTGTGCGTGGCCCTGCCCGGGGCCGCTCACGCCGTCTCGCTGGTCATCCACCTCCACTTCGAGAACTTCCAGAGCGGCGGGCAGCAGGCCGAGGAGGCCGACCTCGTGGGCTGGCAGGTCGAGCTGCGCAACGCCGCCCAGGGGCCGCTGGCCCAGCTCGTCACGGGCAATAACGGCGACACCGGGGCCATCGACGTCGCGGCCGGCAGCTATGTCGCGGCGCTGTCGCTGCCGAGCCCCTACCCCTACGACCCGCGCGCGACCTGGCCGGCCGGCCTCGAGTTCCCGTTCACCATCAACGCGCTGAACGAGCAGGGTCAACCGATCACCTCCTTCCGGCTGCGCATCGGCCTCGGCTGCGGCTGCAACGACCAGAACGCGTGCACGCGCGACAGCTGTGACGCCGGCGTCTGCGGCTTCGTGCTGAGCCCGCGGCCCGAGCTGCCCGAGCTCTGCGACCAGGCCGACAACGATTGCGACGGCGTCACCGACGAGGGACTGCCCGTGCCGTGCAACGGCAATCCGCCGAGCGTCCTCGGGTGCAGCGATGGCACGCGCGAGGGCTTCATGACGCTGGCGACCCACCCCTTCATCGCGGCCTGTGGCGGGGCCTGGACGGTCCCCGGCCTCGACGCTGCGCCAGCCTGTGGGCGCGCCGCGGGCAATCACGCGACCAACGCCACCGGCACCGGTTGCGCAGCGTCCGACCTCTGCGCCGCGGGCTGGCACGTCTGTCGTGGCGAGGCCGACATCGCCGCACGCAGCCCGGATGGATGTGCCTCCGCGGTCGACCCGAACTATGCGAACTTCGGCACGGGCGAGCTGGGGCTCGGCACCGCAGGGCCGCTGGTCACGCCACCGGGCGGCGCCTTCTTCGTGTCGCGCGGGGCGCGTCTCGCGAGTCAGTGCGTGGACCTCATCACCGCCACCGCGAATCTCGAGAGTGCCATTTTCGGATGTGGCAATCTCGGCCTCGCGGACAATCGCTGCGGGCCGCTCACGCGTGCGGCGGGTGATGCGTGTGCCGGCCTCCGCGACCAGCTCAGCATCGCGGCCGACAACCCCGCCACCGACTGGGGCTACCCCGACGCAGCGACCTGGGCGTGGAGCTGCGCCCTTGCCAACGAGCGCACCAGCCTGACCAAGCGCTTCGCCGATCGCCAGGGCGGCGTCCTGTGTTGCAAGGACGCCGGCATCGGGTTGCCCGAGACCTGCGACGGCATCGACAACGACCTGAACGGGCGCACCGACGAGTCGAGCCCGACGGCGGGCAGCCCCCGTGCCGGCGACACGTGCACGCTCGGCGAGGCGTGCGGCACGATCGAGTGTGCCGCGACCGGCGCCTTCGTGTGTGACTCACCGCGCCCGTGCATCGACACGACCTGCGACGGGGTCGACGACGACGGCGACGGTGCCACCGACGAGGAGTACGTCAGCGTCCCGACGAGCTGCGGGCTGGGCGTCTGCGCGCGTACCGGCGCCCTCGCCTGCGCGGCCGGGGACGAGGTCGACAGCTGCGCGCCGGGCCCGAAGCTCGAGGTCACCGACGTCACGTGCGACGGCAAGGACGGCGACTGCGACGGCCTGACCGACGACGAGTGGCAGGACGTCGCCACCACCTGCGGCAAGGGGGTCTGCGCCTCGACCGGGACGGCGCGCTGCCAGGGTGGCACGCGGACCGACAGCTGCGCGCCGCGACCGGCGCTGAGCGAGACCGACGCGAACTGCAACGGCCTCGACGACGACTGCGACGGACAGACCGACGAGGAGTGGGTCGAGACCCCGACCGCGTGCGGGGTCGGCGCGTGCGCGGCGATCGGCGCCATCACCTGCGCGGGCGGCACGCAGGCCAACACGTGCCAGCCGAAGGCAAAGACGGTCGAGACCGACACCACCTGCGACGGCGTCGACGACGACTGCGACGGCGTGAAGGACGACGAGTACGTGCCGACCGCGACCAGCTGCGGCACGGGCGCGTGCGAGGCAGCGGGGACGCGGCAGTGCGTCAACGGTGCGGGGCGCGACGTGTGCACGCCGCTGCCGAAGTTGGCCGAGAGCGACACGACCTGCGACGGCATCGACGACGACTGCGACGGGCAGACCGACGAGGACTACGTCGGCGGGACGACGGCGTGCGGTGAGGGATCGTGTCTCCGCGCGGGGCGCTGGGTGTGCGTCGAGGGCGCGGTCGTGGACGGGTGCGAGCCGGGGGTGCCAGCCGCGAGTGACGCGCTCTGCGATGGCCAGGACGAGGACTGCGACGGCGACACCGACGAGGACTTCGTCGTGGTGCAGACGCGCTGCGGGGTCGGCATCTGCGCGGGGCAGGTCGGCGAGATGACGTGCGTGGACGGCGCCGAGGCGGACAGTTGCGACGCGTTCGCCAACGCGATGAGCGAGCTCTGCAACGGACTGGATGACGACTGCGACGGCGACACCGACGAGGACTATCCCGACGTGGGCACAGCCTGCGACGGCGAGGACAGTGACCAGTGCAGGTCGGGGGTCGGGGTGTGCGCCAGTGGCGGACTCACCGTCGTGTGCGACGAGACGGGCGAGGCCGAGGTCGAGGCGTGCAACGGCCAGGACGACGACTGCGACGGCGCGACCGACGAGGGGTTGGAGGGGTGCACCGACGGCGATGGCGACGGCGTGCCCGATCCGATCGACAACTGCGTCGCGACCGCGAACGCCGACCAGACGGACCGCGACGGGGACGGCCGCGGCGATGCGTGCGACCTCCTCCTGCAGAGCGGTGGCGGCGACTGCGCGGGCGCGGACCCGAGCGGCGTGTCCCTCGTCGTGCTGGCGCTGCTCGGGCTCGTCGTGCGTGCGCGCCGAGTCCGGTACGAAGGCTCGCGCTCAGCGTGACAGGTACTTCGTCCCGGCCGACGAGGTGCCGGAGAAGGCGAGCCCGAAGGTGCCGAGGGCGCCAACGAAGCGGGGATCGGAGGTCGAGTTCGACGGGGCGAGGGTGAGCCCGTCGAAGTGGAAGGTGTAGAGGCCGAAGTCGCTCTCGGCCCCGCTCTGGGAGACCATCTCACCATCGACGGCGTCGAAGACGACTGCGCCCGACACGGCCGTCCACTGGCGGATGGTGCCGTCGGGCTGCTCCTCGTTGTAGTTGAGCTGCGCGTCCTCGTTCGGGAAGGTGACGCGGGTCCCGACCATGATCTCGTCGCGGGCGAACTCGAGCTCATCCATGAGGAGCGAGAAGCGGCGCGTCGAGGTCTCGTGATCGGGGCTGGCGTGCGCCGAGAAGTCGCCCATCTTGGGGCCGGGGACGGCGTAGCGGGTCTCGAGGTAGCCGAGCACCACCGGCTCGCGCGTGACGTTCGCGTCGGCTGACGCGGCGACGATGCTCAAGCGATTGTCCCCGCCGAGCGGTGCCGCGGCGCGCGCGAGGTTCACCTCGAAGGAGGTCTGGGTCCCGGCACTGCCGACGAAGTCGAGCCGTGTCCACCCGCTCGCGGCAGGCACGCCGTGCAGCATCACGGTGCCCCCGCCGACCGGGACGGCGACGTTCGTCCCGAGCTTGAGGGAGCCGTTGCGCAGGTCATAGGGAATGTTGTCGAAGGGATGGGCCGTGCCGTCGACCGTGAGCTGGCCGTGCGCGTAGGCGTTGGGATCGGCGGCCAGCTCGACCCGGATCGCGCGCCCGTCGGGGAGCTCGCCGTCGCCCACGTACAGCCCGACGATGCGGTTGTGGTTGGCGGCCGGGCCGACGACGGGCTCGGGCATCGGTGCGCTGTCGACGGTGGGGTCGCACGCCTCGGTGAGACCCAGGCCACAGACGGCGGCGACGATGAGGGCGAGGGGGCGGCGTGGCGTGGCCGGGCGCACTGCTTGTCGATTCACGACGACCTCCGAGGGAGCGCCGAGCGCACTCAGCCGGGCTTGACCCCGACCGCGAGGAAGAGGGTGCCGCCGTGTTGGCGGCGCGAGGGCAGATCGGTGCGCGTGAAGTCGGTCGCGACGCGCTCCAGCAGCTCCCACGAGCGACGCCGGATGTCGGCGCGTGCGACGAGGTTCACCATGCGTCCCTGGAAGCCGAGCTTCGCGGCGAAGACGTCCACGACGACGCAGCGACCGCCCGGACGCAGGGTCGCCCAGAGGCGCTCGAACGCGTCGTCGGGGCGCGGGAAGGTGCTCATGCCGAGAAAGACGTGGAGGGCATCGACCGGGCCACCGGTGAGCTCGGGGGTCAATGCGTGGACATCGCCGTGCAAGAGCTCGATGGGCGCCAGCGCGGGGTCGTCGCGGAGACGGGTGGCGCGCGCGGTGGCACGGCGCAGCATGCCGCGGCTGAGGTCGACGCCGATGACGCGGCCCGTGGGTCCGACCGCGCGAGCGAGCCCCTCCGTCGAGGGCCCGGTGCCGGTCGGCAGATCGAGCACGCGTTGGCCCGGGGCCGGCGCGAGGGCCTGGAGAGCGGCGGCGCGCGCATCGCGGTAGAGCCCGTCGAGCGAGCGGTCGTAGAAGTTCGCGAAGAAGTCGTACCAGGCCATGGGTACCCGTCGAGGGCGAGCGCGGCGCGTTACTCTGCGGACGCGCCGAGGAAGATGGAAGAGACGCGGCCGCCCTCGATCTCGAAAATCATGCCGCCAAAGAGGCTGCCCGCGACGACTTTCTCGCCGGCCTGAGTCGCCATGGGATCGATCATCGCGGCATAGGCGCCAAGGACGTCGGCCTCGGAGCTGCCGATAGCGATGCCGCGACGCGTCTTGCCCGAGAACGGCGCGCTCACGTCGATGCTGCGCGCGTACTCGAGGGTGGTCGGTGAGGAGGTGCCCGCGGGGTCGACGGTCGGCTCGCCGCTGCCGCGCGCGGAGTCGATGCGGATCCCCAGCTTCTTCCACGCGTAGGTCGTGACGATCTCGCCGGTCGCGCCCTCTTCGAAGGGCTCGCCGACCTCATCGGCCGGGCCCAACGCGGCGATGACATCCGACATCGGCAGGCCGAGACCCAGGGCCCCGAGACGCCCGAGCGTGGGCGACTCGAAGCGCTCCTCACCGAGGCGCTCGACCCGACAGCTCTCGGCCGAGATCGTCTCGGTGTCCACGCACGGCGCCTCGGCCGGGCGGGTCGTGCCACACCCCAGCGTCGCGACCACCACGACCATCGACATGCCGCTCACCCATCGGCGAACCATCACACCCTCCTGCGCATACTCTCTCGTCATGCCCCGGCGGCGGCCCGACGCGGCCGCGTCCGCGCGATGACATTAGCGCCGAAGGTCGCGCAGGGCCAGGCAGCCCGACGGCTTCGTCAGAGGTAGCCATAGCGGCGACGGAGCCACCACTCGAGGCCGAAGAGCAACACCGCGAGGCCGAGCGCCCAGGGCGCACTCCAGAGGTCTTTGTGGCTGCGGCTCTTCACGCGCATGACCGTCGGCTTCTCGAGCGGGATGTCCGACGGGTCGGCATCCAGGCCGAGCACCGCGCCGCCGCTCGACTTCGCGAGCCCGGCCACCAGGCGATCATCGCCCACGATGCGCTCGAGCTCGGCGCTCTGGTCGGCACCGACGAAGAGGTCGATCGCGGTCGTGGTGCGCCCCTTCACGATGTCGGCGCGCGCGTCGATCTCGTAGATGCCCGCGGTCGCAACGGGCACCGAGAGCCGGAGCTCGCCCTGGGCGTCGGCCTTCAAGTCGGGGCGCGTCATCACGATCTCGCCGTGACCGGGCTCGTCACCCGGGGCGCGACGCCGCACCGTGACCTCGACCTTCTGGTTCGCGGCGGGCCGATAGTCCGCGAGATAGGCCGTCACCAGGACCTCGACCTCTTCGCCGACGGGTACGACCTCGCGCAGCGCGCGCACCTTCAAGAGGTCGAGCTCGGGGTCGCGGATGAGCCAGCGGATGGCATTCTCCCAGAAGACCTCGTAGTGGTGCGCGTCCTCGCCCTTGCCGCCGGCCTTGAAGTTCCAGAACCAGGTCGAGTCGCTGGCGACCACCATCGAACGCCCCTTGCCGACCTCGCGCACGGCGACCACCGGCATCGGCTTGCCGTCAGCCGAGGTGCGGTCGGGGTGCTCGACCAGGACGACCGCGTCCTCTTTCGGGCGGGTCACGAGGTTGACGCCTTCGAGCGGGTGGATGTCGCGCCAGATGGCGCGGTTCTGCGCCGGGTCCAGGGCAAGCCGCGTGATCGGGTGGAAGCCGCCGCTGTCGGTGAGGCGCGGCTGGAAGTTGCTCGGATCGGTCGAGGTCTCGGCCCCGAACCCGGACGGGATGTCGACCGGCAGGACGTCGGTGATCTCCGTCCCGTAATAGCCACCCGCCGAGAGCGAGAGCGGGCCGCCGACCATCAAGAAGGCGCCGCCGTCGCGCACGAACTGCGCGATGTTCGGCAGGTACTCGCGGGTCTGGAAGGGGCCGTAGTTGAAGTTCTGGAAGATGAGGAGATCGAAGCCGCCGAGCTCTTCCACGAAGAGCTCCTGCGCAGGGAACGGGATGAGCGAGGTCTCGCGCGAGGACAGCGGCCGCAGGTTCATGCGGTTCACGAGGATGAAGAAGCTGACCAGGTCGACGTTGGGATTCTCCTTCAGGAGATTGCGCAGGTGGCGCTCGTCCCAGCTCGGCTGACCGACGATCTGCACGACGCGGATCTTGTCGCGCACGATGTTCATGATCGTCGATTTCTGGTTGTTCTTCGCGTAGATCTCGCCCGGCTGGACATCGACCGCGACGGTGTAGACCTGCTTGCCGAGCTTCTTCGGGACGAACTCGAACTTCGCCTTGTAGCTGGTCTCGCCCGCGGCGGTCGCGACCAACACGTTCGAGAGCTCGACCCCGTTCTCGAGGAGCCGCACCAGCAGCTGCCCCGGCGGGTAGCCGTGGACCTCGAGGGTCGCCTCGATGGAGGTCGCGTTGAGCAGGAACGCGAAGTTGTTGGCGGCGAGGTGGATGACCGACACGTCCTTGATGCCGGGGTCGCCCGCGGTCGTGAGCGAGGTGACCGGCGCCTGCAGGTCGCGCAGGATGGCCTCGAGCTCGGCGGACAGACCCGCGCGCCGCCCCTCGGACGTGGTGTCGATGCCGTCGGTGAGCAGCACCACGCCGCCGATGTCCTGGTTGCGGAAGCGGTCGCGCATGGTGCGAAGCGCGTCGACGATGCGCGTCTCGGAGCCGTGGGGCGCCAACGCCGCGCCGAGGTCGTCGGGGTTCGTGACCGGACTCGGCAGGTCGCCGACCTCTTTGCCGAAGGCGAAGAAGTGGACCTCGCGCGACTCGGCGAGCGAGGCGAGGAAGTCGCGGTGCTTGTCGAGCCACGAGCCGACGAGCGCCGTGCGCGTCGACGCCTGGTGCGGCAGCGCCATCGAGTCCGAGGTGTCGGCCAGCACGAGGACGGCGTTGCGATTGATGGCGACGCGCTCTTCGAGGAAGGCCGGCTGGTAGTAGAACAGGATGAGGAGCCCGACCAGGGCCGCGCGCAGGGCGACCATCATGCGACGGCGGCCCGGCGGCTCGAGGCGGCGATGGTTGACGACGGTGAGCGCGACGACGAAGGCGCCGACGAGCCACACCGCGACGTCGAGCCACGACCCGCCGCCGAGGAAGACGAGGGTGCGCTCGGTCTCGGTGAGCGGCGCGGCGGCAGCCAGGAGAAAGTGGATCATCGCGGCGGCCGGATCTTCCACTTGCGGGTCCGGAGCAGGTGGTCGATGTGCACCTGATCGTCCTTGTAGTGCAGGCACGCTGCGTACATCAGCAGGTTCACCGCGAAGCGCATCGCCATCT
>JAEUKJ010000329.1 GCA_016792665.1 Deltaproteobacteria bacterium | reverse complement strand
CCCCCGCCCCCCCCCCATCCGCGCGCCAGCGAGTGGGGAGGGCTGCACGGAGGCGCCCGACGGGAACGCGGCGCCGACCCCACGCACGCCGCACCCGTGACCAGGGGCCGGACGCCGCAGACGCCCGGCGCAGCCGCGCGTGTCTACCTCACGCAGCGGAAACCGATGAACTCGCTCCGCGCCCCCCGATGCACCGTCACGCGGGCGTCGGGGCCGACGACCTCGGCCGGGGTCGCAAACGAGCCGCCCACGACCTCGGTGAGCCACGAGTCGACGCCGGCCTCGGGGGCGAGCCACTCCCACAGTCCGCCGAGCAGCCCGCGGACGCCGTGCTTGTCGGCTTTGGCCGAGGCCGCCGCCGCGCGATCTCCGCGGGTCGAGGCGCGGGTGAGCGACATCTCGGCGCTGTCGCCGCCCGACTCCAGGGCCCAGAGCCACTCGTCCTCGCTCGGCAGGCGCCCGCCGACCTTCTTGCAAAAGGCCTCGGCCTCCTCGGCGCGGACGCGTGACGCCGCGCAGCCCGCGCAGCGCTCCCAGCTCGGATCGACGAGCTCCATGACCGACGCCCACTGCTCGCGCGTGACCTCGGACTCGAGGATCTCGAAGGCGGCGACCTTCGCGTCCGCCCGCAGGCCACCCGGGAAGAGGAAGCGATGCTTGTCCTGGGTCCGCTCGCCAAAGCCGGTGAGATCCACGCAGGGCTCCGAGAGCTTCCGCCGCAAACAGGTCGGCACGCGGAAGTCCGAGAACACGGCGTAGTCGGCCTCGACCCGGACCTCGTCCTTGCGGCGCTCGAGGGGCTTGCGCACCCCGGCCGGGACCTTCTTCCAGGTGAGCCCGACGCGCGCCAAGCGCGGCGGACTGCCGGCCTTGGCGAGCGCGGCGCGACCGCTCGGAGGGGCCTCGTACGCGCACCGGAAGCCGAGATCTGCGTCGGCGTAGCGCTCGGCGGGCCGGATCTCGCCGCTCTCTTTCATGGGGCGGAGCCAGCTCGCCCCCGCGACCGAGCCGTCGTCGAGCCACTCGCGCACGTTGCCGACGAGATCTTGCGCGCCAATGGCGCTGGCCCCGGCCGGGAAGGCCCCGATCGGAGCGATACCGAGGAAGCCGTCGAAGGGCACCGCCGGATCGCAGAGCGCGATGTCCCCGCGCTCGGGCATGAGGTCGCAGCCGAAGCTGTCGTTGGTGTTCCCGAGCAGCTCGGGGCGCGGGGGCGTCGGACCGAGGCGGCTCGCGGCGACCCACTCGGCGCGGGTCGGCAGCGCCCCGCCGCGCCAACGGCAGAAGGCCTTCGCGTCGGCGTGCGGCACCCAGGTCGCGGGGTACGGATTGGACTCCAGCGGGAAGCAATGAGACCCCGCCCACCACGTCCGGAGGTCAAAGCCGGACAATCCGCCCGCCTCGGGCTCGCACGAATACGGCGACAGCGGGCGGCACGCGCCGGCGCGCTCGCACCCGCGCCAGTCATCGACGGTGACCTCGAAGCGATCGATCCAGCGGCCGCCGTTCTTGACCGCGGGCGGCGCGGCGAGGGCCTGTTCACGCGCCCACTGGGTCAGCACCGGCAGCTCGAAGGTCTCGCGCGCGAGCCGTCCAAGGGCGGGCATGGCCAGCGTCGTCGTCATCGCGTCACGCGGTGCCACGATGGCCCGGAGCGCGGCGACCTCGTCCTCGTGGCGGTTCGGGCTCTCGGCCGTGCCCTTGGCCCGCGCGTCCTGGTCGCGCTCACGGGCCTCGGTGAGCAGCGCGTCGAGCGGTCGCGTCCCGAGGAGGTGCTCGGCGGCATGCGCCACGAACGCGGTCGAGGCGAAGGCGCGGCGACCGCCCGGCAGCGCGTCGAGGCCTCGGGCGAGCTCGGCCACGCGGTGACGCTCGGCGCTCGCGTAGGCCAGGAGGTAGAGCCACCCGTAGGTCAACGTCTCGCTGGTCAGCGTCGCCTTCCAGGCGGCACGGTCGCCGCTGTCGATGAGTGCCAGCGCCAGATCGATGGCCGGCTTCCGGAAGCCGGCGCGCGCCAGCATGATCGCGTAGGGCCACGGGGGATGGGGCCGCGGATCGGTGCCGAGCGCGCTGTCGCGCTCGTAGAGCATGACCTCGCGCCCGAGCACGTAGGCCGCCCGCGCCGAGGTGGCGAGGAACCCGGGGCGGCCATCGGCCAGCGCGATGAAGTCGCGCACCCAGGTCTTGCGCGGGGCGCCGTGGACCGTGAGCTCCATGAGACCACCCGAGAGGCCGGGGCGGTGGCCCAGCCGCGGGTCGAAGGTGTAGCTGATGCCGATCCTGGACGGGGCGATGGGGCGCGACAGGAGGCCGATCGACGGCTCGACGAGGAGCTGCATCGGCACCATCGCGCCCAGCGAGACGCGCATCTCGCGCCGGTCGGGCTCGCCCAGGAGGACCGGCGGGACGAAGGTCTTCAAGCGGTAGGTGGCGCGCGTGCCCCCGGGCGGCCGCTCGCGCTCGGTGGTCCAGGTCAGGACGACCTCTCCCGGCCCCCGCTCGAGCTTCTCGGGCGAACTGAGCTCGCCCGCGGAGCTGGTCATCGGAAGGCCCACCTCGGGCGCGACGAAGGCGGCCCCGGCCGGGCCGAGCGGCACGACCTCGCCGCCCGGGACGCGCGCCTCGAGGTCCTTGGCACTCGGATCGGCGAGCCACACCACGAAGTGCCGGCGGTCCAGCCAGCGGACAAAGGCCGGCGGATCGGCCAGCTCGCGCGGGCTCGCCGCATACGGAACGGCCGGGTCCCAGAAGGCGCGACGGGCGTTGAGCTCGTCCTCGAACACGGCACGCGCCTGCGGGGCGACGAAGCTCGCGTCCAGCGCTGGGCCGAGCTCGGTCAAGGCGTCGACGGCGCGGAGCTCGGCCTGGACCTCGATGTGGGACGGCTTGGCGATGGCACGCAGCGCCTTCAACGCGAGCACCTGGAGGCCGATCCGCGTCGGCGCGTCGGCCTTGGCCTGGAGCTCGGTCAGGGCCTGGAACGCGGCCGGCTCGCCGTTGAGCAGCCGGAGCGCCGCGGCCGCTGCGGGCGCGAACCGCGGGGGCAGCGCAGCCGCTCGCACCGCGGGATCCTGGCCTGGCGTCAGGGCGAGGCCAGCCCAGGCGAGGATCGCGTCCACGGGAAGGCCCTGGCGCCCGGCGAGCCAGCGCGGGAACAGGGCCTCGAGATCGGTGAGCGCCGCCGCGCGCTCGCCGCGCTCGAGGTGGATCCGGTGGTTGACCCAGTCGTCGATCGGCGCGCTGGGCTTGAGGATGAGGCCGCCCGAGGTCTCGAGGACGGCGACCCGCTGCTCGAGCTCGGCCAGCGCGGCCTGGGCCTTGGCGAAGTCGGGATCGGCGCCGAGCGCCTTCTTGAAGGCGACCTTGGCGGCCTCGGGCTGGCCCTTGTCGGCGGCGTCGAGCCCCTCGCCGTAGGCGCGCAGCGCGTCGAGACGCCGCGTCTCGGCCTGGTCGATGCGGAGCTCCTGGAGGCGGGTCAGCGCCACGCCGAGCTCCTTGGCCAGCGCACGCGCGAGATCCGCCTCGACCCGGAAGAAGTCGTCGATGGGCCCCTCGGCCTTGGCGGTCGCGAGGACCTCGCCCCGCTCGACCGAGACGAGCCGCGCGTCGAGGCGCAAGGTCGGCGCCAAGGCACTCACGCCGCCCAGGACGACGAGCTCGGCACCGACCAACTTTCCGAGTCTCTGCGCGGTCTTGGGGTCGACGGGCGAGCCCTTCTTGCGCTGCAGCTCGAGCTCGGAGAGGACGTCGCCGAGGCGGCTCCGCTCGACCAGGGTCAGCTCGCCGAGCACCGAGAGGTCGGTCGTGAGCATGTCGGTGAGCCCCTTGGCGAGGGGGCCCAGGGCGGCATCCGCGGTGTGGTCCTCGAACGGGAGGACGGCCGTGCGCAGGCCGCGGGGGGCCTCGGCGCGCGCGAGCCCGCCGAGCAGTCCGAACCACGCGAGCGCGAGCAGCCAGCCTCTCATGGAGCGGTTCACTGCACGAGCCGCGCGAGGTCGCTCTTGGCGAGACCGAACTCGGGCGCCTCGACGAGGACCGCCTCGAGCTCTTTCCGGGCGCTGGCGCGGTCGCCTTTGTCGGCCAGGTCGAGGGCCTTGCCGTAGCGGGCGGCCGTGCGCGTGCGGAGGCGCGCGGGGCGAGCGTGGGCGGTGCGCTCGACCCGGGGGCCGGGGTTCAGCTTGGGCGGGTTCTTGGTGATCGGCGTGGCGACGTGGGCCTCGACGAGGATCTTGCCGAGCTGGTCGGCGAGGATGCGCTCGAGGTCGAGGAAGTCGTCGGCCTTGCCGTTGACGCCGACGGCGCGGACCACGACCCCGGTCTCGACGCGGATGACGCGCGCGTCGATGCGCAGCGTCTCGCCGTGGGTGAAGTAGCCGCCCAGCACCAGGAAGCGGGCGCCGACGAGCTTTCCGACCTTGACCGCGGTCGCCTTGTCGATGGCGCGCGTGGCCTGCAGGGCGAGCTCGCCGAGGACCGACTCGATCGCCAGGCGCTCGACCAGGGCGAGGCGCGGCTCGTTCGAGAGATCGGTGATGAGCATCTGGGCGAGCCCCTTTCGGAGCTGGGCGATCTCGTCGTCGCCGCCGCTGTAGTCGAAGTAGAGGACCGCGACGGGCGACGGCGCGGGCTCGGGCGCGGCCGCGTGGGTCGGGGCCGTGTGCCAGGCGAGGGCCGCCACGAACAAGGCCGTCAGGACGGCGCGCAGAACGGGGGATGACATCGAAGACTCCTCGTGGGGGCCCGGACGTTCGTCCGAGGCGCGGCCTGGCGCAAGCCCGAAGTCACATTCGCACCAGGCCTCGCGGAGCGAGGCTGCCGGCGGGCGCGATTGTCGCCAGCCGTCGCCGGGCAAGCGCGGCGCCATCAGCACCAGGACCGCGTCGGCTGTTCCCGTAAACCGCGCCCCGACTATCTCGGGCAGAGGGCCGCCGCACCGGCGTGGCCCAGGGCCTTGGCGCGGCAATACGCCGCTTGACCGCGATCGCCGACGCCTGCGCGCTGCTCGGCCGCGCCGCGCACCATCCAGGCCTCGGCGCGATCGGGCGTCTCCGCGATGGCCGCCAGCGCGTCACTCAGCGCCCCGGCCGCGTCGCCCATCCGAAGGCGCGTCTCGGCGCGGACGAGGTGGGCATCTGGCCAGTGCTCATCCGCGCGCAGGACCTCGCTCAGGCCGGCTTCGGCCGCGGCCGGCGCGCCGTCGTCGAGGTCCAGGAGGGCGAGGTTGAAGCGCGGGGCCCCCCAGCTCGCGTCGCGTTCGATGGCCGCGAGGTAGGCCTTGCGGGCGGCTGGGTTCAGGCCAGCGCGCTGGGCGAGCCTGCCTCGGAGGTGGTGGGGCTGAGCCCAGGCGGGGCAGCGCGCGATCACCTTGTCGGCGAGCGCCGCGGCGGCTTCGTTCCCCTCCCCGCCCTCTCCGACGCCGACCTCCGCCAGGGCCGAGACGCCCTTGGCCAGCGCGAGCAGCCCCTCCGCGGCCTGCGCGGTCGGATCATCGGCGAGCTGGCGCTGCGCGCCGAGGGCGTCCTCGAGGCGGATCCGTGTCGTCTCGGTCGGCGTGCGCGCGAGCGCGTCCGCGGCTTCGAGGGTCGCGACGGCGAGCGTGATGGCGCGCGCCGAGCCGAGGCGACAGGGCTCTGGGGCGAGAGGGGCGCCGCGGGCCGCGAGCAGGGCGTCGAGCCGCGCCCGGGCGCCCGTCAGCGTTGGGTCAGAGACCTCGCTCGGCGGGGCCGCCGCATCGCTCGTGGCCGCGCTCGCGGCGGCCGCGTCGCTCGCGGGCGTGGCGCTGGCGCCTGGGGCGCTTGTGCCCGGCGCGGGCTTCGTGCCGCCGAGGATCGCGATGAGGGCTATCGCCGTCGCGATCGCGCCGAGCCCGACGGCGAGCGGCCAGATCGGTCGGCGTGGCGCCGTGGCTTGCGCGCTGTCCCGTGGCCCGAGGGCCTCTGGCGGTGGCGGCGACGCGGCGCGCTCGGCGGGGCGATCCAGCGCCAGCGCGGACGGGTCGGTCTCGTGCAACGAGGGGGTGAACCGGGAGCGCTGCGTGTCGGCCGCCAGGGCGCCGATACCCGGTCGGCCGGCGACGAGCGCGTCCAGCCGGCGCGCGACCTCGAGGGCCGACGGAGGGCGGGCGCGCGGGTCCTTCTCGAGGCAGGCCAGGATGAGGAGCTCCAGCTCGGGCGGCACGGGGGCGAGCGTGCTCGGGCGCGGCGGCGGCTCCTGGACGTGCTTCACCATGAGGCTCACGTGGGTCGGCGCCGAGAACGGCACCTCGCCGGTCGCCATCTCGAAGAGCACGACGCCCAGCGAGTAGAGGTCGCTCGCGGGCCCGATCTCGGTCCCCATCGCCTGCTCGGGCGACATGTAGGTCGGGGTCCCGACGACCGCGCCTTCGGCCGTGAGCTGGCCGGGCTCGGCGTCCCCGAAGAAGCGCGCGATGCCGAAGTCGACGACCTTGACGACCTCGCCCTCGGGGGTGTCGAGGAGCATCACGTTGTCGGGCTTGAGGTCGCGGTGGACGATCCCCTCGCGGTGCGCGGCGTCCAGCGCCCGCGCGATCTGCGCTCCCAGTGCGGCGATGCGGCCCGTCGTCAGCCGCGTGCCGCGCGCTGCCTCGCCCTCGATGAGGGCACCGAGCGTGCCACCGCGCAGGAGCTCCATCGCGAGGAAGAGGCGGTTGTCGGCCTCGGGACCGGCCTGCCCCACATCGTAGACCCGCACGCAGCCCGGGTGCTCGAGGCGCGAGGCGACCTTCATCTCGCGCTCGAAGCGCGAGACCGCGTGCCGGTTCTGGGAGTAGCTCGCGTGCAGGAGCTTCAGCGCCACGAGCCGGTCCATGCCGAGGTGGCGCGCCTCGACCACGACCCCCATGCCCCCCTGCCCGAGCACGCGCGTCACGGCGTAGCGCCCCGCGAGCGTCTGGCCGACGAGCTCTTCGCCTTCGCTGGGGCCTCTGGGGTCGGGGGCGGTATCCATGGTCGGCGGGGATTGTGTCAACAAAGCGCCAGACGCGAAAGGCCCGTCGCACTCCGCGCCCGTGGCTGTCAGACCAAGCGTCTCTCGTCGCGCATGGAAGGCCCTCAGAGCGGCCAAGCATCGCCATTTCCGGCGCCCAGGAAGAAGTTCCAGCCGACTGTCCGGCGAACGTGGGTTGCTGCGTCTGGATGGCGTGTGGATGTTCCGCACACGTTCCACCGTCGTCGCGGCCCGGAGCGTTCCCCCATGCTGCCAAGAAAGTAGGAGTTCCGAATGTCCGACACGCCCAAGTCCCAGCCGTCGCAACCCAAGTCCCAGCCTCCGGCAAAGCCCACGCCGATGACCGGTGACGATGCCGCCCGCATCCAAGCCCACGCCGACCGCGTCCGCACCAACGCCGACTTCAAGGCACGCGCCCAACGCGCCGCGGCCGACAACGCAGCCAAGGGACGCGGCCAGAATTAGCCTGAGATGAGCAGACTCGAGGCGGGAGCGTGTCGCACGAGGCGCTCCCGCCTCGGTCGTCGAAGTTGAGTTCACGGAGTGGCGGCGGCGGACCGCCGGTGGCAGACAGGAGGATCAGAATGGAAAGGCGTCATGTGACTGGCGCCAGCCGAGAGGGGCTCACCTTGCCGAGCGGCGGCCACATCCTGGGCGCGCTAGGCAACGACCTTCGGGTACCGCGTGATGAAGTCGTGAGGCTCGCTGGCACGGGTGACAAGACAATCCAGCGGTTCTTCAACGGGGAGTCGATCGAGACGACATCGCTCGAGGCTATCGTCGGTGCGTGGGTTGAGATCGCGCTTCCGCTTTCTTTGCGAGCCGAAGCCAGACCGTGGGTGCTGGCGGCTCTGCGCCGCTGGGACTACATCGTGGGCGAGCTCCGAGGGCTCTCATTTCCCATCTCCGAGCCCGCGGACCTCGCATGGATTCCTTTGCGCCTCGTCTCGCTCGAGATCGGTCTCAGACTCG
>JAEUKJ010000325.1 GCA_016792665.1 Deltaproteobacteria bacterium | reverse complement strand
GTCGCGCTCTTGTTGGAGCTCGCGACGGGGCGCCAGGAAGCCTTCGAGGCGCTTCCTGATGAGTACCGGCGGCCGCTGGCCCGGGCGCTACGCGACATCTCGCCAGACGACCAGATGATGGCCAAGGTCACTCTCGTCGGGAGGACGGCGCGACGGGAGATCACGCTGGAGCCCAAGGATCGGTCGCTCTGGAGCGACCGTCTGGGAGCGCGCCAACGGGTTGGAACGCCCACGTTTTCGGGGATCTTGAAGTCGGTAAGCCTGCGCGGCAAGACGCCCAAGATCGCCATCGAAGAGGGGCCGAGCGTTTCCTGGTTCAGGATCCGGAAAGGCGAGCACGACGACACGATCGGACCCAAGCTCAATCGGCGGGTGCGGGTCCTCGCCAACACCGACGGGGATTCCGAGGTCATGCCGGTCGCCGAAGACATACTGCTCGATGAGACCTGATGGTGGCGGATGGTGAAGCGACTCCGAGACAGCGATTGGGCTCTCCGATACGACTCGAGCGTCGACAGTTTGATCGATGGGTTCTTCGTGCCGGTGATGGAGCCGGCCGTGCGCTACGATCGGTCGACGGGCTTCTTTTCGGCCAAGATCCTGTGCGTGGCGGCGCGTGGGATCGAGCACCTCGTCCGCAATGGCGGGCGCATGCGGCTCGTCGTGGGGTGCACCCTGGGTAGCGATGAGGTGGCGGCGATCGCGCGCGGCGAGGCCTTGAGGGAGGTCATCGAGAGGCGCTTGGATTGGCCGTTGGAGGCGGCGGGGCAGGACGAGGTGGACGCGCTCGAGCTGTTGGCGTGGATGGTGCGTTGCGGGCACCTGGACGTGAAGGTGGCGGTGCCGTGCGGGCCGGACCGGAAGGTCATGGCGGGGCAGGCGATCTTTCACGAGAAGGTCGGCGTGGTCCAGGACGCGTGGGGGGATGAGGTCGCGTTCCAGGGCAGCGTCAACGAGACGGTCATGGGCTGGCTCGGCGGCGAGGGCGGAAACTGGGAGAGCATCAACGTCTTTGCGAGCTGGCAGGAGGGCGCGGGGTACGCCGCGGTCACCAGGGCGAGCTTCGAGCGGTTGTGGGCGGACGAGACGCCGCATGCGCGGGTGGTCGATGTGCCGACAGCGGTGCGGGAACGACTCTTGACGCACGCGCCGAGCGAGGGGCAGAGGCCGCGGCGGCTGGAGCTGCTGGATGAAGCAGAGGCCGAGGGGGCTGGCGAGGCGCGAGAGGGTCTGGGCAACGACGAGGTGACCGGGGCGCATACGGCCGCGGAGGCCAAAGGGGTCGAGGCGAGCGAGCCGGCGGGCGCGGGTGGGGAGGGGGAGGCGGCGGGGGCGGGTGACGACGACGGTGTCCAGAGGGATGCGCGACGCGCGCGCTTCTGGGCGGCGGTGCGGAACGCGCCCGTGGCGGAAGATGGGGGCAAGTGGGTCGGCGTCGCGACGGCCGCGGTCGAACCCTGGCCGCATCAAGAGCGGGCCTATCTGCGGATGTACGAGGGGTGGCCGACGCGCTTGCTCATCGCGGATGAGGTGGGCCTCGGCAAGACGGTCCAGGCCGGCATGCTGCTGCGGCAGGCGTGGCTGTCGGGGAGAGCGAAGCGCATCCTCGTCCTCGCGCCCAAGGCGGTGCTGTCGCAGTGGCAGCTCGAGCTGAGAGAGAAGTTCAACCTGAGCTGGCCGATCTACGACGGGAACGAGCTCAGGTGGTTGCCGGGCGCGGTCGGCGTGAGCGAGGGAGCCGGGCGGGTCGACAAGGTCGGGGGCGCGAGCTGGCCCAAAGAAGACGTGGTGCTCGCGTCGAGCCATCTCGTGAGGCGGCAGGCGCGCGCGCAGGCGCTGCTGGCGGCCGAGCCGTGGGATTTGGTGGTGTTGGACGAAGCGCATCACGCGCGGCGGAAAGGGGCGGGCGGGATCGGCGAGGAGGGGCCGAATCGGCTCCTCCAGCTCATGAAGGGGCTGACCTTGCGCACGCAAGGGCTCTTGTTGTTGACGGCGACGCCGATGCAGGTGCACCCGGTCGAGCTCTGGGACTTGCTGAGCCTCCTTGGGTTGCCGAGGGATTGGAGCCCCGATGGGTTCGAGCGCTTCTATCGGCTGGTCGGACAGCCGAGCCTCGGCTCGCAGGACTTCGAGCTCCTGGCGCGGATGTTCAGGAGCGCCGAAGCGACCTTCGGCCCGATCTCGGACGAGGTCGTGAAGCGGCGGATGGGCAGCGGGCTCGGGGCGAAGAACCTCTTGAGGGCGCTGCGAGATCAGGCGGCGACACCGCGGAGCCAACTCTCGGCCGACAAGCGGGCGATCGCGGTCCAGGTGATGCGCGAGGGCTCGCCGGTCGGGCGGCTCGTGTCGCGACATACACGCGAGCTCTTGAGGCGCTATATCGCGGAAGGGAAGCTCACGGCGCGGCTGGCGCGGAGGCGGGTCGAGGATCGGTTCATCGTGATGAGCGAAGGGGAGCGTGCGCTCTACGATGCGGTCGAGGACTACATCGCGTCGACCTGGAACAACGCGAAGGAGAGCGAGAAGAACGCGGTGGGCTTCGTCATGACGATTTACCGGCGCCGGCTCGCGAGCTCGTTCGCGGCGCTGCGTGAGACGTTGGCGGGGAGATTGCGGGCGATGCGCGAGGGGGTGCCGTCGTTCGACGAGGAGGATCTGGAGTCCGCGATCGGCGACGAAGGCGTTGCAGGAGCGGAAGAGATCGACGACGAGCAGGCGCGGGCCATGGCGAAGAAGGCCCTGGTCCGAGAGGAGGCGCGGGACATCGACGGCTTGTTGGCCGAGGTGCGGCGGCTGCCACTCGACTCGAAGGCGGTCGAGCTGGAGCGGGTGATCGCTGAGCTGCGCGACGCCGATTACGGACAGGTGATCGTGTTCACGCAGTTCACCGACACGCTGGACTTCCTGCGCGGGCTGCTGTCGGGCAAGGGGCTCCGGGTCTTCTGCTATTCGGGGCGCGGCGGGGAGGTGCCGAGCGCGGGGCCGCGTGGGACCCCTGGGGACCAGAGGTCCTGGCAGTGGGTCCCGCGGGACGAGATCAAGCGGCGCTTTGCGCGCGGAGAGGCGGACGTGCTGTTGGCGACCGACGCGGCGGCGGAAGGCCTGAACTTCCAGTTCTGCGGAGCGCTCGTGAACTACGACATGCCGTGGAACCCGATGCGGGTCGAGCAACGGATCGGGCGCATCGACCGGCTGGGACAGCGGTTCGAGGACATCCGCATCGTCAACCTGCACTACGAGGACACGGTCGAAGCCGATGTGTATCGGGCGCTGGCCGAGCGGATTGGACTCTTCACGGCCGTCGTCGGGAAGCTGCAGCCCATCTTGTCGCGATTGCCGACGCGCATCGCGAGGGCGACGCGGGGTGAGCTCGGTGATGCCGCGAGGCTGGAGGATGGACGGGATCCGGGTACCGCGGCCGGGCGTCTCGCGAGGCAGCGGCTGTTGGACGACCTCGAGCGCGAGATCGCGGAGGAAGATGCCCAGGGCCTGGATCTGGACGCGATGGCCGAGCTGGACTTCGCGGCGGTGACGAGAGAGAGGGCGGCGTGCGACCTCGGAGATCTGGAAGCCGCGTTGAGGCTGGACGGGCTCTTGCCACGTGGTTGGCGCGCGGAGAGGCTGCACGCCAAGGGCGAGTGGGCGTTGTTTCGTGCAGGGCGAGCGCCAGTGCGGGTGACGGTCAACCGGAGCCACTACGAAGAGCACCCGACGAGCGTAGAGCTGTGGTCGCCGGGGAGCCCCGTGTTTCCGAGCGAGGGGATCGGGGTCGATGGCGCGAGCTCCGAAGCTCCGAGGTCCGTGGTCTCGGGCTTGGTGCGTTGAAGGGCGGCTGAGTCCGGTGTGCGAGACGGGCTGGGTAGGGTAGAGGAGAAAATCCCAAAACGCTGGCGTCTCCGAGGACACTATTGCTGTGTGCCCGCGGGTCACGTCGCGTCGCGGTGCATCTTCGCCTGCCCAACGTCCGGCAACCCGCGGCTTCCCGCCGCTCGGGGAGAGTTCTTGTGTCATCCAAGTGCGCCCCTACCCTGCGCGGGACGTCGCTCGTCATCGTGGCTGCGGCCTTGCTGATGCTTGCCGTCCCGGCGCGCGCGCAGTGGTTCTGCTGTGTCACGTCGAACGATGATTGGGTGGAGCCAGAGCCACCTTCGCCGACCGACGTCGTCGTCGTCGTCGACAGATCGAGCAGCGTCACGGCCCGGTATGGCATTGCCGAACACAGCGTCTTGCCTCGGCTCGAGGCGGTCTTTGCGGCTCGTACCCTTTCTCCGACGAGCCGGATCCACGTCATCTCGTTTCCGGTCGAATCGCGTGCGTCCCACAACGGGGAGCAGGTCTTCACGAATGGCGCTCGGGTGGAGCAGACCTATCGGCTGGATGGCCCATGGGGGGCCCGCATCTCGCAGCTGCTCCGGGACAAGTCGCGTTCGCTTACGCCGCTGGCCGACGGGATCGATCTCGGGCTCGGCCAACTGGCGGCGCTCGGGCCGGGTGCCAGCCTCATCGTCGTCACCGACGGAATCGCGACCGGCCCGAAGGGGGAGATCGAGGTCGGTGAAGCGATTCGGGCTTCGACCCTGGCGAGGTTGAATGACTTCGCGGATCGCGTCTGTGGGGTCTTCCTCGACCCCACCAAGGAAGACCTCGCCCTCGCGCGGCAGACGCCGGGGGCCGCACTACGCAAGGTAAGCGGTATCCGCAAGTGCGGTCCCAAAGTGGAGGCGCCCATCCCGACCGCACCTGTGGGCGAGCCCGCACTGCGACTCGATCCGGTCCCGCTGTCATCGTCGGTGCTCGTGGGTGATGAGCAAGGATACCGCTGCAGTGGCGTGCTCGTGTCGGAGCGGGCTGTATTGACCGCGGCCCACTGCCTGCCGGCGACCCGAGTTCGCCTTGGTGGGCTGGAGGCCATGGGGCGGGAGACTCCGGTCTCGGGCTGGGAGCCCCATCCAGAGGCGACGATCGACCTCGCGATGCTCGCGCTGTCGTCGGAGGGCGGACATGCCGCGCTTCGCCGAGGCGTGGGGGACGCGACGCCCCCGTTGGGTCGGCTCCAGCACGTGGGGTTTGGGATCATCGCCGAGCAAACGACGCCCTTCGGTCGCCTCCACCCGCGGGACATCCTGGCCGTGGGATGGGGCTGCGACGGGCGTGCGGACGCTTTGCGGCGCGGGTGCAGGCCTGGCATCGAGCTCGCGGTGCCCGGGGCGCGAGGCGCAGACACCTGCGACGGGGACAGCGGTGGTCCTCTCTATGAGCTCGTGAGCGAACGAACGCCGGAGGGTGTCGGGCGGCCTTTCGTCGTCGAGGGGGCTCGGGAGCTTCCCTTCGGGAGCGCGTCCCCATGGAGCGAACCAGCGTCCGAAGGCCGTTCCGAGTGCCTCGCCTACTGCGCTTGGCAAGTGGTCGGCATCACGTCGCGCCCCATCGCCGGGGCGCGTAGGCGATGCGGCGACGGCGGCATCTACACGCGCGTCGATGCCCAGGCGGGCTGGGTCGACGAAGTCATCAGGCGCTTCGAGCGCAGGAGGTACGGGGATGCGAGTGCGGTTCGATAGGCTGACGTCATGGGTCGTGGGCGCGCTGGTTCTCTTGGCGACCACCTGGGTGCAGTCGGCAGCCGCCAAGGACGGCGAGTGCGTCGTCACGAGCGGCCCTACGACCTACCGGGTCATTCCGTCGGCGATGCCGCCGTCGCGACTCGTGTGCCACTTTGACCGGGTCGACGCGGCGGCCGGGGACCTGAAGGTCAAGAGCTTCGAGGTCGAGTGGGATCCGCAGGTCGGGGCCGGGCTCGTGCGGGAGGTCACTCTCGGGGCGGGCACTTGGCAGGTCTCGTTCTGGTCCGAGCCGATCATGCAGCCGGATGGCAGCGGAAAGCTGGTCAATGCCGCCGTGAAGCTCGTGCCTGGGTCTTGTGCCACGCTCCCGCTCAGCGCCAAGGACGGCAGCTTCAGCGTGAGCATCAACCTGGCTCCCGGCGGCGTAAGGGCAAGCACCCCGGCGGGAGGAGCTGACGCGCGCTCGGAGGCAATCGGGGCGCTCGAGGCGTCGAAGTCGGAGTCGACGACGGCTCCGGCCGCGGGAGGTGGGCGCGCTTTCGGACCCGCGGTCGATACCGGCATCGCCTTTCTCGACGTCCTCGGAACCATCGTACTCCGGCGTGCGCGGGCCGCGCTTCAAGACGTCATTCGTGCGCGCCTGGCAGAGACGTTCTGTAAGCTCCTGCCTGGAAGCGGCGGCAAGTCGCTCTTCCCGGAGACGTGCAAGCTGTTCGAGACGCTGCGGTTCGAAGATCTCGCGTCGTCGGGGCGCGGGCTCGTCAAGGCGTTGGTCAGGGACGCGAAGGCCGCGCTCATCGCGCTAGCTATCGAGAAGGCCAAAGGCGCGATCACGAGTGCGATCCCAGCGAAGGAGGCCATCGGAGTGATAGGGGTCATTGGCGTTGTCATCGACGCCGCCGCGCGGGAAAAGACCGACGTCGACCCGGCCCGACGTGTGATCGACGCCATTGGACGCACGAAGTGGAAGGAGCTCCTCGTACCGCTGGGGGTCGACAGTTCGGACGCGGATACGATCGATCGGGTCGTCACGAGCGCCTTCCAAGTCGCGTCATCGTGCGGCTCGAGTGGTGGCTGCTCGTGGGAGCGCCTCACTGCGATCGCCGAGACGCTCGTCTCCGATCCAAACCTTCTTGCGAAGCACCGAGAGGCTCTCGTCGGCCTCGCGAGCAAGCTCGTAGCATCGTTTGTCCGTGGTCCCGACCGAACTCCCCGGGACATGCTCGTGAGCGCGGTCGGGGCGCTCGCGGCGATCCTCGACCTGGCGACGAGCGGACAGTTCATGGTTACCGCGCAGTCCACGCTGGCCGATCACAAGGAGGAGCTGCGCAACGTCCTGAGCATCCTCCAGGCGATCTCGGCCGGCGACATCCAGAGCGCCATGGCGGGCTTCGCGTCGTTCCTCCGCGCAGCGCTGCCTTCCCTGTCGGACTCTGCACTGCTGCGTGTTGGCGCCGTTGTGGGGACCTTCGTCGGCTTCGCTCAGGCCGACGACAGCCAGCCCAAGACCGCTGAGGAGCGCGCCGCGCGGCGTGAGGCGCAGATCGCGGCCGTGGAGGGCCTGGTCGACTTCCTCGCGTCGCGCAACGAGGTGAAGGGAGCCGAGGTCATCATCTCTCTCGGCGGCTCGCTCCGCTGGGGACGTTCCTTCTCTGGCGCCGCGTCCGAGGGGGAACGTGGACGGCCAGGGCTCACGCTGGGGCTCGGCCTCGACTACACCTTCAACCCGACCTTCGGCCTCCACGCGGATATCTCACTCGTCAATCTCGGCAACTACCTCGAGCCTCGGACGGAAGACGCCCCGAAGGCTTCGTGGAGTGATCTCTTCGAGATCGGCGGCACCATCAGCCTGTTCGTGTACCCGAAGTTCCCGGTCTACCTAGGGTTCAATGCCAACTACGCAAGCCATCGGGACGCGGTCGACTATGGACTGATCGTGGGCGTCTGGGTCCCTCTGTGGGACTTCTTGTGAGGAGGTGGCGACGACTCGGTGCGGGGGCAGCGTGACGACTGTGGCCCGGGTCGGCGAGCAGGCAGGTCGGTGTCGGCTCCGCCCGCAAGGACGACTCAGCGCGCGGCGTGCTCGGCGATGAGCGCGCGGGCCTCGTCGCGCAGCGCCAGGATGGCCTGGCGGACCTCGGCGATGAGG
>JAEUKJ010000308.1 GCA_016792665.1 Deltaproteobacteria bacterium | reverse complement strand
CTGAGGGGCTTGGGTCGGGCGGGGATCGAACCCGCGACCATCGGATTAAAAGTCCGGTGCTCTACCGGCTGAGCTACCGACCCAGCGAGGCGGTCTCATCGCGCGGGGCGGCTTCGAGGTCAAGCCAAACGCGCGGGGATCGCGGTGTCATGCGGTGCTTCGAGGGCTCTCGGGGCGGCCCCGGGGAGGGCCGAGCCCCGGCCTCAGTCGATCCAGGTGAAGGCCCGGTTGAACGGATAGAAGATGACGAAGGCCTTGCCCTTGATGTGCTGGAACGGCACGAAGCCCCAGAAGCGGCCGTCCTCGGAGGCATCGCGGTTGTCGCCCATCACGAACACGTGGCCCTCGGGGACGATGACCTCGGGCCAGTTCGGGTTGGTCGCCGTGTCGCCGAAGTACTTGATGGTGCCGTAGGGCTTCTTCTCCTGCGGCCAGTTGCCCGACCAGTCCTCGCGTCGACCGCAGCCGGGCAGGAGGTGCTGCGAGAGCCAGGTCTCGTCCTCGATGGTCTCGCGCTGGATGACGCACGGGCAGAAGCCGCGCGGCTTGGTCTCCCAGTCCTCGCCGAACTGACCGCACTGGGTCTTGTCGACGACCTCGGTCTTGATGGGCTTGCCGTTCAAGATGATCGTGTCGTTCTCGAGCCGGATGTGGTCGCCCGGCAGGCCGATGACGCGCTTGATGAAGTCCTCGCCGAAGAGCGGGTCGTTCGGGTACCGCTCGGGCGCGAAGCGGAAGACGATGACGTCGCCGCGGTCGGGCTGGGCCCACTGGATGGCGCGCGCGGGCGAGAACGGCCAGTACACGCCGAGCGAGAGCTTGTTGACGAAGAGGTGGTCCCCGATGTGGAGCGTCGGGTACATCGACGAGCTCGGGATCGAGAAGGCCTCGAAGATGAAGCAGCGGATGATGAGGGCGAGGCCGAGGGCCCAGAGGATGGCCTCCAGGAACTCGCGCAGCTGGCTCTTGCGCCAGGTGCCCAGATGCTTCTGCAACCCGCGGTCGAGGTCGATGGCCGCCTGGTAGAGGGGCTTCGGCTGGAGCACGACCTTGTTCTTGCGCGTCGGGATGAGGGCCCTCACCGCCTCCAGCGAGGCGGCGACCTCGGCCCGGGCCTCGTCGGAGATCTTCTTGCCCTTCTTCCGCACGAGGAGGTCGCCTTCTCGCACGAGCTCGGCCGCGCGCTTGACGATCTTCTTCGGGCTCGGCTCCGGCTCGACCCCGACGTTCTTGGGCTTGCCGCCTTTCTCGGGGGTCTGGGCTCGCGTCTGCATCGTTCGGTTCTCCGAGCGGGCCGCACGGGCCTCGCCCCTCTTCCAGGCTTCCGCCCGACTGCCCTCGGGGTGAGACTCAGTCGACCTTCAGGATCGCCATGAACGCGTCCTGCGGGATCTCGACCTTGCCGAACTGCTTCATCCGCTTCTTTCCTTCCTTCTGCTTCTCGAGCAGCTTGCGCTTGCGCGAGATGTCGCCGCCGTAGCACTTGGCGGTGACGTTCTTGCCCATCGACTTGACCGTCTCGCGCGCGATGATGCGCCCGCCGATGGCCGCCTGGATAGGCACCTCGAACTGGTGGCGAGGAAGGATTTCTTTCAGCTTTTCGCAGAGTTGGCGACCCTTACGCTCGGCCTGGCTGCGGTGCATGATGGTCGCCAGGGCGTCGACCTTGTCGCCGTTGACGTAGATGTCGACCTTGACGAGGTCGTCGTCGCGGAACTCGATGACCTCGTAGTCCAGCGACGCGTAGCCGCGCGAGCACGTCTTCAGCTTGTCGAAGAAGTCGAGGATGACCTCGGACAGCGGCAGCTCGTAGGTGAGCATGACGCGCGTCGGGCCGAAGTAGACCATGCCCTTCTGGACGCCGCGCTTGTCCTCGCACAGCTTGATGATGTTGCCGACGTACTCCTGCGGCGTGTGGATGGACGCCTTGACGATGGGCTCGCCCAGCGCCTTGATGTGCACCGGGTCGGGCAGGGTGCGCGGGTTCTCGACGAGCTTCTCGCTGCCGTCGTTCAAGGTCAGGCGGTACACGACGCTCGGCGCCGTGATGACCAGATCCATGTCGAACTCGCGCTCGAGCCGCTCTTGCACGATCTCCATGTGCAGGAG
>JAEUKJ010000123.1 GCA_016792665.1 Deltaproteobacteria bacterium | reverse complement strand
GAGCGACTTTCTGTGCGCGCCGTGCCGGGCCGACGCCGACTGCCGCCGCGCGGGCGGAACGGGCAAGTGCCTCTCGTTCGGATCGAACGGGTCGTTCTGCGGCGAGACCTGCTCGGGCGACGGGGACTGCCCCGAGGAGTTCGGCTGCGTCCAGGGTCAGTGCGTCCCCGACAGCGGGACCTGCGGGTGCTCGGACATCGCGCTCGAGCTCGGCGCGTCGACCAACTGCACGCTCAGCAACTCGTTTGGCACCTGCACCGGCGAGCGCTTCTGCGGCGCCGGCGGGCTGACGGCGTGCAATGCGCGCACCCCGGCCAAGGACATCTGCAACGGCGTCGACGACGACTGCAACGGGACGCCCGACGATGCGGCCGGCAACTGCGACGACTCGAACGTCTGCACGAAGGACCAGTGCAACGGCGCGGCCGGGTGCGCGAACACGCCGCAGGCCGGGAACTGCAGCGACGGCGACAGCTGCACGAGCTTCGACACGTGCGTGAACGGGACCTGCCAGGGCACCCCGAGCTGCGCGTGCCAGAACGCCAGCGACTGCACGACGCCGCCGCCGGGCAAGGCGCTCGCGTGCGTCACGCCGAGCTGCAATTCCGGCGCGTGCGTCTACGCTCCCAAGACCGGGAGCTGCAATGACGGCGACGCCTGCACGCTCAACGATACGTGCAACGACGGCGCGTGCGGCGGCACCGCCAAGAACTGCGACGACGGCAACCCGTGCACGAACGACTCGTGCCTGGCCAACGGGACCTGCTCGAACGTGGCGCGCACCGGCAGCTGCGAAGACGGCAACCCGTGCACGACCAACGACGTGTGCACCGGGGGCATCTGCGGCGGCACGGCGCTGAACTGCTCGAACCTCGACGACGCCTGCCACATCGGCGTGTGCGACGGCAATGGCGGCTGCCTGGCGCAGACCATCGCGTGCGGCGCCTCGAAGGTTCGACTGCACGTGCCCGCGGGCGTCATGTCCAAGAAGGGCACCGGTGCGACGTGGCTGCGCGGCAGCATCGGGCAGAGCCTGGTCGGCCTTTCTTCGAACGGCGTCCACAAGATTCGCTTTGGCTTCCACCCGGGGACCCGCCGGTAGCTTGGACGCCGGAGGTACCGCCGCGCGGCCCTCCGACCCCTGCGACCGAGCTCAGCGAGCCCCCTGCACTCTCTCGACTTCCCCCACACCCTGTTAGCGGCATCCGAGCGACGGAGGTTTCAGATCATGACCAGACGAATGTTGGCTTCTTCCATCGCGATGGCGATGGGGCTCTCGAGCCTCGTCGCCGCGGGGACTGCGCACGCGATCCCGAGCACCCTCACGGTGCAGGGGTACCTGACGAACAACGCCGGCGTCGCGAGCGACGGCAACTACACCATCACGGTGTCGCTCTGGAACGCGGAGACCGCGGGCACGCGCCTCTTCACCCAGACGATCACCGGGGTGCAGGTGTCGGGCGGCCTCTTCGACGTGGCGCTCGGCAATGATGTCCTCTACCCGGGCCTCGGGCCGGACATCTTCAAGAACAACAACAACGTCTACGTGCAGGTGCAGCTCGAAGCCGGCCCGGGCGTGGTCGCCAACGAGGCGCCGCTCCCGCGCCAGGCGCTCGCGGTCTCGCCGTTCGCGTACGCCTCGCACTACGCGACCTCGGCGGCCTCGGCGACGACGGCCAACACCGCGACGACGGCCACGACCTCGAACGGGCTCGTCTGCTCGACTGGGTGCGTGTCGATCGCCGAGCTCGACTTCGACCCGGCCACGCAGGCCGAGCTCGACGCGGCGCTGGTGAACCTCGTGACGACCTCGGGGTTGAACACGACGCTCGCCGACTACGCCAAGAAGAGCGAGCTCTCGAGCTACGTCACGAGCACGTCGCTCAACACGACGCTGGGTGGCTACGTCACGAGCAATTCGCTCAACACGACGCTGGGTGGCTACGTCACGACCGCGAGCCTCGCGACGCAGCTCGGCAGCTACGTGACGAGCGCGACCCTGGGCACGACGCTCGGCAACTACGCGACCACTGCGGCGCTCGCAAACTACGTCACGAGTGCATCGCTCGCGACGACGCTGGCGGACTACGCGAAGAAGACCGACCTCGCCGATTACGCCAAGAAGTCGGAGCTCCCGACCTCCGTGAACAACCTCGCCGGTGGCACTATCACCAGCAACACGACGGTCTCGGGCGAGCTCGCCGCGACGACGTTGAAGCAGAGCGGAAAGGCTGTCTGTGACGAGTCCGGCAACTGCGGCGCGACGCTGACTTCGCTGACCCCGTGCACGGACGGGCAGGTGGCGTCCTTCGTCGGTGGCACTTGGAAGTGCGCCGACGCGGCGGCGGGTGGAACTCCTCCGAGCTCCTGCACCGGCAACTTCAAGGCGCTGCAGTGGAACGGGACGGCGTGGGTGTGCACCGACATCCGCTCGACCGGCCTCTCGGCCGGCAAGGCCAACGGCTATGAGGTCCTCGACGACTGGGGCTGGGCCTGGGACGGGACGCAGCGCGGCGCCAAGACCTACAACGAGGCCAAGACCCTGTGCGAGGGCCTCGGCGCGCGCCTCCCGCTCGTGACCGAGCTCTGGCGCAACAACGCCACCAGCGGCACGGGGAACCTCGGCGACGTGGGCGCGACCTCGTACCTCTGGACCCAGGTGCCCAACGGCGCGGGCGCCGACTTCTACCTGGTCCGCCTCTCGGACGGCGCGACCTCGAACGCGACCGACAACACCTCGGCCAAGTACTCGTTCCGCTGCGTGTGGCCCGACTACAGCTCGACCGTCTTCGACGGCGACAACTGCAATGGCGCCCCGGGTGCTGCCTGCGTGCCGTACGGGACGGTCTGGAACGTCGACGCCGCGGACCGCGCGCCGATGTGGTACAACTCGGCCCAGTACGAGTGCAACTTCAACAACGGCTCGTTGCTCGAGCCCTACCAGTTCCACGACCTCTCGCAGACGGGCACCTGGGGCAACGGCACCGCGAACTGGCTCTGGGCGGCCGACGTCGTCGACTGGTACCAGAGCTACCACGGCTTCATCCTGTACCAGTTCACCGGCACGGGTCGCGTCAACTGGCTCTCGGACGACAATGACCTCGCCGGCAACTACAGCGGCCGGAACGAAGTGAGCTACTCGCAGAACTACGGCGGGCAGTACCGCTTCCGCTGCATCGGCCGCAAGGCGACGAACATCGGCAAGGCGCCGGCCAACCCGGGTTGCAACGGCGGCTGCTACACCCTGGCCAAGGCCGGGCGTCGGATCTACCTCGACAAGACCAGCCGGGACGCGCTGAACCACGCGCAGGCTACCGAGACCTGCCGCGTCGTCGGCGCCGCGCTTCCGAAGATGAACGAGTTCTCCGAGGCTGTTCACGCCGGCTGGACCGACAACGACAACAGCTACCTCTGGATTGACGAGCCGGTCTACTACTACCAAGGCCGGAGCTACTACCCGATCGCCGGTCGCTGGAACACGGCGGGTGCGGATGCTGGTGCCAAGCAAGGATGGCGTTGGTCGCCCGAGGGCAATACCAACAGCCGTCGTTACACGCTCCAAACCCAGGGCGAAGACAACCTCTTCAAGTTCCGCTGCGTGTGGCGCGACACGGTCGAGACCAACTTCACCAACTGTGGCGCCAACCAGATCCAGACCTGGGACGGCTCGGCGTATACCTGCTCGAACGCGACCACGGGTACCTCGAACGGGCAGGCCATCCCGAA
>JAEUKJ010000206.1 GCA_016792665.1 Deltaproteobacteria bacterium | reverse complement strand
GACACGAGCGCGAGTCCTTTGGCCAAGGCCGAAGCGTGGGAGGCGTTCGCGAAGACGCGGGTGAAGGGCGAGAACCCGTACGCGGACGAGGCCGCGGCCAACGCACGCTCGTGGCGCCAGGTCGCGGCGCTGGCCGACGAGATGCGCGAGAACTGGAAGAAGATCCGCGCGGCGCTGCAGCTCTCGGTGATGGAGCTCGGCAAGAAGAAGGCGGTGGTCGCCGAGTTCTTGGGCGCGTATGCGAAGCTGGGCGCCGAGCCCGAGCTGGCCGAGGCCGCCAAGGTCAAGCGGGCGCTGGACGGCGGCGAGGCGTTCCCGTTGGGCGGCGGAGTGGTCGCGAGCGGCGGGGGTGCGGGGGGTGGAGTGGCCAGTGGTGGGCAGGCACCTGCCGGCTACGTCGCGATCCCGGCCGGGACGTTCATGATGGGCTCTCCCGCGAGCGAGGACGGCCGCTACGACGACGAGGTCCAGCACGAGGTTCGTATCACGCGCGGCTTCTGGATGAAGCAGACGGAGGTGACGCAGGGCGAGTGGGAGTCGGTGATGGGCTCGAACCCGTCGTCGAACACGTCGTGCGGTCGGAAGTGCCCGGTGGAGAACGTGAGCTGGTTCGACGCGGTCTTGTACTTGGACAAGCTGTCGGACAACGAGGGTTTGGAGCGGTGCTACGATTCGAACAACGCGTTCAAGGGAGTGCGTTGCACAGGGTACCGCCTGCCGACGGAGGCGGAGTGGGAGTACGCGGCGCGGGCGGGGACGAGCAGGGCCCGCCACGGGTCGCTGGACCAGGTGGCCTGGTACGACGGGAACAGCGGAAATGCCACGCATCCGGTGGGCCAGAAGGCTGCGAATGCCTGGGGTCTCTACGACATGGTTGGGAACGTGTGGGAGTGGGTGACGGACTGGTATGGCAACTACGGCGGTGCGGCCACGGACCCCGCCGGTCCTAGCAGTGGCGCTAGCCGCGTCGTCCGCGGCGGCGGCTGGTACAACTACGCGCAGAACGCGCGTGCCGCCCGCCGCGCTGGCCACGTCCCGTCGTACCGCAACGACCTCATCGGGTTCCGCCCTCTCAGGTCGATCCCTTGATCCTCGTTGGGCAGACCCTGGCGCCGACTTCGCACGCGGCAACGCCGCGGCCCTGGCCCGCCGTGCAGGCCTTGACGGGGCCCCCGCATAGAGGGCTCGAGCCTACTTCGTGCGCACCAGGCGGAAGCCGAGGCCGCCACCGCGGCGCGTGATCTGGTCGCCGTGTCGCGTCGCGGACCGCAAGAACTCGGGCTTGCGTGACCAGCTCCCGCCGCGGAGGACCTTGATGTGGCCCTCGGCCGGACCGAGCGGGTCGACACTCGCGGCGCTGCTCGGGGCCTCGTCGACCCAGTCGTTGCACCACTCCCACACGTTCCCGATCATGTCGTAGAGGCCCCAGGGGTTGGGCCGCTTGCGCGCGACGGGCTGCGGACCGCAGCGCGCGATCGGGTACTGCTTGCCCTCCCAGTCGGCGCAGTCCTGGGCGTCGCGGTACCGGGCCTCGCTGTTGCCCGCGTACCACGCGATGGGGTCGATGCCCGGGGCATCGTGGATCCCCTCGATGACGAGCGGCCCCGCGTAGGTCGCCGTGCGCGTCCCTGCGCGTGCCGCGTACTCCCACTCGGCCTCGGTCGGCAGTCGATAGCCCGAGCATGCCGGTCCCTTGAAGACGACCTCGTCACAGCGGTAGTCGCCCTCGCAGTAGCCCTGCGACCAATCCTGACACCCCGCGCCCGCCGTGCCTTGACATCCCGAGAGTCGATAGCACGCCTCGAGCCCCTCGCGTCGCGACAGGGCATTCGCAAACGCGACCGCGTCGTACCAGCTCACGCCCTCGACCGGACACGCGTCCCCACACGCGAGGAACTTCGAGGGCGAGGTTCCCATCACCTTGCGCCACTCGCCTTGCGTGACCTCGGTCACCTTCATCCAGAAGGGCCGCGTGATGCGCACCTCGTGCAGGATCTCGTCGTCCTTGCGCCCCGTCTCGCCGCGCGGCGCCCCCATCGTGAACCGGCCCGCGGGGATCGCGACATACCCCGGGAGGTCGGCCTCGCCGCCGGCACCCGGCCCCCGGCGCGCGTCCGAGGGGCCCGCCGGCGAATGTACCTCGTCGCCCGCATCCCGCATGCGCCCGAGATCTGGGGCACGCTCGCTCGCGCGGGCCACGACATCGCGCACGGGACCGCTCGCCTCGGGCGTCTGGCTGCGCCCCTTCAGCGTCGTCCTGAGCGCCGCGCGCGTGAACTCGAGCGCCTCGTCCAGCGTGACTTTGCCATCACCGTTGCCGTAAGCGGGGTCGTCGCCCCAGCCGCGCAGCGCACCGAGCAGGAGGTAGCTGAACGCTGGACGTGAAGCTCCGGGAAGCGGACCTGCGAACTGGTCAGCGCGACCCGCGGACATCAGCGTCACGTTCTGGGGCGCCGCCTTGGCGCGGTCGACGAGCAGCACCGGCTGGAGCCCTTTGGCGATCGACTGGCCCGACCGGCTCGTGCCGTTGAAGCACGCATCGACGATCATCACGACGGGAGCGCCCACGCCTCGCCCGAGCGCGGCCACGAGCTCCGACTGGCCGAGACTCTGCGCATACAGCTCGTCCGGACTCGCTTGCGCAGCCCAGCCCACGAAGAGCCCCTCGCTCTGGTCCTTGGCGGGCGCACCGTGACCGATGAACACGAACCAGATGCGCCCGCCGCGACCCACCAGGGAGGCGAGCTCGCGCGCCTTGGCGAGGATCTGGCTCGGCGTCCCCTCCTGGTCGCGCAGGTGGACAATCTTGTCGGGCCGCAGCCCTCGCGCCCGCTCGAACCACGCGACCCACGCACGCGCGTTGCGCTCGGCCCCTTCGATCGGCGGCAGCGCCGCGTAGCGTTCGATCGACACCACCAGCGCGACGTCCTTGTCCCCGCCCCCTGCGCGAGCCGGCGGCTCATCCAGACTCGGCCAGGGTTGGGCGCGCACGTCCGCGGCGAAGGTCGTGAGCGCGCAAGTCATCGCGGCCAGAAGTGCGTTTCGCAAATGCGTCATGGGGCTCCCGCGGGATCGGGTCAGCGGCAGAGTGGCAGGGCGAGAAGATCGCTCTGGAGCTTCTTCCGGTCCGCCGCGGAGGGCGGCGGAGTGCAGCCCTCACGGACCACGCGGAAGCCGGTTTCGGCGACCTTGGCCCTGGCCGGGAAGGCCGCCGCGCCGCCAGATACGAGGCGCGTGACGAGGTCCTTGGTCAGGGCGCAGGTGCCGCGCAGGTCTTTGAAGGGGCCGAGGTCGTCCTCGCGCTCCGCGGCCACGACGATGAAGCGCTCTTCGTTCGAGCCCGGGACCAGCAGCACGTCGAAGGGGCTGTCGCCGCCGAGGGGCAGCGGCACGCCAGCCGGGACGAGGCCGCTCGGGACCTGCTCGTTCGGGAAGATGGCGAGGCCGTCCTTCGGCGAGTAGAGGTCGAAGACGCGGACGTGCATCGGGCGGCCGACGGTGAGGTAGATCTGCGTCTTGTCGCCTTCGCAGAGCTGACCGCCACTCCCGGTGTCGATGGTGAAGACCAGGTCGGGGTCGCTCAAGAGCTCGCGCCCGGATGTGACCGGGCTCCCGACCTTGGTGGCGCGCAGCGCATCGAGGCCGCAGCCCACCGGCTCGAGCGGCAAGGTCTCGCGCAAGGCACGCAGGTTTCCGACCAACGCGGCCTCCAGGATCTCCCCCTGCCCCTCGCGCCGCTCGTAGAGGCGCCCCGTGACGAGGACTTCGTACTCGCCCGCGGGCTTCTTCTTGCCGTCGAAGCCGACCTCCAGACCCACGAGCTTGAAGCCCGCCCTGGACAGCGCCCACTGGATGCGATCGGCGAACCAGACGGCGCGCGGGCCACCGGCCAGGCCGAGATCCTCGATGGTGCCGATGACCGCGCGCGGCGGGTTGGCGCGCACGTTGCGCTCCAGGAGGCGCTTCATGAGGTCGCGGGCGCGGTCGAGGAGGCCTGCTTCGAGCGGCTCGATGCTGGCGGTGCGCGCGACCCACTCGCGGACCTTCGACTTCAGGACCGTCGCCATGACACAGACGCGCCCGGACGAGCGACCCGCGGTCCAGCGCTTGACCTCGGCCATGAGGCCGCCACAGTCGAGGCGCTCGCCGCAGAGGCGGCGTTGGAGCTCGTCACGCGCGACCTGATAGGCGCGCAGATCCGGCTCGGGAGCGTCGGTGGCCGCCGAGCCGATGGCGTAGTCGAAGTCCCCGGTCGGTGGCTCGGGGCGGTCGCAGTCGAGGGCGCCGCGGTCTTCGGCCGGGACCGGTGTCGAGCGCGGCGAGGGCGTCGGACCGGGGTCGGCACGAACCACGCCGGACTCGGCACAGGCGGAGAGGACGAGAAGTGCGAACAGTGCCGACCGAGCGCTCCCGCGCCCCGCGAGCAGGGCCCACAGCGCGCGCATGCGACGTGTCCCGAGGGCCCGAACGGGGATGCCCACCGACCTCGCCCTGGCCGCGACCATCAGGGGCTGAGCTTCTTGGCGAGCGCGGCCAGCGGCTTGGCCGAGGCCTTCTTCTGGACCTCTGCCGTCTCCGCCATGGCCTGCACAGCGGCGGCCTGGGCGGCCTTCTCTTGCTCGGCCGGGAAGAAGGCCAGGACCTTCAGCTCGGTGAAGGGACCTTCGGGCGTGGATCGTGAGGTGGCGCGCGTCCAGCAGCGATCTTTCACGCGCTCGGCCAGCCCCTCGGCCGCGGCCGTGACCAACGTCGAGTCCGCGAGCGCGCCGCCGATGGTGGACGACTCACCGCTGTAGGTCTCGGTGAGGCGCTCGCCGAGGTATTTGACGACCTCGCGGCGCGCGTTGCGCAAGGCCTCTTCGCGGGCCTTGGGCTCGGGCGCGAGCACCGCACCCACCCCGACGAAGTACTGACCGTCGAGGCTCTGGGGGACCTCGGACTCCCAGTTGCCGTCGCAGAGGCGCGACTTCGTAGGACCGGCAGTCGTGCGAAACGCGAAATAGGCATTCTCGAAAGTGCTGACCCGCTTCCAGCCCCAGCCATCCTTGTACGAGAAGTCGGCGTCGACCTTGCCCTTGGAGGCGTTGGCGGTGATGTCGCTCTCGCGGCCCGCGAACTGCGAGACGGTGCCCGAGCCGAACCAGAACTCGCCGATCATCTGCGTGCCGCACTCGGCGGGCGCCGCCTCGCAGCAGCGCGCGAGGCCGTCGGCGTCGCTCACGGTGACGAGCATCTTCTTGGTCATGGCGTACTTCACCAGGAGCCCAGCGTCGGACGACGTGCCCGCCGAGATCGCGCCGAAGGGCTTCACGCCCAGCGAGCCCTTCACGCCGTTGGATGCGTTGAAGGTCTGCTCGAAAGTGCCACTGGCATTCACGGTCTTCTTTGCGAGGAACTTGCCACAGCGCCCGCCGACCTTGGCAGCGGTCTCGTCGATACGGTCCTGGGTGAGATCGTCGGGCAGGAAGCGACCGATGAACTCGCTCGGGTCGTCGTCGAACGAGGCGCGGATGAAGACGCTCTTCTCGGGCGGGTCGGGCACGATAGCGCTACCGGGGACCTCGGGCCTGGGCGGGTTCGAGCCGCAGGCGACGAAGGGGAAGGCCAATAGGATGAGTGGCAGGGCGCGTGCGCGGGAGGTGAGCATGGAGGCTCCAGATGGCGATTGGAGCGAGGAGAAAACAACAAAACCGGTGCGACAGCAACCTGAGACGGAGCACGAATGGCCGTTCTCGTGGCGCGCGCGCACGTTGGACAACTCCGGTTGCAACGGACGCGAGGTGCGCTCCGTCGAGACCCGACCGCTCCGTGACGCGACCGGCGAACACAGCACACGGACGGAGGGGTCCGGCGCAGGGGTGGGTGACGCGAGGAGGGTCATCCGCTTCGGGATTCGAGGACGCGTCGCCGGCTGGACGCGACTGGCCGGCGGCTGCGCTCGCCGGACGGCGTCGGTCCCGGCGGCGCCGCTTGTCCGGTTGAAGGTCGCGAATCAGCCGGCCGCAGCGATCAAGGGATCAAGGGTGCGAGGATCAGGGCATCAACCTGAGAGGGCGGAACCCGACGTAGCGGAAGCGGCGCGACGGGTCGCTGCCAAAGCGGCTGGCGGCACGCGCGTCCCGCGCGTAGAAGCTCCAGCCGCCGCCGCGGATAACGCGGAAATCGCCCCTGCTGGGCCCCGCGGGGTCCGCTGCACTACCGCCGTAGTTGCCATACCAGTCCGTCACCCACTCCCACACGTTCCCCAGCATGTCGTAGAGCCCCCACGCGTTGGCTGACTT
>JAEUKJ010000082.1 GCA_016792665.1 Deltaproteobacteria bacterium | reverse complement strand
GCCCGTCACCGAGCTGCGTGGGTTCAACCGCTTGAATGTCCACGTGATCCCGCCCAAGAATGCGTGCCCGAATCCCGACGCCGACGTGGTCGTCGTCGAGGTCCTCGACACCTCGGTCCTGCACCTGGAAGGGCACGAGCGGTATCGGCCGATGCCGGACCTCGAGACCTTCGTGAACGATGGCTTTCCGTTCACGCGCATGGCCGACCTCGGAGAGACCCTGCTGGTGTTGCCGCGCGAGCCCGAGCCGGGCGAGGTCGCCAGCGCGCTGTCGTTCATTGCCCACACGAGCGCCATCACCGGGCACCCGCCGACGGGGCTGACGGTGGCCTTGACCAACGCGCCGGAGAGCCTCGAGCCGGGCGACCGCGACCTCTTGGTGATCGGTGCGGCGGGGCGGCTCGCGGGCTGGGCGCCCTGGGAGGGGCGGATGCCGATCCGCGGGCTGACCGATCGCGAGCCGGGACACGTGCAGTTGCCGTCGGTGTCGTGGTTCCAGCGCGCCATGGCGTTCCTGCAGGGCGTGCCGCTGGGCGATGATCTCGAACGGCTCGGGCGGTCGCTGCGACCCGGGGAGTCGCGGTCCTATGCGGTCGGCTTCGAGTCGACCTGGTCGCCGGGGCGGAGCGTCGTGCTCTTGAGCGCGGACACCGCCAGCGCGATGCCGAACTTGCCGGCGATGAAGGGGTTCGCTGAGGCGCTGCAGGCGCGCGCGGACGTGCTCGTCATGTCGGGCGAGCGGCGCGCGGTGTTTCGCGTGCTGTCGAACTATGCGTCGGGTGGGCTGCCGCCGTTTCTGACCTTTCTGTGGTTCATCGCGAGTCACTGGGTGGTGCTGATGCCGGTGCTGCTGCTGACGGCGATGGCTTTCGCGTGGCTCTTGAAGCGGCGGCTGAACAACGTCGCGTGGCGTCGGTTGAACGTCGGGTCGAAGGCATGAGAGCCGCCGTGCCGGTGATGGGACTCATGGCCATCGTGCTCGGGGGCGCGCGCATGTCGTGTGCCTCGGAGGGAGGCGTGAGGGACGGCGACGTGGCGGCGGGCGAGGCGCGCGGGGGCTGCTCGGCCGACACCGCGACCGCGGGAGGCTGGCCGCTCTGGGAGGCCTACAAGGCGCGCTTCGTGGAAGCCAGCGGGCGCGTGGTCGACCACGCCGCGGGGCACTCGACCAGCGAAGGGCAGGCCTATGGACTCTTCCATGCGTTGGTCGCGAGGGACCGCGTCGCCTTTGAGGCGATCCTTGGCTGGGCCGATCGCGAGCTCGCCGGGGGGCGCCTCGGCGAGCGCCTGCCCGCGTGGCGCTGGGTCATGGACGCGCAGGGCCAGGGGCGCATCGCGGACGCGAACGCCGCGAGTGACGCCGATCTGATCATCGCCTACGCGCTGGCCCAGGGGGCGCGCGTCTTTGGCGAGGCGAGCTGGAGCGAGCGCGCAAAGACGTTGCTCGGCACCGTCGCGGCGCGCGAGGTCAAGGCGATCCCGGGGCTCGGGAAGATGCTCTTGCCGGGGCCGTTCGGCTTCGACACGACGCCGGGGATCTGGCGCCTGAATCCGAGTTATCAACCGATAACAATCCTCCGCTGGGCGGCGCGCTTCGACCCGAAGGGGCCGTGGGGCGAGGTGCTGGCGAGCTCGCTGCGGCTGGCCGAGGGGGTCGCGCCGCGCGGGCTGTATCCCGACTGGGCCGCCTGGAGCGCCGCGGACAAGGGCTTCGTCCCCGACCCCGAGCACGGAGGGCGCGGCAGCTACGATGCGATCCGTGCCTACCTCTGGCCGGCGCTCATGAGTGCCGACGACCCGGCGCGGCGGGGGCTCTTGGCGGCTGGGGCGGGGCTCCTTCGAGTGACGCGCGCGCGCGGCTTCGTGCCCGAGCGGGTCGAGGCATGGGACGCGGGCAAGGACGGCGAGGCGACGCCCGGGCCGGTCGGGTTCGTCGCGGTCGCGGCGGCGGTCGCGCGGGCCGAGGGAGACCTGGTCCTGGCCGAGCGCCTGGATGCGGAGGTCGCGGCGGCGAAGCGCGGTGAGCTCTATGGGGAGCCGGCCTTCTACTACGACCAGAACCTCCTCCTCTTCGCCGAGGGCCATCGCGAGGGCCGCTATCGCTTTCGCGCGGACGGTGACCTCGAGCTCGCGGGAGAATGGCGATGCGACTGAATCGGAACACGACCGCCAAGCTCCTGGCATGCATCCTGTCCACGTCGGCCGCGACCAGCGCGACGAGCCCGGGCTATGCGGCCGACCCGCCGCCGCCCTCGGAGGAGGGGCGCGCGCTGGAGCAGCTGCTCGAGAACGTGCGCTACTGGCAGGCGCGCAATCGCCCGGACAAGGCTGCGGAGGCCTGGCGCAAGGTCTTGAAGTCCGTGCCGAATCACGCCGAGGGACTGGCCGAGATGGCGCTCTTCGCGGCGCGCGCGGGGCGCAACGACGAGGCGCGTGACTTCCTGGAGCGCCTGAAGAAGGCGCACCCGCAGTCGGGTCGTATCGCCGGCCTGGAGCAGGCGCTGGGGCTCGGCGCGAAGTACGACGACTTCCTGGGGCAGGCGCGGGCCGCGGTGAAGGCCGGGCGCATCAGCGAGGGCGTCGAGCTGTATCGCAAGATCTTTGGCGGGCAGACGCCAGGCGGCGCGGTCGCCCTCGAGTTCTATCAGACGCTGGGCGGCACGGCCGGCGGTTGGGAGGAAGCGCGCGTCGGGCTCGAGCGGCTGGCCAGCGAGAACCCGGGCGATGCGAGGTTCGCGGTCGCGGCGGCGCGCCACCTGACCTACGTGGAGGGTTCGCGGCGCGAGGGCATCGAACGTCTGGAGCGCCTGGCGGCTGGGGCCGAGGCCAAGAGCGCCGCGGCGGCGTGGCGGCAGGCGTTGATCTGGCTGCTCATCGTGCCTTCGGATTTCCCGACGTATGACAAGTATCTTTCGCTTTTCCCGAATGACGAGGCGGTCAAGACACGGCTCGCCGAGGCGCGCTCGGGGGTGGCCCAGCGGACTGCGGCCGAGGTCGGGCGAGAGCGGCTGAAGGCCGGCTACGACGCGCTGGACACGAGCGCCATCGACGAGGCCGAGCTCATCTTCCGGAAGGCCGTGAAGGCCAACCCGCGGGACCTCGAGGCGATGACCGGGCTCGGCAACGCGCTCTTGAAGAAGGAGCACTTCGAGGAGGCCAAGGACATCTTCGTCAAGGTGCGGGATGGGGCGCCGCGGCGGCGCGAGCTGTGGGAGGACTCGCTGCGCAGCGCCGAGTTCTGGTCGCTCGTGAAGAAGGCCGAGGTGGCGCGGGCCGAGGGACGCCCGGCCGAGGCCGAGCCGCTCTTGCGCGATGCGATGGCGAAGTCGCCGGCCGACGCCGGGCACGCGCAGCTCGTGCTCGGGCTGGCGTTGGCCGACGAGGGGCGCTTTGCCGAGGCGCAGGCGACCCTCGAGGAGGTCATCGGGAAGAAGGCCGAGCCGGGGGCGCTGGCCGCGATGGTCGAGCTGTTGATGCGCAAGGGTGACGCCAAGGCGGCGCTGGAGACCAACGCGAAGCTGGCGGAGGTCGCGCCCGACAAGGCCTACAAGGAAGGGGCGCTGAGGGCCGAGCTGGCGCGGCGCGATGCGGTCGAAAAGCGCAAGGCCGGGCTCACGACGGAAGCCGAGGCGATCCTCGATGGGGCGCTCGCGCAAGACCCCGAGCACCGTGCGTCGCTTTTGGATCGGGCCTACGTCGAGCTCGATCTCGGCAAGCTCGGCGAGGCGAGGAGGAGCCTCGATGCGCTGAAGCGCTTGCTGAAGGACGACGCGAAGAAGGCCGCGGTCGCGCCCAAGGCAGAGCCCGGCAAGACGGCGGTGAAGGTGCCGCTGGCGATGGGCTCGGGGCCGAAGTCGGTCACCGAGAAGGACGCCAAGGTCGCCGAGGCCTGGGTGCTCGCGGGCGAGGCGCGCTTCGACGAGGGCCTCGATGTCCTGGAGGGCGTCAAGGACTCCGACCTCGACGCGGGCACGCGGACCCTCAAGCGGCGGCTGCGCATCCAAGCCGATCTGAGCTCGGCCTTGAAGCTCGCCGGGCGCGGCAAGCTCATCTCGGCGCAGGCGCGGCTCACCGAGCTCCAGCGCGCGACCAAGGACGAGCCGGAGCTGGCCGGGTTGGTCGCGAACGCGTGGGCCGACATGGGCAAGTACGACCAGGCCCTGGCGCTGATGTACGAGGCGCTCACGGCGCAGAAGAAGGAGACGCCGACGCTGAAGCTGCAGCTCGCGGCGATCCTGCACAAGGCGGATCGCGAGGCCGAGCTCCTGAGTGTGCTGCGCGAGCTCGAGGGCGAGAGCGAGCTGACCGCCCCCGAGCAGCAGGGGCTCGCGAGCCTGAAGATCGCGTACTCGGTCAAGCGCGCGGACCTGGCGCGCGAGGGCGGCTACCTGGCGCGGGCCTTCAACCTGTTGCAGGACCCGCTGCGCAACTACCCGGACGACCCGCGGCTCATGACCGCGCTCGGGCGATTGTTCCTGTCGGCCGGCGAGTACACCGAGGCGAGCGAGCTCTTCGCGAAGGTCCTGACCACGAAGGCCGACGACCTCGAGGCGCGCCAGGGCGCCATCCAGAGTGCGGTGCAGATGGGGCGCGAGGACGACGCGCGCGGGCTGGCCGCCGATGGGTTGAAGCTGTCCGAGGATGACCCGCGCATGCACCTCGTCACGGGGCGCATGCACGTCTTGTTGGGCGAGGACGGCGAGGCGATGGACAGCTTCGAGCGCGCGCTGGCGCTGGAAGAGGGACGCATGTCCCCCGAGCTCGCGCCCGACTCGAGCGTGTCGAAGCTCTTGGCCGGGGCCGAGCGGCGCTTTGGGAACGCGAAGAAGGGGCGCGACGACGACATCTCGCTGCATCGCGAGATCGCGCGTGAAATCGAGGGCTTGAGGGCGCGTCACGCGGTGCGGCTGGGCACCAGCGCGGGCCTGCGGGTGCGTCCTGGGACCGCCGGTACGAGTCAGCTCCTGGCGTTGGACTTCCCCACCTGGATCTCGATCCCGACCGGGTACCGCGGGCGCCTGACCTTGTCGGCGACGCCGGTGCTGTTCGATGCGGGCACGCTCGACTTCGCCGATCCCGAGATCTGGAAGACCTTCGGCACGGTCGGCTACGAGCTGCACGACGGCGCGACGGGGACCTTCGGGCAGTCGATGAACGGCATCGAGCTGTCGCTGGCCGAGGAGATCGGGGCCTTCCGCATCGACGTCGGCAGCTCGCCGCTCGGCTTCCCGCGGCAGACCATCGTCGGTGGACTGACGTGGAACGACACCTTCGGGCCGGTCGGGCTGCGTCTGGACGGACATCGCCGCATGGTCACCGAGAGCCTCTTGTCGTGGGGCGGCGCGCGCGATCAGGGGACCGAGGTCATCTGGGGCGGGGTCACGAAGAACGGGGGACGCCTGGACCTCGGCCTCACCGTCGACGACGTGACCTGGTACCTGGTCGGCGGCGGCGACTGGATCTCGGGCCTGCGCGTCGAGCAGAACTGGTCGGTCGAGGCCGGCACCGGGCTCGGCTGGCGACTCTACGACTGGGACGGGCTCAGCTTCGGGACCGGCATCGACGTCTCGACGATGTTCTTCGACAAGAACCGCCGCTTCTTCACGATGGGGCACGGCGGCTACTTCAGCCCGCAGACCTTCGTGTCGGCCGGCTTCCCGCTGCGGGCCGCGAAGACCGGCGGCGACCTGACCTACAAGGCGCAGGCCAGCCTCGGCCTGGTGTGGTTCAAAGAGGACGCGGCCCCATACTACCCCACCGATCCCGAGCGGCAGCAGAAGCTCGGCGAGCTCGTCGACGAGGACGGCAATCCCGAGGTCACCGGCTTCCCGGCGCGCGAGCGCTTCGGCTTCGCGTTGAACGTCGACGCCGAGCTCGCCTACGAGGTCTCGCGCGGGTTCAAGGTCGGGGTCGGCGCGAAGGTCCACACCGGCCCCGAGTACCAGGAGTACGCGGCCAACCTCTTCATCGGCTACATCTTCCAACAGAAGGTCGCGGCCCCGGGCGCTCGCTCGACCCCCTTCGGAGAAGAGTGATGCACCGGTCCCCGCCTCGTGTGATGCGTGGGTCGCGAGTGCTCGCCACCTTGATCGCCGCGACCTTCGCGCACGCGACCCTCGGCTGTGACGACGCGACCGCGCCGCCGCTGCGCGAGGTCGACGCCTCCAGCGAGGACGGGCTCGGTCCGCTCGAGACGATCACGGTGCGGTCGGTGGCCGAGCTCGCGGGCAAGACGCGCGTGCGCGGGCACCTCGTGCTGGATCTGGGCGACGCGACCGTGCGGCTGCCCGACCTGGCGATCGTCGACGGAGACCTGCGCCTGGTCGGCTCCGAGTCGAAGCGGGTCAGCGCCGAGCTGCTCTTGCCGAGCCTCGTGCGCGTCGGCGGCAACGTGTCGCTGGCCTACGCGAACGGGGCAGGGCGTCTCTACGCGCCGCGCCTGGTCGAGGTCGGCGGGCACCTGGACCTGTCTCACGGGACGTGGTCCGTCGAGCTCGCGGCCCTCGAGCGCTTGAACGGTGATCTGCGGGTGAGCGACGCGACGCTCACGCGTGTCGAGCTGCCGGCGTTGGGCGAGATCGGCGGCAGCGTGCGCATGAAGCGCGCGGCGCTCGCGACGGATGTGACCATCGCGTGGTCGGCGCTGCGAGCGGTCACCGGCGACCTCCTCGTGCAGGGCGGCGGGCCGATGACGATCGATGCGCCGCGCCTCTTGGAGATCGGCGGCGACCTCGTCTTCGAAGACCTCGCCGCGTCGCTGTCGATGGCCGGCTTGCGCGACATCGGCGGCGACCTGCGGTTCACCGGCGTGACACTGACCGGCCTCGACCTGTCGACGCTGCGCTCGGTCGGTGACGACCTGGTCTTCGAAGACGCGCTCGGCGAGCCGCTGGAGAGCCTGTCCCTGCCCGCGCTGCAGGCCGTCCCCGGCGATCTGCGGGCGACCGGGCTCGCGACCCTCGGCGAGCTCCGCCTCGCGGCCCTGGTCACGGTCGGAGGCGATCTCATCATCCTCGACGACCCGCTGCTCGCGTCCCTCGAGCTGAAGAAGCTCGCGACGGTCGGCCGCGACTTCGTCCTGGCCAGCGTCGGGGAGCTGTCCGGCTTCGCACCCGACGCCCTGGCGCGGGTCGGGCGGGACCTCCAGATCGCGCGCATCGCGGTCTTCGACGCGCGCTTCGGCAAGCTCGCCGACGTGGGGCGCGACGTCGTCCTGAGCGACGTCACGACCACGAACTTCGGGCTCGGGGCGCTCGCCAAGATCGGGCGCGACTTCGCGATGGACGGCATCACCGGGTCGATCGAGTTCGATGAGATCCGCTTCGAGAACCTGCGCACCATCGGCGGCAGCGTCACCGTGCGCGCCAACCCGTCGATCGAGAAGTGGGTCGCGGGCGCGCTCATCTCGGTCGGCGCCCTGGTCCCGGCCGGCGACCTCGTCATCCGCGACAACCCCGCCCTCATCGGCTTCTCGCTCACCAAGCTCGGCGCGGTCTCGGGCGAGATCGTCGTGCGCGACAACCCGAGCCTCGACTCGGCGCAGGCGGCGACCGCCCTGTCCAAGGTCCAGAGCCTCACGCCGCCGCTGCTCTGCGGCAACCTCGGAGACGAAGCATGCCCGTGACGCGGCTCCTCAGTGTTGGCCTCGCCGCGCTCATCGCGCTCCTCGCAACCGCCGCGCGCGCCAACCAGACCCCGAACGCGCTCTTGCTGTCGGGCACCACGCTCGCCGAGAACCAGCCCGCCGGCAGCGAGGTCGGCGAGCTCTCGACCCTCGACAGCGACGCCGGCGACGCCTTCACCTACGCCCTCATCGACAACCCGCTCGACGCCTTCGCGCTGGTCACGAGTGGCTCGCCCGCGCGCACGCGCCTCATCACGCGCTACCCCTTCGACTTCGAGACGCAGCCCCAGTACAGCGTGCGCATCCGCACGACCGACCTCGGTGGCAGCTACCTCGAGCGCACCTTCACGATCTCCGTCCTGGACCGCAACGACCCGCCGACCGGCGTGAGCTTGTCCGCCAGTGGCTTACCCGAGGACACCGGCCTCTTCGGGCTGGTCGGGACGGTCGCGCAGCTCGGCGACCCCGACCGCAACGACGCCTGGGTCTACACCCTGGTCGATGACGGCGGCGGCCGCTTCACCCTCGAGGGCAGCCAGCTCCGGACGACCTCGCTCCTCGACTTCGAGACCGTGCCCTCGGTCGTCATCGTCGTGACCGCGACCGATCGCGCCGGAGCATCCGCGACCGCGGCTATCCCGATCGCCATCTGGGACCGGAACGAGCCGCCGCTGGCAGTCGCGCTCACGGCCGATCCCGTCCCCGAGAACGCGGCGCTCGGCGCCATCGTCGGCACCCTGCGGGCCGAGGGCGACCCCGACCGCGGCGACACCCACCGCTTCAGCTTCGTCGGGGACGCGGGGCCCTTCCTCATCGACGCCGACCGCATCCGCGTCGCCGGCACCCTGGACTTCGAGACCAAGCCGACCTGGACCGTGCGCGTGCGTGCCACCGACCGCGCGGGGTTGTCAGTTGATAACTTCGTCACGCTGCTGGTCACCGACGTCAACGAGGCGCCGACCGGGGTCGTGCTCAGCACCAACGGCCTGGCCGAGAACACCGCGCCCGGCACGCTGGTCGGGTCGCTCGCGGCCCTCGACCCGGACCGCGCCACCGGCCACACCTTCGAGGTCGTCGGCGGCACGCCGGGCTTCGCGGTCGTCGGTGACGCCCTCATCGCCAACCAGCGCTTCGACTTCGAGACGCTCGCGGCCGCGACGCTGCTCGTGCGCGTGACCGACCCAGGTGGGCTCGAGAAGGTGGCGACCCTGATCGTGCCGATCCTCGACCGCAACGAAGCCCCGACCGGCCTCACCGTGTCGGCCCACACCGTCAGCGAGAACGCGCCGACCAGCGCGTTCATCGCGTTTCTCACGCCGACCGATCCCGACAGCGGCGACACCCACGAGCTCGTCCTGACCGCCGACGGCGGGGGTGCTTTCAAGATCGACAACAACCGCATCCTGCGCGTCGCCGGGCCCATCGACTTCGAGCGCACGCCGACCCTGGAGGTCATGATCCGCGTCATCGACAAGGCCGGCCTCTTCCTGGACGTGACCTTCGTCATCACCGTGCTCGACGTGGACGAGGGCGCCAGCAACATCGCCATCTCGCCGTCCGGGGTGCGCGAGAACCAGCCGGCGGGCACCGTGGTCGGCCAGCTCATCCCGCTGGGCGATCCCGACGACGTCTCCGGCTACGCGTGGCAGCTCGTCGAGAACCCGGCCGGCGCCTTCGCGCTGGATGGCGACCACCTCGTCACGACGCGCCCCCTGGACTACGAGGCCACGCGCTCGATCACGGTGCGCGTGCGCGCCATCCCGCCCGGGGCGACGGCCATCGAGAAGCAGCTCGTGGTCGACCTCATCGATGAGCCCGAGGCCCCGACCCGCGTGACCGTGTCCGCGACGGTCGTGCAGGAGGCCAAGAGCGTCGGCACGGCGGTCGCCACCCTGAGCGCGAGCGGCGACCCCGACGCCAACGACACCGCGACCTTCCAGCTGGTCGACGACCCCTTCGACGGCTTCTACATCCAGGGCAGCACCCTCTACACTGCCAAGGTCCTGGACTACGAGGCGCGCGCCCTCTACCCGGTCGTCATCCGCGCCACCGATCGCGCCGGCCTCTATGTGGAGGATGCCTTCGAGATCCGAGTGTTGGACATCAACGAGGGGCCCTTCGCGGTGTCCCTCACGCACCGCGAGGTCTTCGAGAACGCCGGACCCAACGCGCCGATCGGGACGCTGGCCCCGGTGGGCGACCCCGACTTCGACGAGCACCCCACCTTCCAGCTCGTCACCAACCCCGAGGACCGCTTCGACCTCGTCGGCGACCTGCTGGTGGCCCGGAAGTCCTTCGACTTCGAGCGCGACCCGACGAGCTACCGCATCACCGTGCGCGTGCGGGACCAGGGCAACCTGAGCGCCGAGACCTCGTTCTTCATCGACGTCCTGGACGTGAACGAGGCCCCGTCGGCCATCGATCTGGCAGGCGGCACCTTCGACGAGAACGCGCCCGTCGGCACGGTCGCGGGACAGATCACGGGCGGCGTCGATCCCGATGCGGGCGACCTCGCGACGTTTTCCATCGAGCCCGGGTCGAGCGATGGCTTCGCGGTCGACGCGAGCCGCCGCCTCGTGACCACGCGCCGCTTCGACCACGAGAGCGAGCCGGCGCCCGCGGTCACCGTGCGCCTCACCGACGGGGCCGGCCATGCGGTCGAGCGCACCTTCGTGCTGAGCGTCGCGGACCAGCCCGAGCCTCCGACCGGGGTCGCCCTGAGCACCACCGAGGTCGCCGAGGACGCTGCCATCGGGTTCGCGATCGGCACCCTCAGCGCGGTGGGCGACCCCGATCGCGAGGACACCCACACCTTCACGATCGCCGCCGATCCCGAGGCCCTCTTCGCCATCGAGGACGACGCGCTGGTCCTGGCCGGACCGCTGGACTTCGAGGTCGGCAAGAGCCACGAGGTGTGGATCACCGTGACCGACTCGGCCGGCCTCGCGGCGACCGCCCGCCTGGTGATCACCGTCGTCGACGCCAACGACGCACCGGTCGCGGCCGTCAGCGAGCTCGCCCTGGAGCCCATCCAGGAGGATGACAAGACCCCGACCGGCATCACGATCGCTGAGCTCATCAGCGCTTTGGACATCGTCGACGCCGACGGCGACGCGATCGCCCTGAAGGTGATCGATGCGCGACCGACGGTGGCCCCGACCCCGGAGACGCCGACGCTCGGGACCTGGGTGGCCGGCGTCGTCCCGACCGAGGGCACGGCCGAGCTCATGGCGCTGGCCGCCGATCGGGTGCTGGAGCCCGAGGAGACGCTGCGGTTCGTGCCCGACCTCGACCAGTCGGGGGTGGCGCGGCTCGTGGTCGCGCCCTGGGATGGAGTGAGCGCGGGGCCGGAGGTCGTCATCACGATCGAGGTCGCGGCCGTCAACGATGCGCCGCGGCACCTCTTCCCCGAGGCGTGGCTCGCCGCCGGGAAGACCATCTCCATGCCGCAGCAGACGCAGATCGAGCTCGCGACCGCCATGGGTGGGCCCGTGCAGGTGACCGATGTCGACGCGACGAGCCTCGACGTGACGCTCACCGCGACCGCGGGGGTCATCGTGATCCCGACCGTCGCCGTGACCGTGCTCGAAGGACGCGTCGGCACCGAGTCGGTCACGCTGCGCGGGACGCTCGGGGCCTTGAACGCGGCGCTCTCGAGCCTCGCCTTCGAGGCCGCCGAAGGCTTCATCGGCACGGCCACCCTGACCATCACGAGCGACGACCGCGGGGCCACCGGGCTCGGCGGCGCACGCACGACCTCGGACCTCATCGCCATCGCGGTGGCGCCCGCGCCCGATCTGGAGATCGACCTCCACATCGGCAGCGGCGAGACGCTCGTCGTGCACGCGGGCGACGAGGTCGACCTGAGCGAGCTCGGCACGCTCGGGGCCGGGTCGCTCACGCACCTCTCGGTGGACATCGTGAACCGCGGTGCGCGCGAGCTGGTGCTCGGCCCGGAGCTCCTCGAGCTCGCGCCGGAGCCCGGGATCTCGGCCTGGGTCGTGGTCGCGCCGCCGGCTCGCATCGCACCCGGGGCGACGGCGTCCGCGGTGGTGTCGCTCTTGCCGGCCGGCATCGGCCCGGTGCGCGTCGGGCTCGCGCTGGACTCGAACGACCCCGATCCGGCCCGCTTCGAGGCGACCCTCACCGGACGTGCCTTGCGCGTTCCCGACCTGGTCGTCACGCAGGGGACGCGGCCGGTCGAGTCGGGGCTCGAGCAGGTCGTGGCCGATCTGCGACCCGGCGCCACGGGGCGCGTCGAGCTCACGTTGTCCAACCGCGGCGCGGCGCGACTCGACCTCGGCGCGGTCGAGGTGGTGCTCACGCGCAACTGCGAGGTCACCCTCGAGGAGCCGTTCCCGCTCATCGATGCGGGCGCGTCCGACACGCTGGGGATCTTCCTCACGCCGCAGGTCGCGGGCCGCGTCGAGGTCGTCATCGACCTGCCGACCAACGACCCCGACGAAGGGACCTATCGCGTGCACCTCGTGGCGGGCGTCATCACCACGCCGATCACGCGACTTGTTATCGAGCGAATACCTGGCGTGCTGGCGGCCCCGGGCAGCATCGACGACCTGGGCTTCGGGCGCGCGGGCGAGGACACGGCGCTCACCTATCGCGTCATCAACCTCGGCGGACGCGAGCTCAAGGGGGCAGGCGTGACCGTCACGCGCGCGGAAAACGCCGTCGCGCGGGCCGTGGCCGACCTGCCAGCGACCCTGCTCGCGGGGGCGTCGGCGGCGATGAACGTGACCGTGCGGCCGATCACGGCCGGCCCCTTCGAGGTCGACGTGCAGGCCGGCGACGCGCTCTGGACGCTGCACGGGCTCGCGCTCGACGCGGTCGAGATGGTGCCGCCGGAAGCCGTGCGCCTCTATCGGTGGGGCGCGGGCCGGGTCGAGGTCGAGGACCTCCTCGGCGCGGTGTCGGTCGGGGCGCGGAAGGTCGCGGGCTGGTCGATCGTGAACGACGGGCCACTGGCCATCGACCTCACGCTGCCGGTCGAGATCTCGGGCCTCGTCAACCTCGAGGCCTTCCCGCGCCGCCAGCCGGACCTGCGCATCCCCGCGCACCGCGCGGTCTTGATCCCCGTCGAGGTGCGCGCGCCGCGGCCCGGGTTGCTGGCCTTCGATCTGCTGACCAAGGTCATGCCCGCCCTGCACGTGAAGTCCGGGGGCCAGGTCGGCGCGCTGTCGATCGAGGCCCCGGACGGGCAGGGGGCGCTGCCCGATGCCGTCCTCACGTTGCCCCTCCAGAAGGTCGGGACGCCGGCCGAGCTGACCTTCCGCGCCATCAACGCGGGCACGGGCGCGCTGGTCATCGGCACCCCCACCCTCGAAGGCGCCACGCCGTGCAAGACGGTCGAGGGCCTCTCCGCCAAGCTCATCGCGGCGGGCGAGAGCGTGCCCTTCACGGTCGTCATGGAGCCCATCGTCGGCACGTTCTCGTGCACGCTGGTCGTGCCGTCCGACGACCCAGCCCGCCCCGAGTACCGCGTCACGCTGGTCGCGCGCGGGACATCCGCCGGCAGCGACGGATGCAGCACGGGTGAGCGCTCGAGTGTCTACGCGCTCGCGCTCGCACTCGGGCTGCTCATGCTGCGCTGTCGGCGATGGCCCGCTAGCTGAGTGCCATCACTCGTCGGCGAAGAGGGTCGCGCGCGCCGCGTTGATCGCCGCGCAGTCCGCGCCGGCCTCGACCTTGAACATCTCGAAGTGGCTCTTCGAGGCGTCCGGGTGCGTCACGGCGACGGGCTTCTGGTTGGCCAGCAGTGCCGGCTGCGACCCGAAGATGACCTGCTCGGTCGTCCACGCCGTGAGCCCGGAGATGTGCGTGTCGCTCGCCAGGGTGCCGGCCAGCGCGGCCTGGTGGCGATGGGCGACGTAGAGCTCGCCCGCGATGGTGCCGGTCACGACCAGCGTGATGCCGGGGTGGTTGTCGGTGTCCTGGTCGCGCACGGTCGCGTCGGTGTCGACCGTCGGCATGGCGTCGGTGGCCGGGTTCGCGAGCTCGACGCCGCGCAGGGCGATGCCGTTATCAACTGACAACTTCCACGCGCCGCCGACCTCGCTGGTCGTGTAGCTGCGCTCGAAGGGCCCGAGGCTCGCCAGGACTTTATTGCCCATGCGGGTCGCGGTGAGCCCGGTCTCGTCGTCGGTGGCCCAGTCACACAGGGTGACCGTCATCTTCCCGTCGGCGAGGCTCGCGAGGTAGTAGCTCTTAGAGGTCTGGGTGGTGGTGCCGAGGAGCTCGGTCGTGACCAGCGCGGTCTGCACCTCGAGCATCGCCCACGTGCCCTCGACCTCGCCCGTGATGGTCACGTCGCTCGTGTCCGCGTCGCCCGTGTTCGTGTCGGACGTGTCGGCCGTGTCGCCGCCGCTCGTGTCGGCCGTGTCGTTGGTGCCGGCGTCGTCGCCGCACGCGCCCACCGTGGTGGCCAGGAGCATCGCCAGCGGGAGCCGCGTCATCGAGAATCGCATCGTCATAGTCCTACCTTGACCGAGACACCGGCACCGAGCAGCCACCCCGAGCTCGACCACCCTGGCCAGCCGGGATTGTTCGTCTGGAGCCCGACCGCATCGGGGAAGCTCTCGCCCGTGAAGACGTCGAAGGCGTCGTCGGGGAACTCGTCGCGCACGGGGAACGCGGCGGTGTCGCTCTTCTTCGTCTGGCGCGGGATGAGGCGATGCACCTGCAGGCCGATGGCGCCGCGGAGCTTGACGCCCAGCAGATCGAGGTCGGTCTCGAGCCCGGCCGACACACCGATCCGGTCCTCGTCGACGTAGTTCTCGGCGCCGCCCTGGTTCGGCACCGGGCTCGGGGTCCAGCCGAGGTCGACGTGCACCGAGGTGCCCGCGCTCTCGTAGCGACCGCCGAGCGAGGCGCTCACCGTGTCGGACCATGCGACGTCGGGGTGCTTGCCGCTGCGGTCGACGTAGTCGGACCAGGCGCGCCAACGCAGCTCGGTGCCCACCGCCCAGGCGCTGCCGTCGGCGTTGGGGAAGCGCAAGGACGCGCCGGAGCCGATCGTCAAGGGCTCGTATCCATTGACGAACTTGAAGGTCTGGACGATGGCGTCCTCGCCCTCTTCGTACTTGTAGTTCCAGAACTTGAGGCGGTTGGTGCCGCGCGTCTCGGACTTCGAGGCCGTGTGCAGGGTCGCGGCGAGGCGCACGCGGTCGCTGGGCGTGACCGTCACCGAGAAGTGCGGCGCGAAGGTCGTGTCGACGCCGGTGTCGGTGGTGATGAGGATCTCGCGCTGGTTGGCCGCGTCCGGCACGTAGACCGGGTTCACGGTGCTGGTCGAGAGGCCCAGCGTGAAGCCCGCGCCCCAGGACAGCCAGTCGGTGATGACCCCGCCGAAGCCCAGGGTCACGGTCATCATGCCGAGCCGGTCGCCATAGAGCTCGTGCGCGAGGCCGTTCGAGAAGAACTGCTCGCGCTCGTCGGCGAAGCGGCTCGTCTGCTCCTGGAAGGTCGAGGTCGGCAGGACCGCCATGAGCCCGACGACACAGCGTTCTTTGATGATGCGCTTGACGAAGCCGACGTTGATGTACGAGCGCATCTTGCCCTCGTCACGGCTGTCGCGCTCGCCGAGGGTCGCGGTCGGCAGCGGTCGGAAGGACAGCGGGTGCTGCACGCCCTCGGCATCCTTCTGCCACGCTTTGTAGATGGCGTCGGTCACGTCGGCGCCGGCCGGTCGCGGCGCAAGCGACACGTCGAGCTGGTCCGAGAGGAGGAAGAAGCCGATGCTGAAGCCCTCGTCGACGTAGGGCAGCAGGGCCGGGTTGAAGTAGGCCGTCTCGGCCCCGGTCCCCATGAGGCGCGCCGTGAAGGGATGCGAAGTCCCGAGCCCGCCGAGGGTCTCGAGGGCGGGGTTGGCGCGCACCGTGTCGATCGGTACGAGGCCCGCGGGGGCCACGATGCCGGCGCACGCGAGGGACGCGGTCGTGACCCAGCGGGCCAGTCTCGGGGCGAAGCGACGCGGCAGGCCGGGCGGGGGCCAGGGGGCATTCATGGGCGCAATCTCCATGGGGGATCGCGCCCCGTCAAGCGAATCGCACTCCGTCGTACGCGCCTGCGCGGGCCTGGCGACGCGGCGAGACTGGCCGTGTCCCGCAAGCACGACTATGATCGCGGGCGATGTCGACGAAGCGTCCCTACCGGCCAACGATGTTCACGATGCCCAGCCTGCGTACCTCTCCACGGGTCGTGCTGGCCTTCGTGCTCGCGCAGGCGGCCTGCATCGACGCGGCCCGCAGGCTGCCGAACGCCGATACCACGGGGGACGACACCGTCGCGGTCGACACGAGTGATACGGTCGAGGTCGACGCGGTCGACACGAGCGAGACGGTCGACACCGTGACCGACGCGACCGACACCGTCCCCGGCGAGTGCGAGAAGAACGACGACTGCACACAGCCGAGCGCTCGCTGTGTCGAGCGGGTCTGCGAGAGCAAGCGCTGCATCCTGCGCCCCAAGACCAATGACATTCCATGCGATGACGGCAATCCGTGCACCGGGGACGGGGTCTGCACCGACGGGGTGTGCTCGGCCGGGCCGAAGTCGGTCGACGGCCGTGACTGCGACAACGGCCTCTACTGCGATGGCACGGCCTCGTGCTTCGACGGGCTCTGTTCGATCCCCGTCGCTGTCACCTGCCCTCCGTCCACCAACCCATGCGCCAAGTCGGTGAGGTGCAACGAGGAGGCGCGCGCCTGCGTCGAGGTCCCGCACGCGGACGAGCACGGCTGCGACGGGCCGAACGGCGCGAAATGGCAATGTTCGAGCGGGCGTTGCGTGCCCCCGGACATGCGCTTCGTCCCGGGAGGAGCCTTCATGATGGGATGTGTGACCGGCTTCTGCTCGGGCGACAACGCGCCCGCCCATCGTGTGCAGCTGAGCTCCTTCGCGATCGACGAGGCCGAGGTCACCGAGCGTGGCTGGCGCAAGTGCCGCGATGACGAGGACAAGATCGGTTGGGCGTGCGCCGCGCGCCCGGACGAGTCGACGACTGCCATCGCGGAGCAGCCTCTTGGCAACCCGGTGCGCTGGCTCGACTGGGAGCGCGCGGTCTCGGTGTGCCGGTACGAGGGCAAGCGCCTCTGCACCGAGGCCGAGTGGGAGTATGCGGCGCGCGGGCGGAACGCGTCGGTCTTCCCGTGGGGCAACCTGCCGGTGAGCTGCGTGCTCGCGACCTACTTCGACGAGAGCGGCCCGGGCTGCGGTACAGGCGGTCCTTCGAAGGTCGGGCTGAAGCCTGGCGGGGCGTCGTGGAATGGTGCCCTCGACATGGCGGGGAACGTGGCAGAGTGGGTGGCCGACTTCTACCGCGCCGATCTCTACGCCGAGCGCAGCGGCGACAGCGTGGTCGACCCCCTCCAGCGCGAGCCGGCGGCCGGGCTGGATGCGCATGTCATTCGCGGTGGCTCGTTCCGGGATGGCAATGCCCCGCTGCGCTCGTTCACGCGTGCCTTCGCGACGACGGGTGCCGGCACCGACGCGATCGGGGTGCGGTGCTGTGTCTCTCTGGACGACGCGACCGGCGTGACCCCGGGTGATGGCGGAGTCGGCGCACCATGACGACGCGCAGTCGTTCGCCCAGGGCCGACGCGCATCGCTCGGTCGGTGGCCCCGCGGTGGCCTTCCTCGCGGTAGTCGGCCTGGTCTTGCCGGCGGCCTGCGACCCGACGCATGCGCCCTCGACGGACGCGTCGCGCGCGCCTCGGGCCGTGTCGGGGTCGCCCGAGTCCCCGGTGTCCGCGGCGGCGGATGCGCCCAAGGTCGCGCAGGTGTTGGCGCCCTCGTCGCGTTGGCCGACCTGTCTCACGTCGCCGACGGCGACACCGTGCCCGTTTGGCGATGGGGCATGGGTCGAGTCGCGCGATGGCTTCGTCGGTCGCTTCGCGGTGGCCGAGATCGCCGATGCGAAGCTGCGGAGGGACCGCGATCCGAGTCGCCTCCTCGACGCGACCGCGACGCTCGCGACGCGCGTGGTGCCTGGCCCGGTGCTCGAGCTCGCGCCCGACACGAAGGACAAGGACGTGCGCGTCTTCGTCGCCGGGGCGCGCGTCTGGAGCCCGAGCGCGCAGCGTGTGGCGCTCAAGACCAGCGTCAATGGCAAGGTCACCCTCGCGCTGAACGGGGCGGTGGTCGTCGACGAGGACGGCGACCAGTACCTCTTGCCGGATCATCGCAGGACGCTGGTCTCGCTGCAGGCCGGCTGGAACACGTTCGCCGTGCGCCTCGAGCGGACGCCGGACTACGCGCTGCGCCTCGCCATGCGCCTTCGCGCCGAGGACGGTTCGCCGCTCTCCGGGCTCGCCTGGGGCCTGCCGCGGGCCGAAGGGGCGCGCGACGCGAAGGCCGCGCTGTGTGCCGCGCTCGATGCGCGCGTGACGGCGACCGTCACGTCGGAGGGCTGGCGCATCGACGGGGTCATCGACAGCGAGGGGCTCCTGCCCTGGCCGGTCCCGCGCTCGGTGCAGCTCGTCGCCGGGATGGGGGCCGCCACTGCGACCGTGGCCGAGGTCGCGTTCGCGCCCGACGAGAGCACGCGCACGATCAGCGCGACCGTCCCTGACAAGGCGGTCGATCTCGCGGTCGTCGTCGATGGCGCACGATGCAAGGACATCGCGCTGCGCCCACGCCCCGAGCGTGCGCGCGTGCTGGCAGCCGAGGCCCGCATCGCGCTCGCGCCGCCCGTGCTCCTGGCCGCGGGCGATCGCGAGAGCTTGGACTATCAGGCCCTGGACGCGCGCAGGCTGGTGCAGGCGGCGTCGCTCGGGGACCGCGCGGCCGAGCGTCGGCTGCCTGGCGCGCTGACCCACCTCGAGGAGCACCTCGCGCGTCTGGACGCCGGGAGGCCGGCCTTCGTCTCGCCCGGGGTGCATGTGCGCGCCTATCGATCCGACTACGACGGGTCCCTGCAGCGCTACCTCGTCGTCATCCCCGAGAGCTACGCGCGCGGCACGCGCGACGCGTCGAAGGACGCCGATGGTGTCCCGCTGATCATGACCTCGCACGGCCTCGAGTACACGCCCGAGGACATGCTGCGCATCGCCTTCGCCAAGCCCTCGGGCCCGGGCGAGTCGTATCGTAACGGTGCGATCTACAAGTGGGATCCGCCCGAGCACCCGAGCGGCGCCATCGTCGTCGCGCACGACGGCTACGGCAACGCGGGCCAGCGCATCCCGGGCGAGGTCGACGTGCTGCGCGTCATCGAGGAGGTCAAGGCGGCCTATCGGATCGACCCGCGGCGCGTGTCGATCACCGGCTTCTCGCTCGGAGGGTCGGTCGCCTTCTGGGTCCCGTTCCGCTCGCCGAGCCTCTTCGCCGCGGCGGCGCCGCTCTGCGGGTACCCCAACGTCCTCGACTATCGAACCGTCAAGGCGGCCCGCAAGCGCCCGTGGGAGGCGCAGCTCCTCGATGAGGAAGGGGTCGCACCGTACGCCGAGAGCGGTCGCTACCTGCCTTTGAAGATGGTGCACGGGACGATGGATCAGCCGTCGCGCTCGGAGCTCATCCACGATCGCTACAAGACCCTGCGCTACGCGAGCGAGCTCGAGACGCCGCCGCTCGGGCACAACGTGTGGGACCACGCCTTCGAAGACGGTGACCTCCTGCGCTGGCTCGCCGCGCGTCGCCGCCCCAAGGCCGCGCCCCAGCCGGTGGTGCGCTCGGGGCGCTATCGCTACGCCGAGGCCTACTGGCTCCGCATCGATCGCTTCACCGACGAGTCCCTCTTCGGTCAGCTCGAGGGCGCCTTCAAGGGCGACCGCCTCGAGGTCTCGACCCGCAACGTCACGGCATTCACCATCCTCGGCAGCGAGCTCGGCGAGCGGTCCTCGAAGCAGCAGGACCTCATCGTGGACGGCAAGAACCTCGGCAATATCCGCGTCGGTCCGGGGGCCTTCGTGTCGCGCACGTCGTCGGGCTGGACGGTGTCCGGGACCTCGGACCTGCCTGCGACCGACAAGCACAAGGGCCAGGAAGGGCCCCTGTCGGACCTCTGGTACGACCGCTTCATCGTCGTCTATGGCACGCAGGTCGCGGCCGAGGTCGAGGCCAACCGCCTCACCGCCGAGCGCTTCGCGGTGCACTCGCCCTGGATCTCCGCGCGCGTCCGCGTCCTCGCCGACACCGAGGTCCAGGACCGGGATCTGCGCGACCAGAGCATCGTCCTCATCGGTCGCCCCGCGACCAACCTCGTGACGCAGGCCGTCGCCGCCGCTCTGGACCAGGCTGGGATCCGCTTCGAGCCGAACGCGCTCGTCTTTGGTGGCGAGCGCTTCGAAGGCAGCGAGGTCGGGCTCTCGACCATCCGACCGAGCCCCTTCGGCGACGACCACTACCTCGTCCTGCACGCTGGCGTCGGGCCCGAGGGGACCTTGTCCGCGCGCTACATCCCCGACATGTCGCCCGACTTCCTCATCTACGACAGCGGCATGCGCGCGGTCTTCGGCGACCGCGTCCTCGGCCCGCGCACGGTCCTGGCCGGTGGCTTCTACGACGTGCACTGGCAGATCCCGAGCAACGTCCGCGCCGTCGAGACTGCCCCCAACCCCGAGCGCCCGCGCGGTCGCCAGCGGGACGACCAGCGCAAGACGCCCAGGTCTCCGAAGCCGCCGCGATGAACCCGCTGGAGATCGCCCAGGCCTTCCGCGCCGGACGCGTGCGCGCCCCGACCCCGCCCGAGAGCGCCCTCGGCGCGGGTGGGATCCAGCACGCGATCCGCGCCGAGAGGGCGATGCTCACGCGGAAGTCGCTGCTCGTCTTCACGGCCCAGTCGGTCATCAAGCTGCGGCGTCCGATCGAGGTCGACGGCTTCGACCAGCGCGTGCCCTCGGTGCGCTACGGCATGACCGGCCGCGAGCGCACGGTCGGGCGCCGCATCGCGCCCGAGATCTATTACGACGACCTCGTCCTGCGCGTCGCGCCGCCGCGCCCGGGCGAGTCCGAGCCGGTCCTGGACCTCGTCCCCGGCCTGGTCGAGGGCGAGCCGGTGGTCGCGATGGTGCGCTTGTCGGAGGCACGTCGCGCCGACCACCTCCTCGCGTCGGAGTGGGTCACGCCCGAGCTCTTCGACTCCGCGATGGTCCGACTCGCGGCCTTCCATGCCGAGGCCGACCTCCACCCCGAGGCGCCGGCCGCCGACCCCGCGAGCTTTGCGCCGCGCGTGCGCGAGCTCGTCCAGCGCCTCGGCGCGATCGCCACCGCGGCCGAGCGCCGCCACCTCGAGCAGGAAACCCTCGGCTGGGTCGACCAGCTCGCCGGCACTCTCGCGCATCGCGTGATGGAGGGCCGCATCCGCGATGTCCACGGCGAGCTCGCGCTGGAGCACCTCTTCATCGCCGAGGACGGCACCCCGAGCTTCATCGACCCCGACGACGGCATGCCCGAGGCACACGTCATGGACACGGGGGAAGAGGTCATGCGCCTCGCCCTCGAGCTCGATCTCCTCGCCAGCCCCGCGTTCTCGGATCGCGTCATCGAGACCTACGCCTCGGCCACCGCCGACGGCACGCTGCGCCGCGTCTCACGCCTCTTCAAGCGTCTCGCGGCCTTGCGCTTCGCTGCCGACGCCGCCACCGCGCACGCCGAGTCGCTCGCCGCCACCCCGGACGACGACGCGCGCGCCCGCGCTCGCTTCTTCCTCGACGCGACGCTCGCCCGACCGTAGCTATCCCGCACGGACCCGTAGGGGCGAGGCACGGCTCGCCCGCCGATCACCACTCGCGATGGGCGCAGCTCAGGTGAGAATCACCACTCGCGATGGGCGCAGCTCAGGTGAAAATCACCACTCGCGATGGGCGCAGCTCAGGTGAGAATTACCACTCGCGCAGCTTCGACGCGCGGAAGAGCTTGCCGGCGTTGATGCACTCTTTCTCGGCGGCGAACTCGATGTCGTCCCAGGTCACGAGGTCGCGGCGCTCGGCCGCGCGGTAGGCGGCGCGGACGACGGCGTTCTTGATGTTACCGCCGGCGAGCTCGAAGCTCTCGCCGAGCTTCTCGTAGTCGATGTCGTCGGCGACCGGGCAGTCCTTCGGCATGAGCTTCTTCCAGATGAGCGTCCGATGTTTCACGTCGGGCTTCGGGAAGTCGATCTTGAACATGATGCGGCGCGCGAAGGCGTCGTCGATGTTCTTGTCGAGGTTGGTCGTGAGGATGACGATGCCCTCGAAGCGCTCGATCTCCTGCAGCAGCAGGTTCGTCTCCATGTTCGAGAAGCGGTCGATCGAGCTCTCGACGTTGGTCACGCGCTTGCCGAACAGCGAGTCGGCCTCGTCGAAGAGCAGCATTGAGTGGTTCGCGCGCGCCGACGCGAAGATCTTCGAGATGTTCTTCTCGGTCTCGCCGACGTACTTCGAGACGAGGCGCGGGATGGAGATCTGGTAGAGCTTCATGCCGAGCTCGGAGGCCAGGATCTCCGCGCACAAGGTCTTGCCGGTACCCGGGTCGCCCTTGAACAGCACGGCGATGCCCTTGCCGGTCACGAGGCGCTTGCCGAAGCCCCACTTCGTCATGACGAAGATGCGGTTCCGGCACGCGGTCAGGACCTCTTTGATCATCGCGATCTCGCGCGGCGGCAGGATGAGATCGTCGAGGGTCAGCGAGATGCGGCTCCGCACGGACAAGTCATCCATGTTCGCGCGGATCTGCTGCTGCGCGCATTCCTTCAACAGATCCTGCGTGATGACCGGCTTCTCCTCGGTGCTCCGCACGCGCTGCTCGGCCAGCTCGCAGGCCGAGGCGATCTGTCCACCGGTGAGCTCGTAGCGCGTGCCGAGGTCCTCGAGGTCGACGTCCGGGTGCACGTCCATGTAGCTCGGCAGGTGCGTCGTCCAGATGCGCGTGCGCGAGTCGTTGTCGGGCATGCCGACGACCAACTGGAAGCCGACGTAGTGCTCGAGCGACGTGTCGACCTCGTCGGGTCGATTGGTCACGAAGATCGCCAGCCCGCCATGCCGCTCGAGCTGCGACAAGAGTGGTGCGAGCTTGGGGTTGCTCTTGTTCACGATCGCCTCGCAGCGATCGAAGATCAGCACCGCCCCCTGCACGCGCGCCTCGGTGAAGAGGTCACTGATGAGCGTCACGAAGCTGCGCGAGTCGCCAGCCAGGGTCGCCGAGTCGACGAGGATCATCGGGCGCCTCAGCTCGTGCGCCATGGCCTCGGCCAGCATGCTCTTGCCGGTACCCGGCGGCCCGACCAGCGCCACCGCCAGCCCGCGCTGCCCGACAAAAGGCCCGCGCGTGTAGGTCAGCGACGCATCGACCGGGTTCTCGAAGTGCCGCAGCACGGCCCTGAGATCGCGCATGTCCTCGGCGATGAGGCTCACCTCCGCCAGCTCGTGCACCGGGTCGCGCAGCTCGGCCAGGGCGCGCAGCGACGCGTCGATGCTGCGCCGGCACAGGACGAAGTCGGCCAGGCGCTCGGGGATCCGGATCTCCTGGGCCAGCGCCCCGTCGCCCTTGGGCTCCTTCGCGCGCTCCAACGCGACCAGCTTGTGCGTCAGGAGGCGCCCGTCGGCGGCGAAGTAGCGGCGCGCCTGGAGGCGCTCGATCCGCGTCGAGAACAAGAGGGTCAGCGCCAGATCCACGTCGACGAAGTCGAGCAGGATGTTGTTGTTGAAGCGCGCCAGGCGGCGCCGGAACGTGAGGTCGAGGTGCGGCATGAGCGCCAGCTCGAGCACCTGCCTCTCGACCTCCTCGAGCTCGTAGCTCGTCGCGAGGTCGTCGATCGGATAGGTCCAACCATACGACCGCGCTTCGCCGCGCAGCTCTTCCAGCTCCTCGTCCGACTCCATCGTGGAGATGCGGATGGACGCGATCGCCTCCTCGGTCTCCTCGGGTGAGAGCCCGCCATTCCGCAGGTGGATCGCGTGCTCGAGCAGCGTCTCCCAGCGCCGCAGGATGGCATCCACGAAGCGCGCATTGAGCGCGATGAAGTCCGGGTCCGAGTAGAGCACGTCACCACTCCCAGGCCGCGCCCCAGTGAAGCGCGTCATTCAGCATCCACCACGCTGGCGCGCGGCTGGCCGCCGATTGAACCCCGACCTTGCCCCGAGGTCAATGCGCGGCAGCGCTCGGCTCGCCGCCTGCGACCATTTGCGTTACCAAAGACCCCATCACCATGATGCCCGCCCCACCGCCCACTCCCCGCTCCCGCTCCTTCCTGGCCGCGTTCGGCCCCGGCCTCCTCTTCGCCGGCACCGCCATCGGCGTCTCCCACCTCGTCCAGGCCACGCGCGCCGGGGCCACCGCCGGCCTCGCCCTCCTGTTCGCGGTCGTCCTCGCCAACGCCCTGAAGTACCCGGCCTTCCTCTTCGGTCCGCGCTACGCGGCCGCCACCGGGACGAGCCTCCTCGAGGGCTATCGCCGCCAGGGGCGCTGGGCGCTCATCCTCTACGGGGTCCTCACGCTCGCGACCATGTTCACGGTGCAGGCCGCGGTCCTCCTCACCACGGCCGGCCTCCTCGGGGCCCTGATCGACCTGCCTCCCATCCCGCTGGCCCTCGCCCTCACCGCGCTCGCCGTCGGCGTGCTCGCGCTCGGCCGCTTCCCCGGCCTCGACCGCCTGAACAAGGTCCTGGTCGCCCTCCTCACCGTCTCGACCCCTTATCGCGACCGCCCTCGCGCTGCCCCGCATCGACTGGTCGGGACCCTGGCTGCCGGACCCCGCGACCTTTACGACCGCGTCGGTCGTCTTCCTGGTCGGCCTCGTCGGCTGGATGCCCTCGGGCGTCGACGTCGCCGTGTGGCACTCCCTCTGGACGCTGGCCCGCCGCCAGTCCACCGGCCACGCCCCGACTGCGCGCGAGGCCAAGCTCGACTTCGACATCGGCTACCTCGGCACGGCGCTGCTCGCGGTCTGCTTCCTGCTCCTCGGCGCGGCCGTCATGCACGGCCCGGGCGAGTCCTTCCCCGCCGCCCCCGCGGCCTTCGCGGCCAAGGTGGTCGACCTCTACGCCCAGACGCTCGGCGCGTGGAGCCGCCCCCTCATGGGGCTCGCCGCCTTCGCCGTCATGCTGACCACCCTCATCACCGTCGTCGATGGCTTCCCGCGCGCCCTGGCGACCCTCCAGGCCCGCCTCCGCGGCCCCGAGACGCCGGGCGTCGTCCACGCCGACGAGCCCGGCGCGCGCCGCACCTACTGGGTCGCCCTGGCCGCCATCGCGTTGGTCGCCGTCCTCATCATCGCCGCTTTCCGCGGGGCTCTGACCCCACTCGTCGAGGTCGCCACGGCGCTGTCGTTCCTCACCGCGCCCGTCCTCTGCTGGCTCAACCATCGCGCCATCACCGGGCCCGAGATCGTCGGCGAGCACCGCCCCGGCCGCGGCCTCCTGGCCCTGTCCTGGGTCGGCATCGTCTTCAACGGCGCCTTCGCCATCCTCTACCTCGTCGTCATCGCGTGAACCACTTGCCCGCTCGAGGCCCCGTTTCACGCCTGTTTCACGCGCCCATGCACTTTTTTCGACGAGGGGACATGGTCCGCGGAAAGGAAGCTCGCTCAGCGGCGAGGTGCCATGGGCGGTGACTTACTACGAGACGACCGGAGATGCCGCGAGGCCTTCCGCCGGGGCGAGCGATGGGCGATGGAAGCCGTTTACCGACACTACCTGCCCCTGGTCGAGCTCGTCGCCGGGCGCGGCTTTGGTGGTTTCGGAGGCTTCTATGACCCGGTGCTGCGCGACGACGCCGTCCAGGCCATCTTCGTGACCGCCTTCGAGGAGAAGGCCCGTCTCGCCTACGACGGCATCGGCGACTACACGCGCTTTCTCCGCGGCCTGGCCCAGAACGTGTGCCGCCAGCTCCTCGACAAGGATCGCCGCTTCGCCCGCGTCCCCGATCCCGAGGCCGTCACCCCCGACGAGCCCCTCGATCTCGAGGCCCGCTACCTCGCCGACGAGGCCCTGGATCTCTGCCGGCGCTTTCGCGACGGCCTCACCGACCCCTTCGAGCGCGAGGTCCTGGACCGCTACTTCGCGCACGGCGACTCCGAGGAGGCGCTGGCCGAGGCCCTCGGCGTGACGCGCTACCGCTTGCGCAAGGTCATCGCCCAGGTCGGAAAGAAGATGGCGCGCTTCCAGAAGGAGTATGGGCTGCCGTGACGCACCCTCTCCCAGAGCCGCGCTGGCCGCGCTGGCTGGGCCTCTTCCGCCCGAGCCCGCAGGCGAAGGTCGAGCGCGCCCGCGCCCTGGCACGACGCTATTTCGATGCGCGTCTAACTTGGACCGCGGCCCACGAGGACGAGGCCCGCGCCCTCCGCGCCGAGCCGACGACCCGCGCGATCTGGGGGCGGGCCCTCATCGCCCATCGCGTCATGGTGCACGGTGACGCGACGCGCGCGACGGGCCTCGAGACGCGTCGTCGCCTCGATCTCCTCGTGCCGCGTCGCACCGCCCAGGTGCCGCGCTTCCTGGCGCCCCTGGCGATCGCGGCGGCCACGTTGCTCCTGGCCCTGGTCGGCACGACTGCCCCGCCCGAGGAAGACCTCCGCGCACGCGGCATGGGGTCGCTGGCCCTGCCCGAACCCCAGGTCGGCCTCGGCGTCGGTGGCATCACCGAGGACGATCGCGAGTACGAGATCCTCGCGGCCGAGGGCGTGTCGATCGCCGACTGGCTGCGCTTCTCGTACACGAACGAGCGCGCCGACCTGACCCACCTCTTCGTCTTCGGGCTGCAGCCCGATGACGGCGGACTCCGCCCGATCGCACCGCTGCCCGAGGAACACCAGAGCGTCGCGATCCACGTCGCGCGCTTCGCCCCGTTGCCGTTCGAGACGCGCGTCGCCACCCGTCACCAGCCCGGTCGCCTCCGCCTCGTCGCCCTCTTCACGACCCGCGCGCTGACCCTCGACGAGGTCTCGGCCGCGGTCACCGCCGTCGAGCTCGAGCTTGGATCTCGCCTCGCGACGACGCTACCCTCGATCCTCGAGGCGACCCTCCGAGCCCGCCTCGCCCTCACCGCCAGCGACGTGGTGCAGGTCCTCGACTCCGAGGTCGTCGCGAACCCGGTCCTCCGGGAGGAACCCCGATGAGCCTCCCTCCTTCACCCCGATCGATCTTCCGATCGTCCCACCCCCTCTTGCGCTGGTGCGCGCTGGCGCTGGCGTTCGTCACCGGCCTGCTCTCGCTCTGGCCCTCGGAGGCCTCCGCGCGCGACGTCCGCTTCGCGCTCGTCATCGGCTGGAATGGCTCGGACGACGCCGAGCTCGAGCCGCTCCGCTACGCCGACGACGACGCGATCCGCTACCACGAGCTCTTCTCGGCCCTCACCGAAGAGACCCTCCTCCTCACCGCGCCCGACGAGGAGACCTCGGCCCTCATCCCCGGTGTCCGCGCCCTCGGCGTCGCCGTCCCCACCCGCCAGAACGTGCTCGACGCGGTCCAGACCCTGCGCGCCGCGATGGCCCGCGCCAAGTCCCGCGGCGATCGCCCCATCCTCTTCTTCGTCTACAGCGGGCATGGCAACTACGACGCCGAGGGGCGCGGCTACGTGCACCTCGCCGACGGTCGCTTCACCACACGCGACCTCTTCGCGCGCGTCCTCGAGCCGACCCGCGACGACCCGGTCATCTTGCTCGTCGACGCCTGCAATGCGGCCCTCCTGGTCAACGGCCGCGGTCGCCCCGGCGACCTGTCCGAGCGTCGCCCGGCGGGCCGCTCACGCCTCGACCTCACCGACTATCCCAATGTCGGGGTCATCCTCGCCTCGAGCCAGCTCGGCGAGACCCACGAGTGGGGTCGCTACCTGGCCGGCGTCTTCTCCCACGAGGTCCGCTCGGGGCTGCTGGGCGCGGCCGATCTCGACGACGATCAGCGCATCGGCTTCGCCGAGCTCGCGGCCTTCGTCGCCTCGGCCAACGCGCGCGTCACGAACCCGACCATCAAGGTCACCCCCTACATCCGCCCGCCGATGACCGACCCCAACGTGGCCATCGTCGACCTGTCCGCCGGCCGCTTCCGCGCCCGCTTGCGGATCGACGCGCGCATCGACGGCAAGGCCCACGTGGTCGACAAGGACCTCGTCCGCTACGCCGACTTCCATCGCACGCGCGTGGCCGCCTCGTTCTGGCTGGCGCTCATGCGCGAGGGCGAGCTCGTGCTCGCGACCGATGACAACGAGTGGGTCATCCCCGAAGGTGCCCGCGGCGACTTGTCGCTGGCCCAGGTCGACAAGCGCCGCCGCAGCGCCGCCGCCGCGCGCGGCCCGGGCTCGGAGTACTTCGAGAGGACCCTCTTCCACGAGCCGTACGACCAGGTCTTCGCCGACCGCTACCTCTCGCTCGACTATCTCAAGCACCTCGAGCTCCAGCGCATCGTGCCCGGCCGTTGGTACGACAACCGCACCGCGTGGATCGTGCTCGGCTCGGGCGTGGCGGCGATCGGCGCTGGCTTAGGCATGCAGCTCCGCGCCATCGACCTCGAAGGCGACGCGCACGCGACCCCGTGGGCCGACGAACGCCGCCGCCTGAACGACCAGCTCGGCATCTTCGACACCGGCTCGGCCGTCCTCTACGGGGCTGGCGGCGCGGCCATCGCGACGAGCCTCCTCCTGTTCATCCTCGACCAGCCGACCAAGGTCGAGCTCTGGCGTCCTCCGATCTCCGTCGAGCTCGGCACCGGCCCCACCGGCTCGACCGTCCAGCTCAAGGCAGGCTTCTGATGCTCCCGCGCCTCCTGCTACTCGCCCTCGCGCTCGCGAGCTGCGTCGAGAAGGCGCCGATCGAAGGGGCGGCCTGCAACGCCGCGCACCGCTGTCCCGCGGGCTATTCTTGTGCGGGCGGCGCGTGCCATGCGCTCGATCGACGGCCGATCACCCGCTGCGCCAGCGACGATGAGTGCCCGATCGGCGTGTGCCTCGAGGCGGTCGGCTTCTGCGTCCAGTGCGAGCGCGACCTCGACTGCGGCCAGGGGATCTGTCTGGACGCCTACATCTGCGGATGCAGCCTGGATGCCCACTGCGCCACCGGCCGGTGCAACGCCACCACCGGCGCCTGCGTCGCGTGCCTTGCCGACGCTCAATGTCCCTCGGGGACCTGCGACCTCGAGCGCGGCGCCTGCGCGACCCTCGAGCCCGGCACCCACCCCAAGAGCCGCAGCGCCCTGCCCGGAGGCCCCCGATGAAGCCCGCCATCGCGACCCTCGCCGGGCCCATCGCTGCGAACGCGCTTCGCTCTGCCTTCGCTATCCGCCGCACGCACGTCCTCTTGGCGACCCTCGCCGTCACCGCACTCGCGCCAGGCTGCCACGACGAGGCGGACCCGGACCTGGCCCCCGTCTCCCAGCACGACCCACTCGCCTGCGGCCCCGGCGACACCTGCGCGAGCGGCGTGTGCGACCCCGGGACGCGGCTCTGTGTCGACTGCGTCGCGGATGCCGACTGCGCCTCGGGCGTCTGCCACCCGACGGCCCACACCTGCGTGCAGTGCGCCTCGGACTCGGACTGCGCGCGCGGCGTCTGCCACCCGACACGCGCCATCTGTGTCGCATGTTACGACGACGCGCAGTGCGCCGACCCCGCCGATCCGACCACGCTCGGCGCCTGCCACCCCGAGCGCCTCACCTGCGTCGAGTGCCTCCGCGACAGCGATTGCCCCACTGGCGCTCGCTGCAACGCCGAGACCTTCGCGTGCATCGGGGCGTGCGCCGTCGACAGCCAGTGCGACGACCGGAACCCGTGCACCCTCGATCGCTGCACCAACGGAAGCTGCACCTACGCCGAGCCCTCGTCGCCCACCACCTGCGACGATCGCGACCCCTGCACCCTCGATGACGCCTGCACCGGCGGCCGCTGCGCGGGTCGCCCCTCGCCTGCGTGCTGCGCGCCCATCACCTGCCTCGACGGCCAGACCGCCACCGACAGTGACAACGACAGTTGCCCCGATCGCTGCCTCTGCCCCTCCGGCGAGCGCGTCGCCCCCGGCCTCGCGTGCGCCTGCCCGGCCCTCGGCATCACCTGCATCCCGCCCGCGACGCCGATCGATCGCGATGGCGACAACTGCGTCGACGACTGCGCCTGTGGCCCGGCCCCGACCTGTCCGCTCGGCACCGCGCCGACCGACACCGACGGCGACCGCTGCCTCGACGCGTGCCTGTGCCCCTCGGGCGCCGCGCTGACGGCCGCCGGCACCTGCCCTTGCCCCTTCCAGCTGCGCTGCGAAGGGGGTCTCGTCGCCTCCGATCTCGACGGCGACGGCTGCCCCGAGCACTGCACCAAGCCCTGCGCCTCGAGCTGCGACTGCGTCGCCCAGGGCCTCGCGTCGGCCCTCGACTGCCCGCTGGCCTGTGCCCAGTGCGGCGACTACCTGGAGTGCGTGCAAGGGGCCTGTGTCGCGCGCTGCGGTGTCGTCCCGGCCACGAACTGCCAGTGCCCGCCGGCCCCGCTCTGCGGCCCCCTCGAGAGCGCCGTCGACAAGGACCTGGACGGCTGCAACGACACCTGCGCGTGCCTCGTCTCGAGTGCCAACGGCTGCGCCTGTCCCTTCACGCTCACGTGTGCCGACGGGGCGGCGCCGGCGGACTCGGACCAGGACGGCTGCCCCGACACCTGCAGTTGCCTCGACCCCACGCGACAGCCTCGCGCCAACGGCACCTGCTGCCCCGACTTCGCGTGCCCGACCGGACAGTTCGCGAGCGACCAGGATCGCGACGGCTGCCCCGAGACGTGCCTCTGCGCCGAGGGCAGCACCCCGTCGGCCACGCCTCCGACCTGCCCATGCACGACGCGCCTCGAGTGCCCGCCGGGCAGCACGCCGGTCGACAGCGATCGCGACGGCTGCAATGACACGTGCCGCTGCCCGGACGACAGCTCGCCCGCGCCGACCGGTTGTGGCTGCCTCACGCGCTGCGACGCGAGCAGCACCTCGTCCCCGTGGGTCTACTACGTCGATGCCGATCGCGACGGGTGCTACGAGGCCTCCGGTGAGTGCCCGATCGGGTCGACCGCCGCGACGACCCCCGGCGCCGCGTGCCCCGACTACTGCAACGCGTGCCCGGCCC
>JAEUKJ010000053.1 GCA_016792665.1 Deltaproteobacteria bacterium | reverse complement strand
CAGCGCAGCGACATCCCGGTGCCCGCGCCCAGCCAGTCGATGTTGCCGAGCGGGACGACCCCTGTCTTTTACACCTGCAACGAACACGAGCTGACCTTCGACCTGTGGCAGGAGGTCCTGCCCGGCCAGATGGTCCGCATCCCCTATCGGTTCACCCGATGAGCGCACCGAGGAGCTCCACCATGCGCGGACGAATCCCGACCCGAGGCAACCGGTGCCGGCAGCTCTCGGCGCTCGCCCTGGTGGCGTTGTGCGCGTGCGGTGGCAAGCCGGACCCCGCTGTCGCGCCTGCCTCGACCGATGCTGCGCCTCCTGCAGCGGCCACGCCCGCCGCGCCCACGTCGAACGCCGCGGCCACGGGTCCGGCCGGCAAGACGTTCTCGGCGCCGACGTTCGGCGTCGCGGCCTGCGATCGCTTCGCCAGCGTGCTCGCGGCCTGCGCGCCAAAGCTCGGCGAGGCCGACTTCACCACCGCCAAGGGGGCGGTCGACGAGACCTTCCGGAGCTACCGGCAGAGCGTCGAGATGCTCGGCGCTGCGCGCTCTGACGAGGCCTTCACCAAGAGCTGCGGCGAAGCGCTGGCACGCGCCAAGGGAGCCTTCGCGGCCGCCTGTCCCGACGCGGCCTGGGACCGCTGAGGCGCGAGGCCGGGGCCGTGGAGATCTTCCATGCGCAGGGGCGAGGTTTCACGCGCGGCGCGTGGGGTTGCCATCGCGACCAGGATGGAGGACAACGGTTGGCGATGAAGCTCGCGACCATCATCGCGGGGCTCATGTTGGTCGTGTCCGGGGACGCGATTCGAGCCCGAGAGCCCACCCGTACACGGCCTGGCGGACTCCGTGTACCGTCGTCTGGCGAGCCCAGCGCTTCGGTCGGCGCGGTGCATCACGGACGCCTCGTGCATCCCGCGGTGCTGACGTCGACGCCGACGATGCGCGTGCGCGATGGCGCGAACTTCGGCACGCAGGAGCTGGTGACCGTCATCTCGCGGGCCGTCGCCGCGGTGAACGCGCGCTTTCCGAAAACGCCGGTGCTGACAGTGGGAGACCTCTCGCGTGAGGGCGGCGGGTTCCTGAGCGGGCATCAGTCGCACCAGGCTGGGCGCGACGCGGACCTCGGGTTCTACATGGCCGATGGTCGAGCGCGCCGGACCTTCGAGAAGGCGACCCCGAAGAGCATCGACGCCGCGCGCATGTGGACCTTGCTGGAGGCGATGCTCGACAGTGGCGAGCTCGAATATGCCTTCATTGCCTATCCGCTGCAGAAGCCGATCTACGAATATGCCAGGGATGTGGCGAAAGTGTCGGAGGCGCGGCTCGCGTACTACTTCCAATATCCGCGCAAGGTGAGCGAGCGCGTGGGGATCATCCGCCACATTCCCAACCACGCGAACCACCTGCACGTCCGCGTGCACGCGCGCCGCTCGGTGGCACGCGGTGAGGCGTGGGCGGCAGCGCGACCGGCGGTGGCACGTCAGGTGGCCGCACGCGGGCGGGGCGGACGCACGCAGGTGCACGAGGGGCGTCGCGGCGGGCTGGCGCGCGCGCGACCGCGCTGAGCGCGACTGGACGGCAGGACCGGACCGTGGTGCCATCGGCCTCATGGGCAAAGCGCGGGCGGTGGGACGAGGGTTGTTCTGGGGTGCGCTGCTCATCGCAGGGTGCTCGGACCTGGTGGTCCCGCGCGAGGGCGATGGAGACACGCGCGAGGTCGAACAGGACCTCGATGACGCCGACGCGATCGGTGCGGACCTCGACGATGCCCTCGCCGAAGACACGCGCGATACCCAAACGCACGACGGCCCCGGACCCGACGGCGAGGCCTCCGACGTCGCGGCTCCGACCGCGTGCGAGATCTTGGCGCGCGCGGGCTGTGGGCTGAACGAAGCGGGGGTGGCGCGCTGCGTCGGGGACGCAGAGGTGCCCGTCTGCGACGACCCCGACGCGTGCGTGAACGGCACGCGCCGCGAGGTGGCCTGTGGGGTGGCGGGGCGTGGCGTCACGCGCGAGCTCTGTCAGTTGGGGACGTGGGTGTCAGACGCCGCGTGTGTCGATCCCGACGACCCCTGCCTGGTCGAATCCAGCGAGGACGCCTGCGCGGAGGCCGTCGAGTTTGTCGCGTTGGCGGTCGGCGATGACTCCAACTGCGCCTTGGATCGCGCCGGGAACGCGTGGTGCTGGGGGCTATTGCGCAACGGCAATATCGGGCTCGGGCGTGACGCCGAGATTCGTGTTCCTACCGCGGTGCCGGGACTCACGAAGATGGTCGCGCTGGACACCTCGTCCACGCACACGTGCGGCGTCACGGGTGAGGGGCGCGTGCGATGTCAGGGATCGAGCACGCCTCTGCCGGGGCATGGCGTCGGGTTCTCGGCCGGGCCGAGCTCGACCGAGCTGCCCGAGATCAGTGACGCGGCCGCGGTCGCGGTCGGGCGCAACCACACCTGCGTGCTCGGCCGCGAGGGGAGGGTGACGTGCTTCGGTCCGCCCGATCTGGCGATGCCGGCGGCCGGGCGAGCCCTGGATCACGCCGTGGCGGTGAGCGGCCGTGGGCGCTATGCGTGTGCCATCACCGAGCTCGGCGAGGTCGTCTGCTGGGGCGAACAGTTTCGCCGCGACCTGGGGTTCGACGCGACGGCGACCGAGCTCGTGAAGTTGGACCTGCCAGCAGCGGCGCGGGCGCTCGCGGTGGGGTACTTCCACGGCTGTGTCGTGCTCGTGGATGGTCGGGTCATGTGCTGGGGCTCGACCTTCGGCGGGGCGCTCGGGGACTCCGGGGCGAGCATCGCGGAGGACTTCTCGCCGCCGGTCTTCGCGTTTGGCGTCGAAGACGCGGTCGACATCGCGGTCGGCAGCGATCACTCCTGTGCGCTCATGGGCGACGGGACGGTGCGCTGCTGGGGCTGGAACTTCGGTGGTCTGCTCGGAGATGGCGTCACCGAGTCGAGCTACGAGCCTCTGGTGGTGCCCGGCTTGAAGGGGGTCCGCGCGCTCTCGGCCGGCGACTCACACACGTGTGTGCTTCGGACCGGAGCGGGCGGCGCGAACGAGCGCGTGTGTTGGGGGCGGAACGACGTCGGTCAGATCGGCAACGGCGAGGACGTCGACGCGTGGCGGCCCGTGCACGTGTCCGAGGGGGGCGCGGTCGGCGTCGCGGCCGGGCGTGCGCACACCTGCACGGTCGACGCGGCCGGCGAGACGGCGTGCTTTGGCAACAACGAACGCAAGCAGGTCAGCACGAGTGGCAGACAGACGGTGCAGCGGCCCGTCGTGTATCCAGAGGCCGGCTGGACCTTTCAAGCGGTCGCGGCCACGGACCTCGCGACGGTCGGACTCACGCGTGCGGGCCAGGTCGTCGTGTGGGGCGCGGGCAACGAGCAGGTCCTCGACCTCGGCTTCGGCATGCCGGTGTACGTGCCGGACCCCGAGCCCGAGGTGCTACCGCTGGAAGGGGTGGTCGCGGTGGCT
>JAEUKJ010000044.1 GCA_016792665.1 Deltaproteobacteria bacterium | reverse complement strand
CGGCGGGGTTGGGGCACCGCGGTCGGTCAAACCGGACATGCCCCCGACGGTGGCCACCGACGGAGATTCGCGAGCATCGCGTCAAGACCTCTTCAGGGAACCCTAAGTTCCCTTGGAGCGCGCATGGAAGGCCGCGCTCAGCGATGTGCACGCGGACCTGGGACGCGCTGAATGGCGTGATCGAAGAGCAGAAAGCCCACCTTGGAAGCGCCGTGCAGGCGGTCCTCAAGGTGGGCTTTGGAGCAGCTTACGTGATGCGCGTGAGCGCGGACGAGAGGGCTACTCGGCCTTCTGCCGGACGATCATGAACTCGACGCGGCGGTTGAGCTCGCGGCCCTTGGCGGTCTTGTTGTCCGCCACCGGGACCTCCTGTCCATAGCCCTTGGCGATGAGGCGCCGCGCGTCGACCTGGCCGATCGTCACGAGGTGGTTCATCACCGAGTTGGCGCGGTTGTCGGACAGCGTCAGGTTGAACGCCGCCTTGCCCTGGGTGTCGGTGTGGCCCTGGATCTCGATGAGCTCGATCTGCGGGTTCTCGTTGATGACCTTGGCCAGCGCCGCGAGCAGCGGGTAGCTCTTCGGGAGGATGTCGGCCTTGCCGGTCTTGAAGAAGATCTTGTCAGCGATGCTGATCTTCTCCTTCGTGACGCAGATCTTGGCGTCATCGGGGCAGCCGTCCTCGTCGTTGCAGCCGTTCACCGTCTCGGGCAGGAGCGGGCACTTGTCGGCCCCGTCGAGGATGCCGTCCTTGTCGTTGTCGGGGTCCGGGCAGCCGTCGTCGTCCTGGAAGCCGTCGAGATCCTCGGGCTGGTTCGGGCACTTGTCGGTGGCGTCCGGAATGCCGTCCTTGTCGTTGTCCAGGTCGGGGCAGCCGTCGTCGTCCTCGACGCCGTCGAGGTCCTCGGGCTGGTTCGGGCACTTGTCGGTCGCGTCCGGGATGCCGTCCTTGTCGTTGTCGGGGTCGGGGCAGCCGTCCTGGTCTTCGAAGCCGTCCATGTCCTCGGGCTGGGTCGGGCACTTGTCGACCGAGTCGAGGATGCCGTCGCGGTCGCGGTCGTTGTCGGGGTCGGGGCAGCCGTCCTCGTCGTCGACGCCGTCCATGTCCTCGGGCTGGTCGGGGCACTTGTCCTTCGTGTCGGGGATGCCGTCCTTGTCGTTGTCCAGGTCGGGGCAGCCGTCGCCGTCATCGAAGTTGTCGAAGTCCTCGGGGTCGTCCGGGCACTGGTCGAGCTGGTCGGGGATGCCGTCCTTGTCGCGATCGGTGACGGGCTGCTCCATCGGGATGAGGCGGGCCGGCTGGTAGCCGATGGTGAGGAAGCCGCGCCAGTCGGGGTCGCCGTAGCCGTTGAGCACGCCGAACGACGCGCCGCCGCCGACGGCGAAGCCCGAGCTGTGCTTCCAATGGAGGCCCCAGGTGAACTCGAGCTGCGTGTTCTCGGGCTCGAAGAAGCGCGTGAGGCGCGACTCGAAGCGGCCCTCGACCAGCATGCGGAAGTCGGTCGATCCGAGGAAGATGGCGAGCGCGACGTTGGCGCCGGCCTCCGACCCGATGTCGAGGTTCGACGGGAACTGGATCGTCGTCTCGTCGGGGTGGAACTCGCCGCTGCGCCCCATGACCCAGAGGTTGGTCATGAGGTGGATGTTCTCGGTGATGGCGTCGAGCACGATCTTCGGCATCACGACGACGCCGGCCTCACGCCCGTAGCCGCCGCGGCTGCCCGAGGGAACGAGCAGGTCGACCGCGAGGCCGATGCCGCCGCCGATACGGTAGGGCTTGACGGCGGTGGCCTTCAGCGAGAGGCGGATGTCGCCGACCGTGAAGTCGGCGAGGTCCTTGCCGTCGAGGAAGGTGCCGGTGCCGAAGTGGAACGGCACGTCGAGACCGACCGAGAGGTGGTCCAGGAAGCCGGCCGACACGACGAGGTCGGAGGACCCGAACATGTCGACGGCCTCCTCTCCGTTGCGGAGGTGGAGGATGTCCCCGCCCGCGACGTTCGCCATGAGGTAGGCGTTGATCGTGAACTCGTGGGAGATTCGCGCCGACTCGGTCGTGAAGCCGCCCAGCGAATGGATCACCGGGCGGAACTTCTGGAGAGACCACTCCTTCGGGTCGGCCGCATGCGACGGGGTCGCGAGCGTCGCCAGGGTGATCGCCGAGAGGAGGAGCGTGCGGGACTGGCGGAGCCAGGCAGCCGGGGAGTCGAAATGCGGACGCGTCGTGGGCATGGTCGGATTCCTCGCGTCAGAACTGGTAGGCGATGCCGATGCGAATGCCGCCGTACATCGAGTCGCGGGTGTTGAGCGTGAGCTCCGTCGGGCGCACCGAGGCGTTGCCCGGCTGCGGGATCGTGTCGGGGTCGATGGCGACGCGCTGCAGGTAGTCCTTCTCCTGGCTGAAGTTGTAGGACCAGTGCAGGTCGATGGGGATGATGAAGTCGCCGGCGACGATCTCGATGCCGAAGACGACCGCCAGGTAGATGCTGTCCTGGTCCTTGGCTTTCACGGCCTCGAAGTCGCAGCGCGTGCCGGGGAGGCGCGTCTTGCCGTCGTAGCAATTGGTGCGCGGGAAGGCGTTGTCGCTGGGGTCGGTCGAGGAGAGGCCGCCCTCGGTGATCTTGTACTTGGTGCGCGACCAGCTCGAGAACGCGAACTCGGGCCCGACACCGAGCGAGACGCGGGTCTTGCCGGCGGGGATGACGGCCTTCACGAGGATGGGCACGTGCAGCGCGGTCCAGGAGAGCTCTTCCTCGGACTTGGCCTCGAAGGTGCGGAGGTTCTGGTTGCCGTTGATGGTCGTGAGCTCGGTGTAGGTCCACTTCACCTCTTCGAGCAGCGTGTGCTGCACGAAGTGCATGCCGACCTCGAGGCCGAGGTGGTCGAAGAAGACCCCCTGGAGGAAGAAGCCGGAGGAGATGGTGTAGCCCGCGCGCGTCTCGTTGAAGATCGGCATGTCGAAGCCAGCGCCCTGCTCGTCGACGCCGATCTTCGTGTTGTCGGGCGAGTCCCAGAGGGTGCCGCCACCGCCGAACTTCACGCCCATGACGAAGCGCGCGGGCACGGCCTTCTGCAGGTTCGCGTCGGCTGCGGGCGTGCCCGTCGGCGGCGCGGCGACGGCCGGGCCCTGGGCGAGCGCCGCGAGGACGAGGGCCGCGAGAGGAGCCAACGTGAGGACGCGGACGCTTCGGAAGGTCCGGCGGATCGGGGCTCGGAAGGGAAGCATGAGACCTCCACGGAGGCGCGCGGTGAGGCCGAGCGCGGTAGACATTCGTTCGAAGGGCCGGTGACCCGACGGGCCCGACTGGCCACAACAAAGCCGAGAACAGGGCGTGTGTCAAGGGTAGGCAGTGCCGCCGACCCCGCAGAAACAACTTTGATTTCAATCGCTTGGGTCGACAATCCAACCGACTCGACGCGCGCCTGCGGACGCCTGGGGCCCGCGACGCAGGCGCTCGTGCCACGAACGGGATGGAATCGCCACCTCGATTCCGCTCGTTATTGCGACGTGCGAGGGCGCGAACCGCGCTCGCTACGCCCCAACGCGGAAGCGCGCTCGCGAAAGGCACGGTCCCCCGGGCAGCCGGACTCCGCCAGCCTGCGCGGAAATCTGGCGACCGCGCGCGAAAGCCGCGACAAGATGCCGCAACGATCGCTCCACCGACGCGAGTGCCAAGACCGATGAACGAGGCCATGAACCCGAGCGCCGAGCCGACCCGACCGGGCCTCACCATCGCCAATCGCCGGCCGCGGCGCTGGCCCTGGTTGCTCTTGCGCCTCGGCGCTGCAGGACTCGGGCTCGGCGTGACCGCGGGCGCGATGCTGGCGCTCATCGTCTACACCGCGTTGGCGCATGACCTCCCGCGCCTCGATGCCTTCGACAAGATGGCGGCGGTCGGCGTCACGCGCTTCGAGGCCGCGGACGGGTCGCTGGTCGGCGAGCGCTTCACCGAGCGGCGCCTGGCGCTGTCCTGGGAGGAGCTGCCGAGGCCCCTCATCCTGGCCTTCCTGGCGGCCGAGGACGCTCGCTTCTTCGAGCACTCGGGGCTCGACTTCCGCGGCATCCTGCGCGCGATGGTCACCAACGTGTTCTCGGGGGGCGTCAAGGAGGGGGCCTCGACCATCACCCAGCAGCTCGCCAAGATCCTCGTCGGGAGCGAGCGCGCGTGGTCGCGCAAGGTGAAGGAGGCCATCCTCGCGCGGCGCATGGAGGACCTCTATTCGAAGGAGCAGATCCTCACCTGGTACATCAACGTCGTGTACTTCGGACACCGCAGCTACGGGGTGCAGGCGGCCGCGCAGAACTACTTCCGGAAGAACGTCTGGGAGCTGTCCCTGGCCGAGATGGCGATCCTCGCGGGCTGCCCGCAGAGCCCGAGTCGGGTCAACCCGGCCCTCGACCTGGCGGGCGCCAAGCGGCGCGCGGTCCATATCCTCGACAACATGCGCGACCTCAGCTGGGCGAGCGCCGCGGAGGTCGAGGAGGCCAAGAAGTTCGAGTACGTCGTGTACCCGCTGCGCGACCTCTGGGGCGACGAGACGCCTGATTACACCGAGGCCGTGCGGCGCCTCGGGGCGACCTGGAACGAGGGGGCCACGACCTTCCTCGAGCGCGGGCTGACCCTCGGCATGGCGGTCGATCCGGCCGCCCAGCGCGAAGGCTACGCGGCGCTCGATGCGGCGCTGGTCGACCTGCAGAAGAAGCAGGGCTGGCCTGGCCCCCTGGCCCACCTCGACGACAGTGAACACGCCGACTTCCTGGCGAAGAACGAGCGCTGGGTGAAGCGCGCCGTGGACGGCGAGGACCCGTCGCGGCCCAGGACCGGAGCGCGACTGCTCGGGCTCGTGACGGCGGTTTCCGAGAAAGAGGCAACGCTGTCGCTCGCGACCGGGTCCAGTGGGACGATGAGCGTCGCGTCGACGAGCTGGGCGGTGCCGTGGACGGTCTTTCCGCGCGACGCAAAGGACAAGGTCGTGCGCACCGGGAAGGTGAGCTTTGGCGGCAAGGCGACCGATCTCGCGCGCGTGGTCGCCATCGGGGACGTGGTCCTCGTGCGGGTCGTCGCGCCGCCGCCACCCAAGCCCGCGAAGAAGCCGGCCAAGGCCGAGAAGCCCGACAAGAAGCCAGGCAAGAAGGCGGGCCCGAAGGCGACCGAGGCGCCAGCCGAAGAGGTCGCCGCGGCGCCGGCCGGTGCGGTGCCGTTGGTCCTCGAGCTCGAGCCGATCCCGATGATGGAGGGCGTGCTCGTGTCGACGCCGATCGGCGGACGCGGGCTCGACGCGATGGTGACCGGCTGGGACTTCGACCGCAACGAGATCGACCGCACGCTCAGCAGCCGGCCGAGCGGCTCGACCATGAAGCCCATCGCCTACGGCCTGGCCTACGACCTCGGTCTGCCCCCGTCCGCCCTCATCAGCGCGGGCGACTTCTCGCACAAGGGCTATCGCGTGCCCGGCAAGGACGGCCTCGAGCTCCTCGCGTGGAATGGCCTCGTGGAGTCGAACAACGCCGTCAGCGTGCGGGTCTTCGTGCACGCGCTCGACCGCATCCAGAGCGGCGACTGGCAGCGCTGGGCCGAGCGCCTCGGCCTGCCGGGGTGCCGCGTGCGCACTGGCCAACCCGAGGGCGCGACGCCCGAGTGCCCGCTCAAAGCGCAGAAGGTCGGCGACGACTACGACTACCTGGCCGAGGTCTTCGGCGCGAGCCAGCGCCCGCGCGACGTGCTGTCGGTCTTCGCGACCTACGGCAACGAGGGACGCCGCCCCGAGCTCGGGCTGGTGCGCAAGGTCGTCGATCAGAGCGGTGCTGTGCTGACCCGCAACCTCGCACCCTCGGACCCGTGGGCGAGCAGCACGGACGCCTTCTTCGCCCTGGCCGAGCGCGTGCGCGCGCCGACCGCGCCGGCCATCTCTCCGACGACCGCCTACCTCGTCGCGAAGAACCTCGCGGCCGCCGTGAAGTCGGGCACCGGACAGCGCGCGCGCACGGTTGGGCGCGAGGCGGCCGGGAAGACCGGCACCCTCCCCTACGACGTTTGGTTCTCGGGGTTCACGGCCACGCGCGCGACGGTCGCGTGGCTCGGCGCCGACGACAACGAGCGCACCCTGGGTCCGAGCGAGCGCGACAACAAGGTCTACGGCGCCCACGCGGCCGGCATGTGGGCCGACTTCATGCGCGCCCTCGACGCGCCGAGCGGCAGCAAGGCCGCGCTCGCCAAGCGTCCGGGCGTGGCCGAGGTGGTGCCGCCCGACGTCGTCGTGGTCGAGATCGATCCGACGACCGGGCTCCTCGCGCGCGAGAACGGCCAGGCGATCCCGCATCGCGTCGGCACCGAGCCGAAGGAGATGGCCCCCGAGCCCGTCGTCGACGACACCCAGTTCTGAGCGTCGTGGCCTGGGATCTCGTGGGCAGGTTCCGCGCGCTGACAGTCGCCTGACGGATGCCGGTCGAGCCGGGCCGCGAGCGAGTGCAATTGGCTTGCGGGCCCTGGATCCGAGGCATACCATCCCGCCGCCATGTTCGGCCTATCGACCTGGGAAATACTCATCATCTTGGCGGTCGCCCTGATCTTCGTCGGGCCCGACCAGCTTCCCAAGGTCGCGCGCCAAATCGGAAAAGGCGTCCGCCAGGTGCGGAGCGCGGTCGGCAAGGTCGATGACGAGATGCGACGCGCGGTGCGCGAGGCCGCGGCGCAGTTCGACGACGACGGCAACCCGCTCGATGACGACGAGAAGCCAGCGACTGCCCGGGACCCGCACACGCTCGAGCCGCTGCCGGTGCCCGTCGATCCGAGCCTGGCCAACGCCGTCCCGCCCGCACCGGCTGCGAGTCCCGTCCCTGCGCCCGGCGCTGAGGTCGTGCCCGGCGCCAGTGCGAAGAGTGCACCGGCCACGAGCGTGGCGCCCGCGCCGAGTGCGCCGAGTGCGCCCGACGACGAGGACGTCACGTCTCGGGAAGGGGCGGTGACACCTGCAGTGTCGCCTGGACCGATGGCCCGCGACTGGTCGCAGGTCGGCAAGGCGCCAGTGCCGGGTCGAGTCGCGACGCTGGTCGGGCCGACGGCCGCACCCGCACCCGAGGCAGTCGTGACCGAGACGACCTCGTCGCGCGACGCGAACACGACCCTGGCGACGCCCGAGACGGCTCCCCGACCCGAGAAGCCCGCCGCGTGAGCACCGATCCTGACACGCTCGCCTTCGGCGGCAAGGTGATGAGCTTTCGCGAGCACCTGATGGAGCTCCGACGGCGCCTCGTGCGCGCGACGTTCATCGTCGTCATCGGCGCCTTCATCACGTGGGAGTATCGCATCCCGCTCTTCGAGTTCCTGGCGCGCCCGGTCGCCGACGCGCTCGCGGACAACGGCGTCTACAGCTTCCAGACCATCACGCTCACCGAGGGCATCGTCGTCTACATGAAGGTGACCTTCGTGGCGGCGCTCGTCTTCCTCTCACCCTACTTGTTCTGGGAACTCTGGGCCTTCATCTCACCCGGCCTGTACAAGCGCGAGAAGCGCTTCATCCTGCCGCTCACCGCGTTCTCGGTCGCCTTCTTCCTGCTCGGCGCCGCCTTCGCCTACGTGGTGCTCCTGCCGTTCATGACCGACTGGCTCGTCAACCTCACCCTCGAGGCGGGCCACATCGACGTCACGCTGACCCTCGCAAACACCTACAGCTTTGCGTTCTCGTTCCTGCTCATGTTCGGGCTCGTCTTCGAGCTGCCGCTGGTGCTCTTCTTCCTGGCTCTCTGGGGGGCCGTCTCCGGCAAGGGCCTCCTCAAGTTCTGGCGCTACTTCGTCGTCATCTCTTTCATCGTTTCAGGCATCCTCACCCCACCCGACCCGCTGTCGCAGACCTTCATGGCCGTGCCGCTCAACGTGCTCTACGGGTTCGGCGTGCTCGTCGCGTTCACGGTGAGTCGCGCGCGCGCCTCGGGACGGGCCGACGCGAGCCGCCTCGCACTGCGGGCGATGGGCCTCTCGATGGCCGCACTCCTGGTGTTGGCGAGCGCCTTCTTCCTCCTCATCGCGGGCCTGCCGGACAAGCCGCTGACCGCCTGGATGCCGCCCAACGCGACCTTCGCGGCCGGCATGAACCCGCGCATCCTCGCGCAGGAAAAGGCCGTGCTCGGGCTGGTCTCGTCGCTGCCCGATTCGGCCAAGCTCTTCGATGCGCTGCGCGGCGCGGGGGTCGAGCTCGACGCGCTCACCGAGGGCATGGTCATCGGGACGGCCGACGGACGGCGCGCGGTGGTGCTCCGGGCCTCGGGCCTCGCGAAGAAGCTCGAGGCTGCCGGCGCGCTCGCGACCCTCGACGCAGCGCGCATCGACGACGATACGCTGGTGCTCGGACCGAAAGATCTCGCGACCACCATCGCCGGCCTCGACCCCGTGGTCCCGACGCTCGGCCCGGAGGGTCAGCGCCTCATGACCCGGCTCGCAGGCTCGGGGCCGCTCTGGGTGTGGCTGCCGACGACCAGCCCGGCGCGCGCGGCGGTGCTCGGCGTCGAGAACGCGACCGAGCTCGAGTCGGTGGGCGCGGCGCTCTCGCTCGGGCAGCGGCGTCAGGTCGTCTTCGATCTGCCGCTCTCGCGCTCGGACGTCGACAACGACTCGGCCGAGGCCAAGGCCGAGCGCGAGACCCGCGGCGACCGACTGCTGGCTCGTATCGAGGCCGCGCGGGTCGCGGCGCTCTCGACCGATCGCGACGCCGAGGCGCGCATGACGCGGCTCTCGACCGCGCTGGTCGCGCTGGCCGACGAGGTGGCGCCTCTCCTCGAGCCGGGCGCCAAGCAGCGCGTCGAGGCCTTGCGAGCCGTGCTGCAGGCGCCGAACTCACGCACCGTGCCCGAGACCTTCCCGGCCCTCTCGACCATCGCGGCGCACCTCCGCGGGGTGTCGGTACGGCGCGAGGACACGCGCTTGACGGTCACGGCCGAGCTCGACGACCAGGGGTTGTCAGCCCTCTTCTCTCTGCTCGTCGCACGGTGATCAACGCCGAAGGCCTGGCGGAGCCAGGCTGCCCAACGGCTTGATCACGCGCGGCTGCGACGGGCGGCTGCGGCGTCGGCCGCTCGCGCTCTCCTGCGGCGCACCGGGGTGCGCCTCGGCGCTTGCTTCGCGGGCCTCCTGGCAGCCATCCCGTCTCGCTCGCGCTCGATCAGGCTGTTGGCCACCTTTGCCCTCACCGGAACTCGGCGGTGACAGTCACTCCGCGGGCATCAACGTGCGGAGATAGTCGGTCGCGCTCTGGAAGGGGAACTGGGTGTTGCGCGTGGTGCAGCTCCCGACGTACGACGTGTCCCCCTTCCAGACTTTGAAGGTCCCGCCCGGCGTCGGCCCGACCTCGAACCCGTCGAGGTTCAGGCCCGCGACCACCTGCGGCGAGAAGGTCACGCGCGTGCCGCCCCCTTTGGTCCGCTCGGGCAGGTTGGTCCATTGCACGGACCACGTCGCGAGCGAGGGATTGAGGCCCGGCGGGGCCTTCTTGAAGTCGACGGATACGCGATAGATGAAGGGCGTCGTCGCGAACGGGAAGAGCTCGCTCTGCGCCGCGTCGTTGTAGAGGAAATAGACCCGGATGTCGGCCCACTCGGAGTCGCAGCGGTCGGCCCCCACAGAGCGCGCGACGGTGCGGAGGTCGGTGGGCATGAACGTGACGAGCGGGATGGCGTTGACGGTGTCCCAGGGGTCCCCGATGCTGGCCCGCACGCGCGTGACCTGGTCGAGGACGCGCGACTGGCGCCAGAGGATTCGTTCCGGCCGGACCTCGCCAGAGGCCATCGCGGGCCAGCCGGCCTTCATGTACTTCAGCTCGTAGTCGAGCACGAGGGTGCGCGGCCGCTCGGAGAAGCCGCCTTCTTGACCGAGACTTGCGAGCCACTTGTCGGCGTGGGCGCTGGCCTGAGCAAAGAGCGTGAGCAGCTCGGCATCAGAGAAGAGGAGCTCTCCCGGATCGGCCACGGTCGAGGCGCGGACGCGACGGATGACCGGGGGCTCGGTGCCGGTCTGGGTGACCTCGTCGATCTCCGGGAGCTCGCTCGTTCCGCCCGGGTTGGTCACGGAGAGCGAGCCCTTTTGCACGTTGATGTTCAGGCGTCGGGTCGCGGGGCTGCGGTAGTTGGTGAGCCAGAAGGTCGCGACCGCGTTGGTCTTTTCTTTGTTGTCATCGAAGCGCGGGTGCACCACGACGGCCATGTTCCCTTCGAAGTGGTCGATGGCCTGGGCGCGTCGCTCCTCGAAGCCCTGGTAGCCCCAGTACGAGGCCCAGGTCTGCTTCACGGCATACTCGACGGTCTTCTTCCGGTCGCCGGGGTCGGTGAGCAGCGAGGGATAGAGGAAGCCCGTGTTCGAGACGTAGAGGCCGGCGCCGTTGAAGCCGGGCACGTCCTCGGCCGTGGAGGAGGAGCGGAAGCGCAAGGCCTGGGTCGGTGCGAGCGTCGCGTAGCGCGCTTCGAGCGCCTGGCGCAGGTCGCGGAGCGTCTCGTAGCGCATCGGCTGGTCGAGGAAGATCTGCTTCACGCCGCCGCGGCGCACGAGATCGCCGAGCACGTCGGCGTCGTGGTTCGTGTGGAACTCGGCGAGGAAGGCGAGCGTGATCGGGGTCTCGATGTTGGTCGTGCGAAAAGCGGCCTCGCCCTCCAGGACGAGGTAGCGGACGCGCGAGTCGCTCTTGAAGTCGGGCTGCTGGAAGGCGGCTTGGAGCTGGGGCTTGAGGGCGGCCTGGTGCTCGGCGAAGGCCTTGATGGAGATCGCCATGGGCAGGTCAGGGGTCTCCATGCCGGGCACCTCGAGGAACGACAGGAAGCCGGCCGCCTTGCCGCCGATGAGCGGGACGTTCGGGGCCATGTTCGCGATGCCGCCCTCGGTGAGGCTCACGGTCAGCGGGGCCGAGGCGAGGTCGGAGACCTGGGTCACGTGGCGGACGGGCGGCGTGATGCGCGACTTGTAGAGGTCGTATTGCTCGGTGCTCATCGCCTGCCAGCGCACGCGATCGGGCAGGGCCTGCATGATGACGGGCGTGCGCGCCCAGTCCCATTCGGTGAGCTGTCCCCAGCTGAGGATGCCGGCGACGTGCGCGTTCGGCGTGCCGCGTGACTTCGCGAGCAGGTTCACGTGGGCGAGCGGAAGTTGCGGAACGGACGAGACGATGGCGCGCGTGGCGGGGATGTCGTCGGGGACCTCGGGCAGGATGACGATCTCGTCCGAGGCGATCTCGGTCGGGCTGAAGCCGGGCTCGAGGATATGGACGCGGCCGGCAGCGATCCCCTCGTTGTAGATCTCGGTGACGCCCCTCACGACGACGTCATTGTAGGTGATGAAGCGGCTTCCGAGCGGGTGGCCGGAAGACTTGAGGAGGTTGGCGACGCTCACCTGGGATGCCGAGCGCGCGA
>JAEUKJ010000031.1 GCA_016792665.1 Deltaproteobacteria bacterium | reverse complement strand
ACGACTATCACGCGCGCAAGGACGCGTTCGAGACGGCGCTGCTCGGCTACCTGGAGCGGCGCTTTCCAGGCCTCGGCGAGCGCATCGTCTTCAAGGAGTCGGCGACCCCGGTCACGCACCAGCGCTTCGCCGGGTCGACCGATGGTGTGAGCTACGGCATCGCGCTGACGCCATCGCAGTTCGGGCGCGGTCGTCCCGGCTACGACGCGATCGTGCCGGGCCTGCACCTCTGCGGGGCCTCGACCCGTGCCAACCACGGCATCGTCGGCGCCATGAGCTCGGGGCGTGCCGTGGCCCACGCCGCCCTGTCCGCGGTGGCCAAGGTCACGGCCTGAGGTTCGAACCTCACATCGCGCTTGCGCCGCCGTGATCGGCGAGCCTACCATGCCCGCCGTCGGGAAGCAGGCCGCACGGCGCGAGGTCGCGTCGGTCGTGAGCAGCGCGCGCCGACGGAAAGGGCCCGATGTCGCCGCGCCAACTCTTGACTGCCTTGCCGTTCCTCGCGATGGCCGCGACGGCCTGTGACGGCAACGACGGGAATGTCGGCGAGACCGACACGACCGAGGACACGCTGAGCGACACGGTCGCCGACACGACCGACACCGGGACCCCCGTCGACACGACGCCGATCGACACGGCGCTGCCGCCGATCGACATCCCGCAAGAGAACAAGGACCTCCGCAACGGCACGCGCGCGCGCATCGGCCACGTCATCGACGGCGACACGGTGCACGTGTGGGTCGGGACCAGCGCGCCGCGCAACTACACGATCCGGCTCCTCGGCCTGGCGGCCCCCGAGTGCAAGAAGGACTATCGCCAGACGCCCGATGGCTCGAAGCTCGTGTGCACGTCCGACGACGAGCTCTACGGGTTGAAGAGCTACGAGCTCATGCGCGACCTGGTCGAGAACAAGACGGTCACCATCACCTGCGATGTGGCCAACGGCGAGTGGTGCAAGACCGACGACTTCGACCGCTACCTGGCCTACCTCGTGATGGACGATGGCAAGGACGCGGCGGTCGAGCTGGCGCGCGCGGGCGGCGCGTTCTCGTACACGAGCTTCACGGCGAGTAAGCGCGGCCAGATCTGTCGCGCCGAGTACGAAGCCCAGGGCTTCATCAACGGCGACCCGAGCAAGGCGCAGAGCAACCCGAAGAAGGGCATGTGGACGCTGGGCACGCTGTCCCAGGTGCTGGCCGGCATGAACGGGAGCACGCGGAGCTGGTATCAGCAGCATCACGATGCGCGCTGCAACACCGCCATGCAGTAGGCACGCGCGGCTGCGCCGAGCGCCCGCGGCGTCGGTCCCTCGTTCGTTCCTGCGGGGCACTCGAGTGCCCCTCGTCACTCACTTCGGGCGCCTCCTTGCGGGCATCTCGGCTCGCTCGCGCTCGTATTGGTGGCACGCGCGGTTGCGACGGGCGTGGGCACGCGCTCGTATTGGTTTACGCGCGACGGTTCCTTGCGCCGGTATCTCGCGCTAGGGGCCGGCGCGGAGGTAGATGGGGAACTCCAGGCCCTCGTCGAGCTCGATGTAGAACGTGATGTCCCAGCGTGTTGGGTCGAGGCGCGCGCCCTTCAGGAACGAGCCCGCGTCGAGGGTCAGGTCGAGGCCGACCTTGGCGCGTGAGGTTGCCTGCGGTGGGACCTCGAAGGGGGCGAGGTGGCTCTCGGCGATGATGACGTCATCGTCGGCGAGGACGAGGCGGTTCTTCTCGATGCGGACTGGCAGCGGTGTCGGGTTGGTGATGTCCATCTCGATCGAGCCTGCCACGCCGAGCTCGCCCTTCAAGAGACCGCCGAGCTTCGGCTCGTCGAAGCGGAAGCTCTTCCAGTCGATGCGGTAGGTGCACTTCAAGACCTGGCTCTTGGCGAGGATGGCCGTGCCCAGGCGCGCACCGATGAAGGTCCCGGTCGCGAGGATCGCGACCACGATGCTCCAGCCGAGCGCGCGCACCGCCCACCGCGGAGGCGTGCTGGTCCGTGCCACCGGCAGGAGCGCCAACCCGACCTCGGTGCCCGCGACTGCGGAGATCGCGATGAACACCACGTTGATCGAGAACACGATGAGCAGCGTCGCGAGCGCGTCGAGCCCCGCCTGTCCCGCCACGTTCAGCGCGACCAGCTGCGGCACCGCCATCGCCGCGCCAAAGGCCAGGGTCACCAGCGGTCGCCGCGCCATCACGACGAGCACGTGCGAGTACGTCATCTTGCGCCGCTGCATCGGGGGCGCGAGGAAGTTGCCAGCGGTCGTGACGAACACCACGAGGTACGACAGCACGGTGGCGATCGTCTTCCGCACCGGGTCGGGGGGGCCGTGCCCGACCCACAGCGTCGCGAACAACGCGGCCAACCCGATGAGCGTCCAGAGGATCTCGTCCAGGGCCTCGCGCCACGCCGGGTGATCCTCCCACTGTTCTTTGGGATCGGGCTCGCCAGCGTGCGCCGCGCGGTCCCGCTCGTACGAGCGCGAGAGCGCCTCTTTCGCCCAGAAGAGCACGATCGACACAACGGTCAGCGTGACGAACAATGCGACGTTCGCGATGACCTGCTGGCGCTGCGACTTCAGTGCGAAGGCCAGCACGAAGTCCAGGATGCCGTGCCACTCCTCTGGAAAGACGAAGCGCAAGAGCGCCTTGCCGATCGTCCCCTCGTGGGTCGAGAGCGCCGCCGCGATGCCGAACAGCAAGGCCGTCGACAAGCCGACATAGAGCGCCAGCCACCCCCAACTGCGCCGCGACATGCGCCCGAAGGCGCGCACCGCGTCGACGCAGGCCAACCGTAGCTGCGCCCCGATCCCCCGCGTCGCGAGCGCTGCCTCGGCCGATCCTTCGATGCTCATCGAAGGAGCATCCGCCACGCCCGATGGATCTTGCGATCGCGGAAGTCGAAGGGCACCGAGCGCGCCGAGATCTCGGCGACCTCCGCCAGCGCCTCACACCCCTCGAACGCCGCCGCCTCGGGCTTGAAGCGCCGCGCATTGGTCGAGAACCAGATCGTCCCGCCCGGCCTCAAGAGGCGGCGAACATGCGCCAACAATGTCGCATGATCGCGCTGCACGTCGAAGGTGCCGAGCATCTTCTTCGAGTTCGAGAACGTCGGTGGATCGACCACCGCGACGTCGAAGCTCCGCGCCGGGGCCTCGCCGAGCCAGCGCACGATGTCGGCCCGCACGAAGCGGTGCTCGGCACCGAGGAGGCCGTTCTCGCGGAAGTTGTCGGTGGCCCAGTCCAGGTAGGTCTGCGACAGGTCGACCGTCGTCGTGGACCTCGCGCCGCCCGCGGCCGCGTGCACGCTGAAGGCCCCGGTGTAGGCGAAGAGGTTCAGGACGTCCTTGCCGGCGCTCGCCTCGCGCACCATCTGGCGCATGGGGCGATGATCCAGGAAGAGGCCGGTGTCGAGGTAGTCGTCGAGGTTCACGAGGAAGCGCAGCCCGCCCTCCTGGACGGCCAGGCGCCGCCGCTCCCCGCCGAGCTTCTCGTACTGAGCGAGCCCCTCTTGCCGCTGCCGCACCTTGAGGTGGACGGCGTCCGATCCGATCTGGAGGACGCGCTTCACCGCCTCGACCATGGCCTCGACCCACGCATCCGGGCGCGGCCGCTGCCCCTCCCAGACCGCGACCAGGGCATGCACCCCATCGCTGGCGCCGTAGCGATCGACCGTCAGCGGCAGCTCGGGGATGTCGCAGTCATAGACGCGATAGCAGCTCACGCCCTCGCGCTTGGCCCACCGCTGCAAGTTCCGCGCGTTCTTGACGAGCCGGTTCGCGAACATCTCCGCCTGAGCAGAGACCTTGTCGTCGCCCTGACCTGGGCCCTGCTCTGGCTGAGGGACGCTTTCGCTCACTCAGAAGACCCACTGCCAGAGCGCCGCCGTCGCGACGACGATGCCGCCCAGCACCATGCCGACCTTGGTGCCGATTTCGCGGCGCGCGCGCTTCTGCTCGCCGAGGCCCTTGCTGGCATCGGGCATGAGGCCGAGCAGCGGCACGCCAGGGACCGAGGTGAAGAACCAGATCAACGGGTTCTGACCCTTCATGACCGCAAGGACCGCCGACACCGCAGCGCCGCCGAGAACGATGTACCAGAACATGGGAGCCTCCGCGCGAGAGAACGCCCGCATGCTAACCACGAGGCCTCCTTTGTCAACGAAGGCGGCCGCGCCCGGAACGTGTTCGCGAGGCTAGGAAATTCGGCGATTCTGGGCTATCTCAGCCCGCCGGACAGCCTCGCGCCGTGAGGCCCGCGTCCGCTGTGTCGCAGCCTGCACGAAAGTTCGCGCCCGACACGAGGGGCTTGCCCTGAACATCGATCGAGAGGACCGAGCTTGAGCGTGAACCAGACCGACATCGTTCGCCTCGCACTCCCCAAAGGGCGGATGCAGGAAGGGGTCTTCCAGCTCTTCGGCGACGCCGGCCTGAAGATCCGCGTCGACGAACGCGGCTACCGCCCGGTCGTCTCGATGGATGGGTTCGACGCCAAGATCCTCAAGCCCCAGAACATCGTCGGGATGCTGCACGCGGGCGCGCGCGACATCGGCTTTGCCGGCGCGGACTGGGTCGGTGAGCTCGGGGCCGAGCTGGTCGAGCTCATGGACACGACCCTCGATCCGGTGCGCATCGTCGCGGCCGCGCCCGAGTCGTTGCTCGTCGACGGGCACCTGCCGGCGCGCCCCCTCGTGGTGGCCTCGGAGTACGAGCAGCTCACGCGCCGCTGGATCGCCAAGCGCGGGCTGGACGCGACCTTCCTGCGAAGCTGGGGCGCGACCGAGGTCCTGCCGCCCGAGGACGCCGACGTCATCGTCGACAACGCCGCGACCGGCTCGACCCTCCGCGCCAATCACCTGGCGATCGTGGAAGAGCTCATGACCAGCTCGACCCGCCTCTTCGCGAACCCCCACGCCATGGACAACCCCGTGCGCCGTCAGCGCATCGAGGACCTGGTCGTGCTCTTGCGCTCGGTCATCGAGGCGCGAAACCGCGTCATCCTGGAGGTCAACGTCGGGGCCGCCGACCTCGAGCGCCTGATCGCCGTGCTGCCGTGCATGCGCCAGCCGACCATCGCGCGCCTGCACGGTGAGGACGCCTACGCCGTGAAGGCGGCCGTCCCGCGGAAGGATCTGCCGACCCTCATCCCGCTCCTGCGCGCGTCCGGTGGCAGCGACATCCTCGTCGCGCGCCTCGCCCAGATCGTGCCCTGATGGCTGGCGCGCCCACGAAGTCCCTGCCGTCCGCGAGCTGGCCCGCCCCGGGCGAGACGCGTCCGGCGCCGACGCCTCCTGCGTCCCTGCCCGAGCCGGTGCCGGGCCTGCGCGGGCTCACGGCCTACGCGGTCCCGAAGCACCCCTCGCCCATCGACCTGCCGCTCCACGGCAACGAAGGCCCGCCACCGCCGGCCGCGCTCTTCGACACCTTGCGCGACCCCGAGGTCCTTCGCCGCTACCCCTCGGCCGCACCCCTCGAGGCCTTCCTCGCGGCGAGCCTCGGCGTCTCGAAGGATCGCGTGCTGGTCACCGCGGGCGCCGACGAGGCCCTGGACCGCGCCTTTCGCACCTTCCTGCAGGCGGGCGACGAGGTCGTCCTGCCTAGCCCGACCTTCGTCATGCTGCCGCACTATGCCAAGGTCGTCGGTGCCACCGTGCGCGCCCCGGCCTGGCCGTCCGAGGCCTTCCCCGAGGACGAGGTGCTCGCCGCGACGAACGACAAGACCAAGGTCATCGCCCTGGTCTCGCCGAACAACCCGACCGGCGCCATCATCCCGTTCGAGACCATGGTGCGGGTCGCCGCGCACGCGCCACAGGCCGCGGTGCTGGTCGACTTCGCCTACATCGAGACGGCCGACACCGACCCCACCGCGGAGGTGCTCGGGACGATCCCCAACGCCCTGGTCTTCCGCACCCTGTCGAAGGTCTGGGGCTTGGCCGGTCTGCGCGTCGGCTATGTCGTCGGCCCCGAGCCGATGATCCGCGCTCTCCGCGCCGCTGGTCCGCCGTTCTCGGTGACGGCCCCGTCGGTCGCGCTGGCGCTGGCCCACCTCACCCCGGGCGGCCCCGGCGAGCAGCGCATGCGTGCCTATGTCGCGGCAGTCCGTGCCGAGCGCGCGTTGCTTTTTTCGACGCTCGCCGAGGTGGGAATTTCGCCGGTCGAATCTCAGGCCAATTTCGTATTTGGCAAATTCGCGCAGGACTCCCATGCGCGCTGGTTCCGCGATGGCCTGGCCGGCCTCGGCATCGGCATCCGCATCTTCCCGGGCGAGCCCGGCCTGTCGGACGGGATGCGCATGACCTGCCCCGGGGACGCGGCCCAGACGACCCGGCTCATCGACGCCATCCGTGCGGTCGTGCGCCCGACGCGTCGGGTCGAGGGGCCGGCCGCGCTGGACGCATTCCTGTCCGAAGGCGGTCGGGGTGCGTGGTACTTCGGGTCCGATCTCGCCTCACTCGCGAAAGCGCGTCAGGCCGGCCTCGTGCCGATCGGCCTCGCCGAGCCTGAAACCGAAATCGCGGCACGGATGTACTCACAGGGGGTCGCGCGCGTGGTGCGTGACTCGAACGACATCGCGGAGTCCCTGCTGTGACGACGAACCGGCGCGCCCAGATCGACCGCAAGACCAAAGAGACGGCCATCGCGCTGTCCCTCGACCTCGATGGCGCGGGCGCGTCCGAGATCGCGACCGGCATCGGCTTCCTCGATCACATGCTGGCGACCCTCGCGCGCTTTTCGCACTTCGATCTGTCGCTGTCCTGCCAGGGCGACCTGCACATCGACGACCACCACACCGCCGAGGACTCCGCGCTGGCCCTCGGCAAGGCGCTGGACCAGGCACTCGGTGACCGTGCCGGGATCCGCCGCTTCGGCCACGCGTACGCCCCGCTCGACGAGGCCCTGGCCCGCGCCGTGGTCGACCTGTCGGGCCGCCCCTTCCCGGTCATCGACCTCAAGTTCACGCGCGAGACGCTCGGCACCATCGCGACCGAGAACCTGACCCACGTCCTCGAGTCCTTCGCCATCGCCGGCCGCATGTCGCTGCACGTCGAGGTGCTGGCCGGCAAGAACGACCACCACAAGGCCGAGGCCGCCTTCAAGGCCCTGGCGCTGGCCCTGCGCCACGCCGTGTCGCGCGACGGTGACGCCATCCCCAGCGAGAAGGGGGTCCTCTGATGGGCGGGCGCGATCGGCCCGAGCGGCGCGAGGTCGTCATCGTCAAGACGGGCGTCGCCAACCTGGCGTCGGTCATCGCCGCCTTCGAGCGGCTCGGCGCAGACACCCTCGTGACGACCGATGCCGAGCGCGTGCGCACGGCCCAGGCCGTCATGCTGCCCGGCGTCGGCGCTTTCGGGGCCGGCATGCAGGCCTTGCGCGCCGATGACGGGGCCCTGGCCGAGGCCCTCCGCGACCGCTTCCAGGCCGACCGCCCGACCATGGCGATCTGTCTCGGCCTCCAGCTCCTCTGCGAGGCGAGCGAAGAGACCCCGGGCGTCCAAGGCCTCGGCATCTTGACGGGACAGGTCACGCGCTTTGCCGACGCCCCGCACCTCAAGGTGCCGCAGCTCGGTTGGAACCGCGTCGAAACAGAGAGTGACTCTCACATCTTCCTCGAGCCGGGCTTCGCCTACTTCGCCAACTCGTTCAAGCTGGACGCGGCGCCGACGGACTGGAAGGCTGCGCGCGCGCACCACGGCGGCCCCTTCATCGCCGCGCTCGAGCGCGGTCGCGTGCTGGTCTGCCAGTTCCACCCGGAGCTCTCGGGGCCGTGGGGCATGGGGCTCATGGGGCGCTGGCTCGCGCGTGCCTACGCGGCGCCGTCCACAGAGGTCGCGTGATGTCCGGCCTGTCCTCGCAGACTTCGGGCCTCACGGCCCGCGTCATCCCCTGCCTCGACGTGCGCGACGGGCGCGTCGTCAAGGGCGTGCGCTTCCAGGGGCTGCGCGACGCGGGCGACCCAGCCGAGCGCGCCGCGGCCTATGAAGCCCAGGGCGCCGACGAGCTCGTCCTGCTCGATGTGTCGGCCACACCCGAGGGTCGCGGACACGCGCTCGAGACGGTCCGCCGCGTGCGCAAGGTGCTGTCCATCCCGCTGACAGTGGGCGGCGGCATCAAGCGCCTCGACGATGCGCGCCACCTCCTCGAGGCCGGTGCCGACAAGGTCTCGGTCAACACGGCCGCGGTCCTGGACCCCAGCATCCTCGCGTCGCTGGCGACCGACTTCGGCGCCCAGTGCACGGTCCTGGCGGTGGACGCGGCCCAGCGCGAGGGCGGCGGGTGGGAGGTCGTCATCAAGTCGGGGCGCGAGCGCACCGGCATCGACGTCATCGGCTGGGCGCGTGATGCGGTGCGGCTCGGGGTCGGCGAGATCCTGCTGACGAGCTGGGACCGCGACGGCACGCGCTCGGGCTATGACCTGGCCCTGCTCACCGCCATCTCGGACGCGGTCCCGGTGCCCGTCATCGCGTCGGGGGGCGCCGCCCATCCGGAGCACCTCGCCGAGGCGCTCGGCGCCGGGGCCTCGGCCGTCCTCGCTGCTTCCATCTTCCACGACGGTGACTTCACCGTCGGCGACGTCAAGCGTGTGCTCGCCGCGGCGGGCTACGCGATGCGCACCTGATCCCCGGGGAACGCCATGCTCATCCCATCGATCGACCTCCAGAACGGCTCCGCCGTGCAGCTCGTGGGCGGCAAGGACAAAGAGATCGAAGCGGGCGATCCGCACCCCATCCTGCGGCGCTTCCGCCTGGCCGGCGAGACCGCCGTCATCGACCTCGACGCCGCCATGGGCAAGGGCAGTAACGCCGCCCTCATCGAGGAACTGGTCGCGCGCGCGCCTTGTCGCGTGGGCGGTGGGATCCGCGATTACGACCGCGCCGTGCGTTGGCTCGACAAGGGCGCGAAGAAGATCATCCTCGGCACGGCCGCCAAGCCAGAGCTACTCTCGCGCTTGCCCAAGGACCGCCTCATCGCCGCCTTGGACGCGGTCGATGGCGAGGTCGTCGACGAGGGTTGGCAGCACCGGACCGGGCACGGCATCCTCGAGCGCATGCACGAGCTCGCCCCCTATGTGTCGGGCTTCCTCGTGACCTTCGTCGAGCGCGAGGGCCGCATGCAGGGCACCGACATGGTGCGCGCCAAGGCCCTGGTCGAGGCCGCCGGCAAGGCGCGCGTGACCATCGCGGGCGGGGTGACGACGGCCGAGGAAGTGGCCGAGCTCGACCGCCTGGGTGCCGACGCGCAGGTCGGGATGGCGCTCTACTCGGGTCGCCTGGACCTGGCCGACGCGATCATGGCCCCTTTGAAGAGCGACCGCCCCGATGGCCTCTGGCCGACGGTCGTCTGCGACGAGCACGGGCGCGCGCTCGGCCTCGTGTACTCGAACGCGGCCAGCTTCCGCGAGGCGGTGAGGACCGGCCGCGGGGTCTACTGGTCGCGCTCGCGCAACGCCCTCTGGGTGAAGGGCGAGAGCTCGGGGGCCACGCAGGAGCTCGTGTCCATCGGCCTCGACTGCGACCGCGACTCGCTGCGCTTCATGGTGCGCCAGGCCGCCCCGGGCTTTTGCCACGAGGAGACGTGGACCTGCTGGGGCGCCGATACCGGGCTCGCCGGGTTGGCGCGGCGGCTGCGCGATCGCCTGGGCGTGGCGCCCGAGGGCTCGTACACCAAGCGCGTCCTGGAAGACCCGAAGCTCTTGCGGGCCAAGCTCATCGAAGAGGCGCGCGAGCTCGGCGCGGCGCGCGGCACCGATCAAATCGTGTGGGAGGCGGCCGACGTCTTCTACTTCACCCTGGTGGCGCTGGCGCGGGCTGGGGTGCCGCTGGCCGATGTCGAGAGCGAGCTCGATCGGCGCGCGCTGAAGGTCGTGCGACGCAAGGGCGACGCCAAGCCCGAGGACTCCTGAACGGCTCCTGAACGGCTCGTGAGACGAGGTAGACCATGACGACGCTGCTCGCCCGACTGACCCCGGACGCCCTCCCCGAGCGTGGCTCGGGCGCCGTCGACGACGCCACCATCGCCGCGGCCCGCCTCATCGTCGACGACGTCCGCGCGCGCGGCGAGGAGGCCCTGCGCGCCCACGCCGAGCGCCTCGGCGATGTCGTGGCCGGGGCCCCGCTGGTCATCGATCGCGCGGGCCTCGAGGCCGCGTGGCAGGCCCTGCCCGAGGCCGATCGCGAGCTGCTCGCGCGCACCACCGCCCGCATCCGCACCTTCGCCGAGGCGCAGCGCGCGTCACTTCGCGACGCGGTGATCCATGTGCCCGGAGGCCAGGCTGGCCACACCGTATGCCCGCTCGCGAAGGCCGGTTGCTATGCGCCGGGAGGGCGCTTCCCGCTGCCCTCGTCGGTGTTGATGACGGTCGTGACCGCGCGCGCGGCCGGGGTCGAAGAGGTCTGGGTCGCGTCCCCGCGGCCGGCGCCGATCACGCTGGCGGCCGCTCACGTGGCGGGGGCGGATGGCCTCCTGGCGGTTGGCGGGGCGCAGGCCGTGGCGGCCCTGGCCTATGGCGCGGGCGTCGTGCCGGCGTGCGACATCGTGGTCGGGCCTGGCAATCGCTGGGTGACGGCGGCCAAGAAGATCGTGTCGGGAGACGTCGCCATCGACATGCTGGCCGGTCCCTCCGAGCTGGTCGTGCTGGCCGATGGGACGGCGGATGCGGACATCATCGCGGCCGATCTGCTCGCGCAGGCCGAGCACGATCCCGACGCCGTGCCGATCCTCGTGACCACCGATGCGACCCTCGCCGATCGCGTCGATGCCGCCCTCGCCTCGCAGCTCGAGACCCTGTCCACGGCCGCCACGGCGCGGGCCGCACTGACCAACGGCGCGGCCGTGGTGGCGCCCGATCTCGACGCCGCCATCCTGGCCGTGAACCGCCTGGCACCCGAGCACCTCGAGGTCATGATCGCCGACCCGTGGTCCGTCGCCGCGCGCCTGCAACACTATGGCGGCCTCTTCCTCGGCACCAACGCGGCCGAGGTGCTGGGCGACTACGGCGCGGGCCCGAACCACGTCCTGCCCACCGGTCGCACCGCGCGCTACACCGGCGGCCTGTCCGTGATGGACTTCCTGCGCGTGCGCACCTGGCTCGAGGTGACCGATCGACAGGCCGCGCGCGAGCTGGTCCTCGACGCCGCGGCGCTGGCGCGTCACGAGGGGCTCGAGGCCCACGCACGCGCAGCGGAGAAGCGGCTCACGTGACGTTCTGGCTGTTCCTGAGATCGATCTGGATCGGCCTCGTCCTCATCGGCGCCTTGATGAGCTACGGCGTGCGGCGCCTCTTTCGCGGCCGCATGACCGTCGACCAGAGAGAGCGCCTCCGCGGCGAGGTCATGGCGCGCGCGTGCGAGCGGCTCGGCGCGACCTTCATCAAGTTCGGTCAGATCTTGTCGACCCGGCCCGATCTGCTCGGCCCCGGCTACATCGAGCCGCTCGCGCGCCTGCAAGACCGCGTGCGCCCCGAGTCGCCGCGCGCCATCGAGAAGTTGCTCACGCGTGAGCTCGGCGAGCGGCGTATCCACCTGGCGAGCCTCGACCCGGTCCCGCTCGCGGCGGCCTCGGTGGCGCAAGTGCACGTGGCCGTCCTCGACTCGGGCGAGAAGGTCGCCGTCAAGGTGCAGCGACCCGGGGTCGACCGGAAGATCGAGGGGGACGTCGCCATCCTCACCTTCTGGGCCAAGGTCCTGAGTCTCTTGCCAGCACTGAAGCCGCTGTCGCTCGCCGGGGCCGCGGGCCACTTCGGCGAGGCCCTGAAGGGGCAGCTCGACTTCCTCCGCGAGGCCGACAACAATCGCCGTTTCGCCTTCAACTTCAAGGACGTGGAAGGCATGGCCGTGCCGCGGGTCCACCCCGGGCTGAGCACCCGGCGCGTGCTGACGATGGAGTTCATCGAGGGCGTGAAGGGCAGCGAGCCGGAGAAAGTCGGCGGCGATCGTGCGCGGCTCGCCCGTATCGGGGCCGGGGCCATCTTGAAGATGGTCTTCACCGATGGCTTCGCGCACGCCGATCTGCACCCCGGCAACATCATCCTCACCCCCGACCAGCGCGTCGTGATGATCGACCTCGGCATGGTCGCCGAGATCCCGGGCGAGCTGATGCGCCCGTGGATCCAGACCTTCATGGCCCTGTCGCAACAGAACGGCGCCGAGGTCGCGCGCCTCCTCTATGTGCACGCGCCCGAGGTCGGCCGGCCGCGCAAGGCACGCGGCGACGACGACTTCGACTACGCCGCCTACGAGGCGGACTGCGTCGCGTGGTTCAATCGCTGGGCGGGCAAGCCGCTCGGCGAGATCGAGGCCTCGGTGGTCGTGACCGGCGTCATGGGCATCCTTCGCCGCTACCGCGTCCGCATCGACCCGTCGTTCACCGTCGTGCAGGTCGCGCTGCTCGTCGCCGAAGGGCTCGGCAAGCAGCTCGACCCGAGCCTCGACATCGTGCAGCTCGCCTTCCCGATCCTGGTGAAGGCCGTCGTCGCGAACCCCGTCGGCCGCGAGCCGAAGCGCGAGGTCCGGCTCAGAGCGGCTTCGGCTCCACGACCGGCGGCTTGATCTTCGAGAGGGTCGCCTTGAGCACGTAGGGCACGTTGCGCTCGAGGTCGAGATAGCGCGTCCACGCCTCGTAGCCGACCTTCTCGAGGCGCACGAGGTAGCGCTTGCCGTGCTTGACCTCGAGGCTCAGCGGCGCGAGCGGGGTCACGCCGAGCGGGCCATCGTCGAGGAAGACCGTGACACCGTCTGGTGGCGTGATCTCGAGCGAGACCGACGTGCGATAGGTGGTCGCGACGAGGTCGACCTGCACCGTCTGCGGCGCGCCTTCGACGACGACCAGGTCCTTCTTCCACGGATCGTGGTCGCGCAGCGAGGCCGTGACCTTGTGGCTGCCGGCGGCGACGAGGAACGCGCGCTCGGGCACTGGCGCGTCATCGACATAGACCTCGGCCCCCTCGGGGGCGACGAAGGTCAGCTTCACGGGCGCGGCGTGCACGCTGAGCTTGGCCACGGCCTGGTCGATGACCTTCTGCATCTCGGCGGCGTCGGGGGTCCCGCGCTCGCGCGCGACGAAGCCCTGCCCATAGACGAGGACCTTCTTCCAGAGCTTCGAGGCCCGCGCGACCTGCACCAGGTTGTAGAAGAGGTCGGCGCTCTGCGCCTGCTTGCCGAGCTCGGGCAGGGCCTCCTCGAACAAGGCCAGCGCGTTCTGGTGCTGGCGCTTCTTGACGAGCTTCAGCGCCGCTTCGTAGTTCGCGCGCGCCTTGAGCAGGGCCTCGTTGGGACCCTCCTGGGCCAGGCCGCGGGTCGGCTCGGCGGCGTTGGCAGGCGCGGCGAGCGGAGTGAGCGCGATGAGAGCGACGACGCAAGAGACCGCTGCGCGCATGCGAGCACCTCGGAAGGGAAGGTCAGGGGAACGGGCCCGGCGAGAACCGAGCCCGAGCCTGACACCTTCCGCGAAGCGAGGTCAATCGTCCTTGCGTTTGAGGATCTTGGCCTGCTTGGCCACCGTGCTGGCATCCATCGCGACCTTGTAGAAGGCCACGTAGCCGACCTTGCCCGCGAGCGAGTTGCCGAGGTCGTAGTCGTTGCCGATGACGACGCGGCCCTGGTTCTCGAAGTTGTTGGCCTGAGAGCCGACCAGGCGGAGGACGTTGCTCGTCGTGATGGTCGCGGTGGGAGGGCTCGACTGCGTGAGCTTCACGCCGTCCTGATAGACGACGAGCTTGTCGGCGTTGTTGGCAAGGGCGCTGTTGTAGACCAGGTGCAGGACGATGCGACGGGCGGTCGCGAAGTTCACGGTCCACTTGGCCGACGAGACCGTTGGGGTCGTGCCGGTCGAGGCCGAGCCGTTGTTGCCGACGCTCGCTTGGAGCACCGTGCCGCTGAGAGTCTGGAGGCTGAAGCGGGCCTGCGAGCCAGACGACTCGTTGAAGAGACCCGCGATGTACTGGGCGGCGGCCTCGGCCCCGCGGCTGTCGGTGCTGTTGAAGACGACCTCCATCGTGGCCACGGTCGACCCGTTGAGCGCCGTGGTGGCCCCCGAGACGAACTTGTCGGAGCCCGCGTTGAGGTACTCGGTGGTGCTGTTGGCGCGCCCGTTGCCGGCCGCCGTCGTGAAGGACAGCGCGCCGAAGCCCGGGATCCCGGCCAGCGGAGCCAACGTCGGGCTCGCGCTCACCGCGGTCAGCGTCAGGTTGTGGGCCGTACCGACGCCGCTCGAGTCGGCGATCGCAGTGCCGCTCGACTCGTTGAGCAGGTAGCGCGCCACGAGGCTCGCGTCGCTGAGCGTGCAGTCGGAACCGACCGTCGTCAGCGAGAGCGCGGTCGCCGGCTCTTTCGCGGACGAGCCGAGAGAGCGCCGCAGGTACACGTACGGGAAGGCGCGATTGCCGCCGTTGGTCGCGGAGATGTCGTCGGTGATGAGGCGGATCGTGTTGAGGCTCGTGACCCCGGTGGCCCCGAACGAGAAGGCCGCGCTCGCGGCGCCGCCGTTGACCGAGACCGTGTAGGTGTTGGCGCCCGGCTGGAACTCGACCTCGATCTCGGACAGCGCGTTGACCTGCGAGATCTGGGTGAAGGTCGGCGTGCTGCCCGTCAGCGTCTGCGCACCCAGCACGGCCTCGGCCGTCGTGAACGATGCGCGCACGGTGCTGCTGCTCCAGAGCAGGCTCGGCCCGACGCCTTCGTTCGGATAGGTCGCGCGATTGCCATCGAGGCTGGCCGTCGACAGCTGCGCGCTGTCGCCGAGCTGCATCAACATCTGGTAGGTCGACCCGGTCGTGCGCGTGAAGTCGAAGCCGAAGACCCACTTCCACGTGCCGCTGCTGACGGCCGTGAACGGGGCCTGGACGCGCGGCGTCTCGACGCGGTTGTCTTCGGCCCCGGGGAAGGCCAGGGCCGAGCTCGTGATGGTCGCGTAGCCCTCGGCCCCCTCGGTCTCGACCCACGGGCTGCCGACCGCGTTCGCGTTGGCGCGGTCGAAGTAGTCCGCGAACCAGAAGACGTTCTTCTCGTCGGCCAGCGGCGAGCCGGTCTGCACGTTGAAGAAGACGAGGTAGTTCGCATCGCTGGCGTTGGCCGCAATGGCCGCCTCGAGCGGGAACCACACCACCGTGCTGGCGGTGTTCCAGGTGTTGGCGGCCTTCTGATCGGCCACGCGGTCGATCTCGACGTAGCAGAGCGCCGGGTTCTGGTCGCTGCAGGTCGTGGTCTGGCTCTTGTAGAAGACGCGGACGTCGCTGCCGTTGGCGTTCGAGACGCCCGAGTCGACGAGCCCCTTGTGGTCCAGCGTGAGCCGCGTCGCGTAGTCGGCGGGGGCCCCGTCCGCGCCCGCGGTGACCGTCAACACGCGCGCCTGCACGCAGGTCGCCTCGTCGGTGCTGCCATCGCAGTTGTTGTCGAGGCAGTCGCCGCAGATGTCGTAGGGCATGCAGCCGGCGGGGATCGGATCGCAGTCGTCGCCGATGGCGTCGCGGTCCGCGTCGACCTGGGTCGCGTTCGCGTTCAGGGGGCAGTTGTCGTTGCACCCGATGACCAGCCCACCGACGCAGGTGTCGCGGCCCTCGACGACGCAGATGTTGTCGTGGTCGGGGTCGGCCGTGTTGCCCGTCGTGTCGTCGCAGTCGGTGACGCCGGCCTTCGCATCGAGGCACCCCGCGTTCTGGCCGACACGTCCCCAGCCATCGCCGTCGACGTCGACGCACGTGTCGACGCAGTCGGCGATCCCGTCGGCGTCGAGGTCGGGGAAGCCCTCGTCGGTCGAGCCGTTGCACGTGTCGTCGACCCGGTTGCAGGCCTCGGCGCCGAGCGCGCTGCTCTCGGAGGTGCACGCCAGCGCGGTGCCCGCGACGTTGCAGAGGACCTTGCCGCCCTCGCACAACCCCACGCCGCAGTCGGAGTTCTTGGCCTTGCCGATGTCGCCCGCGAACAGCGCCGTGACCAGTGCCGCAAAGGTCTCGTCGGTCGACCCGTCGCAGTCGTTGTCGAGGTCGTCACAGAGCTCGCTCGTCGCCGCCCCTTCCGAGCTGCAGACCAGCGCGAGCTTCGAGCCCGCGCACGCCACGGTGCCGCCCTGGCACGGACCGGTGCCGCAGCTCACGCCCTTGAACTTGCCGTTGTCAGCCGCATAGAGCGCGCCCGCGAGCGGGCTCGAGCCGCCGGTCACGAAGTTCTCGTCGGTGAAGCCGTTGCAGTTGTTGTCGAGGGCGTCGCAGAGATCGGTCGTCGCGAGCAGGTTGGTCGTGCAGATGAGGCCGGTGGTCGACGGGGCGCACACGACCGTGCCGCCCGCGCACGGCCCGATGCCGCAGACGTCGCCCTTGTGCTTGCCGTTGTCGTCGCTGAAGAGCGCGTCGGTCATCGAGAAGGTGCCGCCCGGGGTGTAGGTCTCGTCGGTCGAGCCGTCGCAGTCGTTGTCGAGCTCGTCGCAGTTCTCGACCCCGACCAGGTTGTTGCTGGAGCAGGCCAGGGTCGAGGTCGTGCCGCACACGACCGTGCCGCTGCCGCAGCTGCCGGTGCCGCAGGTCAGCCCCTTGTACTTGCCGTTGTCGGGTGCGTAGAGGGCGCCCGTCACGGTCACCGAGCCCGACACCCCGAAGTTCTCGTCGGTCGTGCCGTTGCAGTTGTTGTCGAGGTTGTCGCACACGTCGCTGGCGGCGAGGTTGTTCGACGAGCAGGCGAGCGTCGAGGTCGTGGCGCAGGCGACCGTG
>JAEUKJ010000005.1 GCA_016792665.1 Deltaproteobacteria bacterium | reverse complement strand
GCATTCAGCGGCCCGACCGCACCACCACGGGTCGGACACCGTCGCCCACCAAGCGCGATGCCACGAGCGCAGCTCGGGCATCGTCGCGCCTATCGCCCCGAGCGTCGTCGCGCCTGTCGCCCGAGCATCGGCAACGCGTTCTGAAGCATGTGCGGCTGCGCCGAGCGCCCGCGGCGTCGCTCACTCGCGTGCTTGGAGGGCTCTCGGAGCGCTCGCGTTCGTGACGGTGGGCACGCGCTCCAGGCCCGTCGCAACGGCCGTCACTCGCGCGCGGATTCGGTTCAAGCCCGGCGCGAGCCGACCCAGCAGGGAGCGTCCGGAGTCGGACGCCTCCGCCGACCTCCGCAGGCCGGCCCGAGCGACGCTCGGGGCCGGGCGAGGACCGAGGCGGAGGCGCCGACCCGGGCGCGACCGGTGCATTCAGCGGCCCGACCGCACCACCCCAGGTCGGACACCGTCGCCCACCAAGCGCGATGCCACGAGCGCAGCTCGGGCATCGTCGCGCCTATCGCCCGAGCATCGTCGCGCCTATCGCCCGAGCATCGTCGCGCCTGTCGCCCGAGCATCGTCGCGCCTGTCGCCCGAGCATGCCCCGAGCATCGGTCGCGAGCATGATCCCCTGGAATTGCGCCCCGACGAAGCCAGTTTCGGCCCCAATCGCGCGAGCGGCGCCACCTTGAGCGACGTAGCGTTTGACACGCGTTCCCCCCGAAGCTAAGTGCCCACAGTCCAATTGGAGTGCCGCCATGCGCCGTTCGGTCGTTGTCCTCCTGACCCTGCTCTCGTTCCTCGCCCTCCCCGTGGCCTCCGCCATGGCCGACGACCTGAAGGTCGGCGTGGTCGACGTCGAGTTCATCATCCACTCGTCGAACAAGGGCAAGGCCGCCAAGGCCAAGCTCAAGAAGCTCTTCGACGACAAGCAGAAGGAGCTCGACGGAGCCCAGAAGAAGCTGCTCGAGCTCAAGAAGGACATCGAGGCGCAGTCTGACATGGCCACGCCCGAGAAGCGCAAGGCCAAGGTCCTCGAGTACCAGCAGGGACTGCTCTCGCTGCAGGAGCTCTATCTCAAGAACCAGCAGGACCTCGCCAAGAAAGAGGTCGAGCTGATGAAGCCCATCCTGAAGTCGCTCGAGGAGATCCTCACGGGCGTCGCCAAGGACGGCAAGTACGACCTCATCATGAACCGCAGCGAGCAGGGCGTGCTCTTCACCACCCCCGAGCACGACCTCACCAAGTCGGTCCTCGACAAGATCAACGGCGGCTGATGGCAGTCCAGCAGGGACCGATCGCCTTCCCGCGACCGACGCGGGTGGTCTTGCGCATCCTCATTGCGAACGCCGCCCTGTGGCTGGTCTTCGCGGTGGGCATCAACCTCGCGCAGATCCGGCCCCTGTCCGAGGTTTACGACCTCCTCACGCTGACCCCGACCGAGGTCGCGCCCGGGCTCCGCCTCTGGGAGGTCGTGAGCTACGCATGGCTCCACGACCTCGGCGGGCTCTCGCACATCCTCTTCAACTCGATGGCGCTCTTCTTCCTCGGGCCCGCGCTCGAGCGTCGCTGGGGCGGCCGCGGCTTCCTGAAGTTCTACCTCCTCTCGGGCATCATCGCCGGCCTCTTCTCGGTGCTTGTCGGCTTCCTCTTCGGCGGCCGCTGGGACGCGCCGATCGTCGGCGCCTCGGGTGCCATCTTCGGCCTCGTCACGGCCTACTCGCTGCTCATGCCCAACGCGCAGTTCCTGCTCTTCTTCGTCCTGCCGGTGCAGGCGAAGTGGCTCGTCTGGATCTCGCTCGGGCTCGACCTCCTCTTCTTCATCGCGAACCCCCAGGGCAACGTCGCGATTCAGACCCACCTCGGTGGCGCCCTCGCTGGCTGGCTCCTCATCACGCAGAACTGGAACCCGCGCATCTTTCTCCCGCGTCTCAAGCGCCTCTTCGGCGGTGGTCCGCGACGCGGTCCCCCGGGCCCTGGCGGACGTGCCCCACTCTACGCGGTGCCGGGCGGCAAGAAAGACCGCAACCTCCTGAACTGACGCGCGAAGCTCAAGGGCTTCGTCTGGTTCCGTCCCCATGAGCGACCCCGCCAGGGCCGCGAGTCGGAGGGGTCGGCTCAGCGTCGCTGGCAATGCGCGCAGAAGGTCGTGCCCCGCTGGCCGATGACCGTCCGCACCAGCGCTCGCCCGCAGACCGGACACGGCGCTCCGTCCCGCCCGTACACCATGAGGCGCTCGGCGTGCTCGCCGCGGCTGCCATCGACCTGCCGATAGTCGCGCAGCGTCGTGCCTCCGTCGGCGACGGCCTCGCTCAAGACCTCGCGGATCGCGGCGTGCAGCTTGGCCACGCGACCTCGGGCCAGCGCGCTCGACGGCGTCTCGGGGTGGATCCTGGCGCGAAAGAGCGCCTCGTCCGCGTAGATGTTGCCGACCCCGGCGACCACACGCTGACCGAGCAGGGCCGCCTTGACCGCCACGCGCGTCTTGCCGAGCGCGGCCGCGAACGCACCCACCGCGAATGCATCCGACAGCGGCTCGGGCCCGATACGGGCCAAGGTCGGGAGGTGCTCGCGCTCGCCTGGGCCGAGGCACACGAAGCGCCCGAAGCGTCGCGGATCGCGGAACCAGAGGCGGCTCTGCGACCGCCCCTCCAGCTCGACCAGCACGCGCACGTGGTCGCGCGGCTCCTCGCCCGTGAGGACGCCGGTCATCCCCAGATGGACCACGAGCTCGTCGCCCCCCGAGAGCGGCATGACGATGAACTTGCCGAGCCGCGTGACCGCCTCGATGCGCTGCCCGGCCGCGCGCTCGAGGCCCCGATACTTGGGTCCCTCCGGCGCATCCACACGGCCCGCGCGTCGCACCTTGCGGCCGGTGAGCCACGGGGCCAGAGCCTTCTTCACGGTTTCGACTTCGGGCAGCTCAGGCACGGACAGCCTCCACGCGAGCCTGCGCTCGCCCTCGACACACACGCACGAGGCACGGCTCGCGGCCCCAGCGTCGCACCGCTCGCGGTTACAGTGAAGGCCGCACTTGCGCGATGCCGGCTCATGCGCGAGGTTCCCCACCGGTTCGGGAGGGCGCGGTGCAGAAGTTCATCGCCGTGGCGGGCAACATCGGCGCGGGCAAGTCATCGCTCGTGGAGTTCCTCGAGCGGCGGCTCGGGATGCGGGCTATCTACGAGCCCTATCTCGGCAACCCGTACCTCGACGACTTCTACGCCGACATGAAGGGCTACGCCTTCCAGAGTCAGGTCTACTTCCTCGCGCACAAGTTCCGGCTGCACCTCGGGCTGCCCAACGAGGGCGGCAACATCGTCCTCGATCGCACCATCTACGAGGACGCCGAGATCTTCGCGAAGAACCTGCACCAGACCGGCTACATGACGGCGCGCGACTTCTCGCTCTACTCCGAGCTCTACGACTCGATGAAGCTCGCCCTCCGCCCGCCGGACCTGCTCATCTACCTGCGCTGCCCGGTGCGCGCTCTCCGCCGCCGCATCAAGCAGCGCGGCCGCCTCTCGGAGCAGTCGATCCCGACCGAGTACTTGAAGCGCCTGAACGACCTCTACGAGTCGTGGATCGAGCGCTTCGACCTCTGCCCGGTCCTCATCTGGGACTCCGAAAAGAAGGACTACCTGACCGATCTCGTCGACTGGATCGAGTTCCGACGGCGCCTCTCCGAGCTCATGGGCAGCCCTTCGATCCAGGGTGCGCCGGGCGAGGCGGACCTCGCTCCGGCTGCCGCGCGAGCGCTCATCGAAGGGGGTGCGTGATGGACAGCCCGATCTACGTCGCGGTCGAAGGGCCGATCGGCGTCGGCAAGACGACCCTCGTCGAGCGCCTGGCCGAGCGCCTCGACGCGCGCATCGTGCTCGAGAGCTTCGAGGACAACCCCTTCCTCGCGCGCTTCTACGAAGACCGCGAGCGCTTCGCCTTCCCCACCCAGATCTTCTTCCTCATGTCGCGCTTCAAGCAGCAGCAGGAGCTCATGCAGCCGGACCTGTTCCGGCCGAACCTGCTCTCGGACTACCACCTCTTCAAGGACCGGATCTTTGCCGAGCTGACCCTGCGCGACGAGGAACTCTCGCTCTACGAGCGCGTCTATCGCTCGCTCGCGACGCAGATCCTGAAGCCCGACGTCGTCGTGTATCTGTCGGCGCCGCTCTCGACGCTGCTCACGCGCATCGCGCGGCGCGGCCGCGAGATCGAGCGCAACATGGACCCCGAGTACCTGATGGAGCTCGCGCGCAGCTACCAGCGCTTCTTCATGCGCTACGACGAGGCGCCTCTCTTGAAGGTCGACAACGACCAGCTCGACTACGCCACGAAGACGCCCGAGGCGTCCGCCATCATCGACAACCTCATCGCGCGCATCCGTCGCCTCGCGCGCGAGAACCGTCCCGTCCGCGAGGAGTTCAGCCCATGACCGTCACCGCGACCGAAGCCCACGATCCCCAGGTCGCTCTGTCCAAGGCCTTCATCGGCACGGCGGGCCTCATCGGCGTCGGCAAGACCACGCTGACGCGGGCTCTCGGCGAGCACCTCGGCCTGGACGTCCACCACGAGCCGCTCGAGGACAACGTCTACCTCGAGGACTTCTACGCCGACACCGCGCGCTGGTCCTTCGCGATGCAGGTCTACCTGCTCAATCGCCGCTTCCAGCAACACCAGGAGATCATCTGGCGCGGGCGCGGCGCCGTCCAGGACCGCACGATCTACGAGGACTCGATCTTCGCGCGTGTCCTGGTCGACATGAACCTCATGCACCCGCGCGACTACGAGACCTACGTCGGCCTCTACCGCAACTTGAGCAACTTCATGTGCCGGCCGACCGCCATCGTCTACCTGCACGCCACGCCCGAGGCCTGCCACGAGCGCATCGCGCGCCGCGGCCGCAGCTTCGAGAAGGTCGTGTCGCTCGAGTACTTGAAGCGCCTCTACGCCGCGTACGAGGAGTTCGTCGTCAACATCGCCAACACCATCCCGGTCATCCGCGTCGACTGGGAGAACTTCGGCGACGTCGAGCGCCTGGCCCACGCGATTACGCATGAGGTGACGCGCGCCTCCTACCTCCGCACCGTTCGACTCTGACACGCGCGGCTGCGCCGAGCGCCGGGGGCGTCGGTCACGGGACCTGCGGCCCCGCGCCCCGCGCTGGTGCGGCGCACCGACGTGCGACTCGGTGCTCACTTCGGGCGCATCCTTCCCGGCATCTCGGCTCGCTCGCGCTCGTGTTGGTGGGCACGCGCGGCTGCGCTTCGCGCCGGCGTCGTCGGTCCTTGTTCGCGTGGGAGCGAGGCCTCGCCCGCGCCGTCAAACCGCCGCGCTGCGGAGGCGTCCGAACATCGGGATGGCCAGGAAGATCGCGGCCAGCAGGATGGCGCTCGGCGCGCCCAGCTGGAGGGCGTAGGCGAGGTCGTCGCTCGGGCGCAGGGCCTCGGCCCGGACCAGGATGACGTGGGCGATGCCGGCGCCGCCGCCGAGCAGGGCGAAGATGCCGTGCAGGGACGCCATCGCGCCGCCGAGCGGCCCCGCCGAGGCGAAGGACCAGACCGCGGACAAGAGCCAGGCCGTGCCCGGGACTATCACGACAAGGAGGCGGGCGAGGTCCTTCCATTCGTTGTCGAGTTCCAGCACGTACAGCATTGCGAGGACTACGAAGCCCAAGCTCGCCGCCGCCAGCACGTGCAGCGTCCCGATGAGGGCCGCGATGCCGCTCGTGCGCGAGACCGCGCCGAACATGCCGAGCGCGAGTAGGAAGTGCCCCACGCAGAGGCCGATGAATGCAGCTGGCACTAGCTCCCGTAGGTCCGTCATCCCCTGGAACATCGGAATGATGGCGACGCCGCCGGCGAGGCCCGCGACCAGCGCGCCGATGCCACCCACGACCAACAGCCCCCCGCCACCGGGCGCACCCTGACTCGCCACCCGGGCAGGCTTCGCGGCCTTGGGCTCCTTCGCGGGCTTGGGCTCTTTCGCCGGCTTCGCAGCCTTCGGAGCCGGCTCCGGCTCGGCCTCGACCGCCTCGGGCTCCGCGTATTCGGCCTCGGTCTCCGCGTACTCGACCTCGGCCTCCGGCTCGACCTCGGCCCGCCGCTGACGCCGCAGCGCGGCCTCGCGCTCGGCCTCCACCGTCTCGTCGGTGCTCGCGGCGCGCTGCGCTTGTAGCTCCGCGTGCAGACGCTTGATCTGCTCGGTGCTCATCTGGACGGTCGCTTCCGCGGGGATCTCGTCGTCTTTGGCCATGGCGCCGGCTTATCCAACCGCCGTCACCGCGTCAACCAGCGCCCCTCTTTCACCGCTCGGCCATCCCCCATGGGACCTCACCCCCACATCGCTCTTCCCGCGCTCGTCCCCCGCGCCTACCTTCGCGCCTCGCACAGCGCCCCACGGTGGCGCCGTCAGCGCCCCGTCCATTGGCAACGCTCCCCGCGTCCGAGGTGCCCCATCGCTACCCGAGACCTGACCCAGGGCCCCGTCCCCAAGCACCTCCTCGCCCTCTGGATGCCGATGCTCGTCGCCATGACGCTGCAGTCGGCCTACGCCCTCGTGAACCTCGTCTTCGTCACCCAGCTCGGTGACCGCGCGGTCTCCGCCCTCGCCATCACTCACCAGGCCTTCTTCGTCATCCTCGCGGTCGGCCAGGTCCTCGGCCAGACCGCGCTGGCCGACATCTCGCAGGCCTACGGACGCGGCGACCTCGGCCGCGCCAAGGGAACGCTGTCGACCTACAGCCTCCTGGCCATCGGCCTCGGCATCGTGACCTCCATCGCTGCCTGGCTCGGCTCCGAGGCCTACCTCAACGTCTTCACCGACGACCCCGAGGTCTACAAGCTCGGCGTCGTCTACTTCGAGGCCAACGCCCCGACCTTCCTCCTCCAGCTCCTCATCATCGTCTTCTCGACGGCCGTCCGCGCGTCCGGCGACTTCGTCTCGCCGATGCGCGTCATGCTCATCTCGGTCATCCTGAACGCCGCCCTCGATCCCATCCTCATGTTCGCGCTCGACATGGGCATCGCGGGCGCTGGCTGGGCGACCGTCATCGCGCAGGTCGTGGCCGTCGGCATCTACGCGCTCCGCCTCGGCCGCCCTGCCCGCTCGAAGCCCTCGGCGCCCGCCGCACCAGGACCCGCCCCGATGGACCGGACCCTGACCTGGGGCAAGCCCATCTGGGAACGCGACCTCTTCCGTCGCGTCTTCACGCGCGGCCTCCCCGCGGGCATCCAGTTCTTCCTCATCTTCGTCCTCCTCGGCATCGTGCTCGCCGGCATGAAGTCCCACGGGCCGGACTGGACCGGCGCCGCGGGAGGCGGCTTCCGCATCTTGCAGCAGACCTGGCTCCCGCTCGTGACCCTGGCCTCGGCCGCCGCGGCCCTCTGCGGCCAGAACTACGGTGCCCGCCAGGCCGAGCGCGTCGCCGAGACCGCGGCCGTGTCGCTGCGCTGGGGCTTCATCTTCGGCTTCGCCGCCATGGCGCTCGTGTTCCTGGGTGCCCCGATCCTGGCGCACCTCGCGGCCAAGGGCGAGAACCAGCTCGCCCACGCGGTGACCTACTTCCGATGGTCGTCGCCGATGCTCGTCGCCTTCGCGCTGACCTACATCCCGACCTTCATGCTCCAGGCCGTCGGGCACTCCTTTTTCCCGATGATCGCGGCCTTCGTGCGGGTCGGCATCGTGGCCCTGGTGACCTTCGTCATCGCGCCGATGGCCGGCTGGGGCCCCGAGTCGATCTTCGTCGCCATGACCGTCGCGTCCTTCGTCGAAGGCGGCCTCGGGTTCTTCTTGTTGAAGCGCTTCCTCGGTCGGCTGATGCGTTCGCGCGCCGAGCCACTCGCGACGCCCCACGAGGTCGCCTCCCTGGAGGCGTGAGCCACTTCGCTTCGAGCCGCCCGCCCCTCTACTGGAAGACCCTCGCCAGGGCCTCCCGATCCTCGCGCCCGAGCTCGTCGCGGACCAGGGCCAAGGCTTCCTCGGCCGCCTCCGCGGCCACGAAGAGGCGGATCGGCACCCACGGGCCGAACACCCTCAGCAGCGTCCGGTGACCGAGCCCGCGCATCACGAAGGCGATGTCGGCCTCGGCCAGGCGCTGGCCCACGCGGTCGGCGATCGGCACCGAGTCGAGGGTCTCGATGAGCGTCAGCGGGCCGTCCCAGCGTGCCCCCAGCTCCCGCACGACATCGACCGCGACCGTCACGGCGACGAAGAAGTAGGCGGTCTGGACGTTCGCCATGACCGGGCTCACGAGCCAGCCGAGCTCCCGGTCCGCCCACACCACGCCGAGCACGAGCCCGACGGAGATGGCGAGCGCCGGCCAGGTCGCGGCCCACGCCCTGCGCGAGCGATCCTCGGCGAAGAGCCAAGCCCAGCCAAGCGCCGTGACCCCGACGATGCCGGCGAACACGCCGAACGACGGCGTCATCAGCGGGGCCAGCCATGAGCCCGACAGCGCCGGGACCAAGGACGCCGCGAGCAGCAGCCCTTGGAGCAACCAGGCGATGAACAGGATCGGAACCAGCCCGGCCACCGGCAGCCGCACGCCGCGCACCGGCCGGCCGACCAACACCACCGCGACCAACGCGACCAGGATGAGGGTTCGCGCCGCGCCCTCGGCGTCCGCGCTGGGTAGCCGCGGAGGCAGGCGCTCGAGCCAGGCGGGCAGGCTACCGAGAACCGCCACCACCGAGAGTCCGTGGCCGAGCCCGAAGCGCGTCACCGCGCGCGCGACCCCCAGCATGACCAGAACGCCCGCCACCAGGGCACCCATGTGAACGAGTATGGGTCCGAGCCCGGCCCCGTGGATCCACGACGCCGCCCACGCGGTGAACGCGGCCTGCGCGAGCACGAGCACCGCCCCGACCAACATCGTGGCCCGCGCCAGGTGCACCCGCCCAGGACCCAAGCGATGCCGTCGCCAGCGCGGCACGGCAAGCGCCGCGAGCTCCACCAGGACGAAGGCGATCAGGACGGCGTCCAGCCCCAGGGCGCCCGGGCTCGAGATCGCTTCGAGCGCCTCGCTGTCGGGGAGGTAGGCCTCGTTGGCGAACGAGTCGCCGAGCGGCAAGTGAATTGCCGCCAGCAAGGTCGGCGTCGCCACGCCCAGCGCCGTCACGGCGACGCGTCCTGACAATGCAACGGGCGCAGACCAGCGCGTTTCGAACTGCATTTCCCGATGGTCGACCGCACGCGAGCCCGGGTCAATCCCACGCACCCTCGCCCTCTCGCTCGGCACCGGCCACCCCGAGGCATGCGATTCGACCTTGACCCCGAAGGGGGCCTTTGCTACTCACCGGCGCCCCGCTGGACGGGCAAGGAGAGTTCGAGATGCGTGCTTGCGACATCACCGGAAAGAAAGTCCACCTCGCGAACAACGTCTCGCATGCGCAGAACCGGACTCGGAAGCGTCAGCTCCCGAACCTCCAGGACAAGCGCGTGTGGGTGCCGGAGCAGAACCGCTTCGTCAAGCTGACGCTGTCGACGCGCGCGATTCGGACGATCAACAAGATCGGCCTGAAGGCCGTCTGCAAGAAGTTCAACGTCAACTTCGAAAGCATCACCAAGCCGCGCTGAACGCTGGCCTGGGCGTGGGAAGGGGACGGGTCGTGAGCTGGCTCACGGCCTTGCTCGTGCCCTTCCCGCTCTTCGCCCTGTCAGCGTGTCCCGGGCCGAGCTTCCGCGACGCCTCGCCCGCAGAGCGGCCGGCCTGGATCGAGGGCGACCTCGTGCGCGCCCTGGTCGATCCGACCGTC
>JAEUKJ010000735.1 GCA_016792665.1 Deltaproteobacteria bacterium | reverse complement strand
GACACGCGCCGTGAAGTACACCGGCGCGCTCCGCTGCCCCTCGGCGTCGCTCACCACCAGCTCGAAGACGTAAGTCCCCGCGATATTGACCTCGAAGGTCGGGCTCGCCACGGACGCGCTCGGCCTGAAGACCGACACGCTGCCCGTCGGCGCCGAGACCACCCGCCACGCGAAGCCCACCGCGCCGCGCGATGACTGCGACCCGTCGAGGTGCAGCAAGGTCTGCGGCTCGACGGTGGCCTCGGTCGTCCCGGTATTGATCACCGCGACCGGCCCCGTCACGGTGTCCGCCGCGTCCGCGGTCGTGTCGACCCCAGCGCCCGTATCGGTCCCCGTGTCTCCGCTCGCATCACCCTGGTCCGCGTCGACCTCGCCGCTCGGGTCTCGGCCCGTGTCCGCCGCCCCCTCACGCGCATCGAGACAACCCGCACCCCCGCTCCCCAACACAAACGCCATGGCAGCAATACGTCGCCCTGGCACCAGCGCCCATCGTCCCATCGTCCTTCCTCCCGCGTGGCTCCACGCTACCCATTTTCGTGATCATTGGCTCGAGGCGTCCCCGTCCGTCACGGCGACCGAGGGACGCTTCAACTATCGCAGTCTCTCTCGTTGCTCGTCAGAGTGAAAGCATCTAAACATTTGGTTCGACTCATGGCTGCCGCCAACGACCCCACATCGCCGCGCTCCACCCTCGCTCCACTTCAAGAAGAGGAACGCCAGGACGCCGCGTCTTCGGGGGGCGTCGGTTCCTCGATCTTCCATCGCATCTTCCAGTTGAGCCCCGAGCCGATGTGGGTCTTCGACCGCGAGACCCTGCGCTTCCTCGAAGTGAACCAGGCGACCTGCCTCCGCTACGGCTACACCCGTGACGAGCTGCTCGCGCGCACCGTCCTCGAGATCCGGCCCCCCGACGAGATCCCGCGCCTCCTAGAGGCCGTGCGCGAGGTCCACGACGGCTACGACTACACCGGCGTCTGGCGACACTGTACCCGCTCGGGCCAGCTCCTCGATGTCGAGGTCACGACCCACGGCATCGACTTCCTCGGCCGCCGCGCCATGCTCGTCTCGGCCCACGACGTCACCGCCCGCATCGTCGCCGAGCGCGCCACCGAGGCGGCGCTGGCGCGCGTGAAGACGACCCTGCTCGCGACCGCCGACGCCGTCTCGCGCATCGTCGAGCTGCGCGACCCCTACACCGCGGGCCACGAGCGCCGCGTCGCGATGTTGTCGGCCGACATCGGCCGCGCCCTGGCCCTCGACCCCGACCGCGTCGAAGGGCTCCGCGTCGCGGGCTTCCTCCACGACCTCGGCAAGATCACGGTACCGGCCGAGATCCTCACGAAGCCTGGCCGCCTGAGCGCCATCGAGATGGAGATCATCCGCATGCACCCCGAGCGCGGCTTCGAGGTCTTGCGCTCCATCGACTTCCCGTGGCCGGTCGCCGAGGTCGCCCACCAACACCACGAACGCATGGACGGCAGCGGCTATCCGCGCGGCCTCCACGGCCCCGAGATCTTGCTCGAAGCGCGCATCGTCGCCGTCGCCGACGTGGTCGAGTCGATGGCCTCCGACCGCCCCTACCGCCCCGGCCTCGGCCTCGTGGCGGCGCTCGCCGAGATCGAAAAGAACGCGGGTCGCCTCTACGACCCGCAGGTCTCGGCCACGTGTCTCCGACTCTTTCGCGAGGACGGCTACCGCCTCCCCACCTGAGGAACCTCGTGCCCGAGCGTCGTCGCCAGCGATCGATCCTCCTGCTCTACGCGCTCGGAGCGACGGCCTGGATCGTCGTGACCAGCCTGGCCCTGCCGCTCATCGACCCGGCCCACTCCGATGCGGTCACCTGGGCCGAGGTCGCCAAGGGCCTCCTCTTCGTCGTGCTCTCGACCCTCTTTCTGAAGGGCCTCCTCGGGCCGAAAGATCCCGAGGACCCGCGCCTCATCGAGATCTCCTTCACGCGTCCGGTCTTCATCCTCGCGGCGGTCGTCGTCCTGGTCATCGGGGTCGGCGTCCTCCTCTCCGACAGCCCGGCCACGCTCGGCATGGCCTTCATCTTCGGCGCCCTGGTCGCGCTCATGGGCGCCTTCCTCATCCTGCTGTGGCGCGAGCGCGTGGTCGGCCTGGCGCATGTCCACCAGAAGACCCGCCTCGCCCTCGAGGTCGCCGAGCGCGAGGCCGTCCTCGAGCGTGAGCGCGTCAACGTCACCCTGCGCGCCACCCTGCACGCGACCATCGACGCCATCCAGCGCATCGTCGAGCTGCGCGACCCCTACACCTCGGGGCATCAGCGTCGCGTCGGCGAGCTCGCCGCGCGGGTCGGCACGCGCCTCGGCATGGACCGGGATCGCGTCGAAGGCCTGCGCATGGCCGGCCACGTCCACGACGTCGGCAAGATCACCTGTCCGGCCGAGATCCTCGCCAAGCCCGGCGCCCTCTCGGCCCCCGAGCTCGCCATCGTGAGGCTGCACGCCGAGCAGGGCTACGAGATCTTGAAGGGTCTCGCCTTCCCCTGGCCGCTCGCCGAGATCGTGCGCCAACACCACGAGCACGTCGACGGCACCGGCTACCCACGCGGCCTCCGCGGCGATGCGATCCTCCTCGAGGCGCAGATCGTCGGAGCCGCGAGCCGCCTCGTCTCGCACCTCTCGCATCGACCCTATCGCGCCGCGCTGGACCTCGAAGGCGCGCTCGCCGATCTCGCCTCACGCCGCGGCGCCTTCTATCGCGACGACGTGGTCGACGCCTGCGTCGAGGTCGTGCGCGCCGACCCGCGCACCTTCGACGAGCCCTGACGACGACGGCGCCTGGCTCAGCGCGGGCGCTCGCACTGCGCCGAGACCTCGATCGGGGTCGGCGGGCTCGGGAAGTTCGAGGCGGCGATGGCGCGCGCGAGTGCCGTGGCTCGCTCCGACATCGCCGCGGGCAGCTCGATGCCGAGGCGCTCGGACAGGCGCGAGCCGACGATCGGCGCGATGAGGAGCTCACCATCGAGCACGAAGACCAGCGGCTCCCCGCGCAGCTCGGGAGAGATGGCGGCCAGCGTCGCCGCCCCTTGAGGCGTGAAGTGGATGTCCAGGGCGCGTCGTGCGCCGTCGCTCTGCACGGCCGCGGTCGCGACCGCGGTGCCCTCGACGATGGGCGTGTCCATCACGACCCACGCGGTCGTCGTTGCCGCCTCGGGGTGCAGATCGATCGGCTGCCCTGCCGCGTGCCCCACGTCGTGTTTCAACGCCGGCGGCTCGTGATGGACCCCGGGCGCGTTCATCACCAGATGGTAGCCAGTCGGCACGGGGACGGCGCGCACGGCCGAGGGCGGCTGGTCCACGCGGATCTGTCCCGGCAGGTCGTTCGGCGTCTGCACGTCCGCTCCGAGCTCGGCCCTCAAGCGCTTGGCCAGGGTCTCGGCGGCCTCGACCCCGACGCGGTGGACCGTCAACACGTGGTGGCCGGTCGCCAGATCGATGACCGCGAGGCGCGCCTCGTCGATGGTGCGCAGCTCGCAGTCCGACGATCGGATCGCGGCCTCGAGGACCAGGCCGGGCGCCTCGAGCTTGGCGTTGGCCCACGCGATATCCAGGAGCTCGCGGGCCCGCGCATCGCGGAAGCGGCGCGACCACACCTCGCGCGCCGCCTCGGCGTCGGGGTGCGTCGCGGTAAGGCGCACGATGACCAACGGGGTATTCTTGGCGCAGCCCGCGAGCGGGCCGACGAGCCCGAGCAGCGCGAGGCCGCAGACGACGCGGCGCAGCGCGATCCCAATGCGCCTCACGCGGACCCCACGCGCGTCAGCGACACAACCGTCTCGACGTGGTGCGACTGCGGGAACAGGTCGACGGGCTGAGCCGGCCCCTCGGGGCGGTAGCCGATCGCCTCGAGCGCGCGCAGGTCGCGCGCCAACGACTCGGGCTTGCAGGACACGTAGATCAACCGCGGCGGCTCGAGCGCGCCCAACGCGGCCAGCGCCCCCGGCAAGAGGCCGGTGCGCGGCGGGTCGAGGAGCACGACGTCGACCGGCCCCAGCGCCGCACGAAAGGCCGGATCGGCCACGACCGCACCGACGTCGCCCGCGTGGAACGTCGCCGCGAGCTCATTGCGCGCCGCATTCTTCCGGGCGCTCTCGACCGCCTCGGGCACGAGCTCGACGCCGACCACGCGCTCGCAGGACGGCGAGACCGCGAGGCCGAGGGTGCCGGTGCCGCAGTACAGATCCAGCACGGTGCGGGCCGAGCCGAGGCGCTGGACGACCTCTTCGATGAGGCCCTCGGCGGCCAGGGGATGCGGTTGGAAGAAGGCGCGCGGGTCGACCTCCAGGACCAGGTCGCGCCCGCCGACGCGCAGGTGCTCGGTCAGCGTCGGCGCCCCCGCGAGGACGGTCGTGCGCATGACGGTGGGCTTGCCGCGCTCGGAGATCTGCACCGTCCAGAGCAGCGAGCTCGCCGCCACGTCGTGGGCCCGCGCCTCTTCCAGGACGCGCGCGCCGAGCCGCGCCATGAGGTCGGCCGCGGCGACCGGCTCACCTCCCACGGTCACCGGATCCAACGCCGTCGTCACGATCTCGAGCATGCGATCGCCCGTGCGCTGCGCCTCACGCACGATGAGGTTCCGCAGGAAGCCGGCCTCGTGACGCGGGTCCCAGGCGAGGAGGCCCAGCGCCTCGTCGGAGAAGATCTGACCCAACGCCGGCAGGAACGCCGACATCGCGGGCGAGAGCAGGTGACACTCGGCGAGCTCGACGACCTCCCAGCGATAGCCCGGCGGGTGCAGCCCCAGCGCCACGCCGCGCGCGATGCCGCCCTTCTCGGTCGGTGCGAAGCGCGCCGTGAAGGACAGCTCCATCTTGTGCCGGTGCCCAAAGATCTTCGGCGCCGGCCGCGTCGGCAGGACCTCGAGTGCCACGTTCTCGACCGCCATCGCGTGCACGATGCGCTGGCGCTTCAGCGCGAGCTGACGTTCGTAGCCCAGCGCCTGCAGCGTGCAGCCGCCGCACAAGATCGCGTCGACCTCATAGCGCGCGTGCCGACAGCGCGGCGTGATGCGGTGCGCGTCGGGCTCCAGGATCGACACCATGCGCGTATGTACATCGAGACGTACACGACTCTCGACGCGCGCCTCCACGCGGTCGCCGGGCAGGGCCCCGCGCACCTTCACGCGCAGGCGGCGATGGGTGGGACCTTCGCCGATGTCGACGCGCGCCAGGGCGAGCCCGTCGTCGTCGAGCTCGGTCGGACATACGACGAGGATGTCGCCCTTTCGGGGCAGGACCAGGTTCATTTCAGGCCTTCGCGCTCGCACGCTCTGAGCGCCTCGAAGCGCGCGAGGATCGACTTGGGAGACGCCGCGGAGCCCGGTGCGGTTCCGGCCTCGGCGCTCGCGCGCTGGCGCAGCATCGCCACGCGGATGGCCGTCTCCTTGGCGATGATGGCGCGGTGCAGCGGGGCCAACTGGGCCCGCACCGTGTCGACGGCGAGGCGCGCGCGGTCGGCGGCCTCGAGGCGATCGCGCCAGGCCGTGATGGCCTCGCTCGACGAGAGCCAGGCCTTGATGGCCTCGCCCTCGGTCTGCAGCGTGCGCGCGAAGTCGGGGTGCCACGGGTCGTCGAGCACCGGCCAGCGCATGAGCAGGGCCCCCTTGGCGACGCTCGCGGCCATCGCCTCGTCGAGGTCGGCCTCGTCCAGGGCGTCGGCCTTCTTCTTCTCGTCGTCGGCCAGGGCGTCGAAGCCCGCCTCGAGGCTGGTCTTGACGAGCTCGGGCGGGATCTTGGCCAGGAGGCCGGCCAGCATCGTCCGCTCTTCGCGGGTCCACGGATCCTCGCCGACCACGACGTTCGGATCGAGCTCCACGTCGAAGGCGCGCGCCAGATCGATCTCCGACGAGAGCACCGGGACCTCGATGCCCGGCCCGCCCACGACCGCCGCGACGTGCGCCTCGGCCAGCCCGACCTGCCCGTCCCCATCGAGGTCGTTCCTGGCCTCCGACAGTGCCTTCAAGACCAGCACGCCATAGCTGTCGCGCGCGCGCTCGGGGTCGGAGTCGCAGCCACTCGACTCGAGCTCCCATGTGGTCGCAAAGAGCCCGCACGAGGTGTCGGCGTGGTCCAGGACCGCGTCGGCGAAGCCCCCGGCAAAGCACTGGGTCGCGACCACGCGCGTCTTTCGCGGCACGCCAAGGGCCTCGCTCAGCGCATCCACGGTCAAGAGGTCCCCACCCCAGGTCGCGAGCCCGACGTCCTTGGCGTGCTCTCCCGGGGCTCCGTGCCCGGCCAGCCACACCAAGAGCCGCCCCGCGTCGGCGCCGGCCGAGGCCGCCACCGCGAGCGCGCCCTCGAGCGCCTGGCGCGTGCCTGCCCCGTGCGGTGTCCTGGCGACCGGTCGATAGTGCGCATCGCGTCCGGCGCGGGGGTCGACGAGCTCGCCCAGGACGCGGAGCCATGCCTCGCCGCGCGGCTCGGGGTCAGCGATCTGGACCCCGTGCGAGCCCGGCCCGCCGGCATAGAGCACGAGCCCCTGGCCCTCGCCCAAGGTCTTTCGCACCAGCTCGAGCTCGTCCTCGATCGAGACCTGGTTCGCGCTCGGGCCGTCGACGCCACCGATGGCGATCCAGCGCGGTGTCCCCGCAAGGGTCGGTGCCACGGCCGGTGCCGGGGCCTTCAGCCAGGTCGGGTCACCGACGGCCTCCGTCGGCGCGGTCGCCGGAGCCGAATCAGCCTTCGGGGGCGCAGGCTCGCGCGCCGTCGCTCCCTCGGTCGCCTCGCGACACGCGCCGTGGCCCAGCGCGAGGCACGTGCCCAGCGTGAGCACGGCCGCGCGACCCGTCGTCACCTGCCCTCTCATGTCCGACCCCGTCGACCTCATGGCGACCTCACGTCAGCGCGACTTGATGGTGCGCAGCGTCATCGTCTGGGTGGCGGTCGCGAGCAGGATCCCATCCTGCCAGACCTCGCCGCGCGCGGTCGCCGTGCCTTCGTAGATCGAGGTCGCGTAGCAGTCGACCAGCAGCGGTCGCTCGGCCACGCCGGACCGCGGCGCGGTGAAGTGCACGGTCAGATCGAGGCTCGGGAACAAGAGTGGCGGCTCCTGCGAGCCAAGCGCCTGGTGCACGGCCGAGGCCATGGTGTCGGCGATGGGCGGCAGGGCGAGCGGGTCGAGGCGGCCGTCCTCACCCGGCATCGCGGGCGGCACGAGGTAGCGATACCAGCGCGCGACATGCGGCTCACCCGGCCCCCAGGTCTTCTTCCACCACACGTCGCCCTTGGCTCGCCGCACCTCGAGGTTCCGATAGAAGGGTGGGGGCGTGATGCCGGTCACCGAGGGGTCGTAGATCTCGGCCTCGGCCGCCATCGGGAAGTCGGGCGTCGGCACCCACGCGCGCGGCGGGAAGGCGTCATTGGAGCGCGGCTCGACCCAGGTCGCGACGACCTCGAGCCCGACGTCGCCCGGGGCCGCGCCCTGCCCCCGAGGTCGCACGTTGGCGCGCATCTGGGTCGCGGTCTTGCCGTGTCTCAAGACCGTGACCTCGACATCCAGAGGTCCCTCGGCCACGGCCGAGCAGAAGGTCGCCGTCGCCCCCGAGGGGACGAGGTGGGTGCCGCCGAGGCGCAGGAGATCGAGGCGCATCGCGGCCAGCGCGAGCGAGGTCAGCACCCCGCCCGAGGGGATGATGAAGCTCCACGATCGATCGAGCTCGCCGCGATAGAGACCCGGGCGAGCAGGCACAGGGGTGAGGGCCAGGGCGGTGCGCAGGTCGGCGGGCGTTTGCACTTCCATGCGGCCTTTTATCACGGTGCCGGGCGCGCGAAACCCTTTTCCCGTCCTCCCTCCACGGTGCCCGTGCCGAGTCGCAAACCTTGTGGCACGATGCTCCGCGAGGAGGTCTCCATGGTCGGTATCCGCGCGCTCGGGCTCGGGGTTTCAAAGGTCGTTCGCAACGGCCTCGTCGTCGGGATGTGCGGGCTCGGCCTCGCCGCGTGCGGTGACGCGGACAGCGGCTCGCCCGACCCCACCGACACGGTCGACACGATCGATGCGCTGGACGTCTTCGACACAGCCGACACGCTCGATACGCTCGACACGACCCCCAGCGACACGCGCGACGCGAGCGACGCCACGCGCGACACGCTCGATGCCACTGACACGCGCGACACAGCCGACACGAGCGCGCCCGAGCCGACTCCGATCTGCGTCGCCGTGCGCGGCAACGGCGAGCTCATCACCGCCCACTTCACCGCGCTCGCCCGCCTGGCCGAGCTCTACGGCCCCTTCGAGGGCATCGCCGGTGGCAGCTCGGCATCCATCACGAGCTTCCTCACCGAGTCGATGCACATGAACCCGCGCCTCCGCGTGTGCGGCTCGGACGACCATGCATGCACCCGCGCCGAGAGCGGCGCGCGCCTGGCGCTCATGTACAAGTCGCTCTTCGGCTACCTCTCGGCGATGGGCGAGCGCGACGAGGCGGTCGCCATCGCGGCCATCATGGGGGTCGTCAAGACCGCGCAGGAACAGGGGATCGGCGACCTCGTCTCGGGCGGGAAGATCCAGGAGGCCTTCAACGCGCTGGTGACGTTGCTCGACTCGCAGGACGTGAAGGACCTCGTCAACGGCGAGGTCCTCGAGCTCCTGAAGACCACCCCGAGCATCGGCTATCACGTCCCCGATCTGTGGAAGGGCATCTCGATGCTCGGGTCCTTCGATGCCTCGGACCCGGCGATCTTCGTCCGTCCGGGTCTCGTCGACTTCGCGGGTCTCGCCCAGAAGATCGGCCGCATCGGCAGCTTTTATGCGGGCTACGGCACCTTCGACGCGGCCGGCTGGGAGGACTTCCTGACCACCTGCTCCGAGCCCGCCATCGACATCGCCTGGAACCAGATCGCTGCCGCCGAGCTCGACGGCAAGACCTGCGGCGCCCGCTTCCGCGCGCTGCTCGATCCCTGGCGCACCTCCTTCATCCCGACCGAGGCCACCGGCGCCAACCGCATCCGCGACCGCGTCGGTGCCCACCTGCGGGCCCTGGTCGTGACCTCGGTGGTCACCGGCAACGGCGCCGACCGCTGGGAGGCCGCGCGCGCCGACTACGTCGCGGCCCGCGCCTACACGTTCGCGCCCTCGTTCAGCGACGTCTACGCCGGCTATTGGGGCGCCGCGGCCGACGTGGCCCCGGTCGTCGGTGACCGCCTGGGCTTCGGCGATGCCAAGACGCGAAAGGCGATGACCTTGGGTCAGCCGACCTGGGCCGAGGCCTTGTCGCTCTCGCCCGCCGAGCCCGGCCTCGCGCGCGCGCAGGTCATCTCCGACGGCAAGGTCTCGGCCGGCGGCTGGCCCGATCTCGCGCCCGTCCTGGCGCTGAAGAACGCCGGCTGCGACCGCGTGGTCTACGTCACGAGGAAGGGCGGCGAGTCGCCGTTCGCGCAAGGCATCGCCACCCAGCTCGGCATGGACGAGACCCAGAAGCGGGCCCTCTTCGACCTCTCGAACGCGCAGAGCTCCTTCAACCTCAGCCTGCGCGAGGCGGCCGCCGTGTGGTGCACCGACTGGAACGCGTTCTCCGGCTTCGACCTCGGCCCCCTCACCGAGGACGCCTACCGCGCCCCGATGGAGGTCCACGACACGACGCTCATCGGCGTCCGCAGCTACGACCGCGCCCAGCGGACCCTCGGCGTCGCGGGCTGCACCCCGGGCGTCGCCCCTACGCCCTGACGCGCAAACCTCTTTTCAGCCGCGGGCGGGTGTGACAATCCATCCCGCCGAGCGGCCCCCTTCGCGCCGCACCGAGGACGTCGCATGACCACCAAGCCTGCCGAGACCCTGAACGACCTGTCCGAGCGCTACGAGGCCTTCCAGGCCATGAAGCTGAAGCTCGACATGACCCGTGGCAAGCCGGCGGGCGAGCAGTTGGACCTCGCCGACGGCCTCTTCGAGACGGTCACGAGCCGCGACTTCAAGGCGCTCGACGGCACCGACAGCCGCAACTACGGCGGGCTCGAGGGCCTCCCCGAGTGTCGCCAGCTCTTCGCGGACTACTTCGGCGTGAAGCCGTCCGAGGTCCTCATCGGCGGCAACTCGAGCCTCCAGCTCATGTTCGACACCCTCGTCCGCGCGCACGTCTTCGGCGTCCCGGGCGGCGACCGCCCCTGGTCGGCCTACGCGCACGAGGGCAAGAAGGTCCGCTGGCTCTGCCCGGCCCCGGGCTACGACCGCCACTTCGCCATCACCCAGCACCTCGGCTACGAGCTCGTCATCGTGCCGATGACCGGCCGCGGCCCCGACATGGACGTGGTCGAGCGTCTGGTCGCCGACGACCCGACCGTCAAGGGCATCTGGATCGTGCCCAAGTACTCGAACCCGACCGGCGAGTCGGTGTCGGCCGAAAATGTGAAGCGTCTCGCCGAGATGCGCACGGCGGCCAGCGACTTCCGCATCATCTGGGACGACGCCTACGCCGTGCACCACCTGGGCGACGTGCACGACGAGGTCCCGAACCTCCTCGACGCGTGCCAGTCGGCTGGGAACCCGAACCGCGTCCTGGTCTTCGGGTCGACGTCGAAGATCAGCCACGCGGGCGCGGGCCTCGCGGCGATGGCCGCGAACGAGGCGAACATCGCCTGGACCAAGCAGCACGCGGGCAAGCAGACCATCGGCCCCGACAAGGTGAACCAGCTCCGCCACGTCCGCTTCTTCAAGGACCTGGCCGGCATCCACGCGCACATGCAGCGCCACGCGGCCATCATGAAGCCCAAGTTCGACGCGGTGCTCGCGGTCCTCGAGGAAGAGCTCGGCGGCACCGGGCTCGCGACCTGGACCCGGCCCAACGGCGGCTACTTCATCAGCCTCGACACCCACCCGGGCCACGCCAAGAACGTCGTCAAGCTGGCGGCCGAGGCAGGCGTGAAGCTCACCGAGGCCGGCGCCACCTTCCCGTACGGCAAGGATCCCGAGGACCGGAATATCCGGCTCGCCCCGAGCTTCCCCGGACTCCTCGAGATCGAGGTCGCGACCCGCGTCGTCGCCACCTGCGTGAAGCTCTCGGCCGCGCGCGGCTGAGGTTCCGGAGGGCTCGCCGGGGCGCGCCTGCCTCAGGTTGAGCCCGTTGTCCGGTGCTCTCTCAACTTGAGAGATTGCGTCTCGACTTGAGACGCACCCGCGAGACCCGCATCAGGACGACGTCAGACCGCATCGACCTCGAGCGGCGGTCGACGGCGCGTCGCGTCTGGATTCCAGGGGCGTGGTCGCGTCACGCGAGGGGCCGTAAGGGCCTACGGCACAAAGAGAAGCGCCCCGTTCCGGGAACCGGTTCGGGGCGCAAGGCCGAGAGGATCGGATGGTAGGATTTTATGGCAGGAGCCCCGAAAGGAGGGGGGCCAGTCTTGTTGGTGGGTAGAACTCAGGAAGGACCCTTACCCAATACAAGACTCGTGCCAGCGCTTTCGGGTCGCGGCCGAGTCGGGGCCTCCGGCTGAGCGCCCCCGCCCTCGCGCGGGTCGGGCCAGGCGACCGACGGGACGTCGCTGCGTGAGGCTGCCCAGGGGCGGTCGATGTGGTATGGACCCGATGTGAATCGCGACTTCGGCACCCTGAACCCCTTCTCCGTCGGCACTCTCATGAAGGAGGCCGTGCGTCGTGCCATCGTCGCCATCCGCGCCCAGCGCTTCACCTTCGAGGCGCGCAGCAAGGAGAACAACGAGCGCGGGCCGGACTTCGTCACGACCGCCGACCACGCCGCCCAGCGCGTGCTCGTCACCCTCTTGAGGAACTGGTTCCCCGACTACGGCATCGTCGCCGAGGAAGAGAACCTGCGCGTCCCCTGCACCCACCCGCGCCACGACCTGTGGTTCACGGTCGACCCTCTGGACGGCACGCGCGCCTTCATGCGCCGGCAGTCGCACGGCATCGGCACGATGGTGTCCCTGGTCTGCGACGGCGAGGTCATCGGGGCCTGCGTGGGCGATGTGATGACCTCGGAGATCTACGCCGCGCGCGCCGAGGACGACAGCGTGCACCGCATCAGCGAGTTCGGCATCGCCGAGCCGCTCGTCATCGACCCGGCCCGCGCCCTCGGCGAGCAGTGGGTGCTGGTCGGCGAGCACGGCCACCCGCGCTCGGAGCTGCTCATCGCCATGGTCGGCGGGGCCGAGCCGCTGTTCTCCGGCATCGAGACGACCACCGGCTCCATCGGCATCGGCATCGCGCGCCTCTGGAAGAGCGAGGTCGGCGGCGCCGTCTTCGGCCCCTTCCGCCGCGGCTCGCCCTGGGACCTCTACCCCATCGTCGGCATCTCGCGCCGCCTCGGCTTCCGCTTCTTCGCGCTGCCGCAGCACGGGCCGCTCGCGCCCTGGTCGCCGGTCATCGATCACCAGGGCACTCCCGTCCCGGACGAGGTCCTGGTCATCCACGAGAGCCGCGTCGCCGAGCTGACCGTGTGGCTCGAGCGTCACGGCTTCGAGCACGCCCCGCTCGGCGCGCCCGCGACCTGAACTGCGGGGGCCTCGTGCCTGCCGCCGGACAGCACGTGCGACCCTGAGTCTTGTTTCGAGACTCAGCCTCGGCTCAGGCGACGCCGCGCTCGCGCAGGAAGGCGAGCACCATCGCCGCCACCTCGTCGGCGTGCTCGATGTAGGCCGAGTGCGCGAAGTGCGGCGGCTCGGACAGGCTCGCGGTGCGCGGCAGGTGGGCCTTGAACCAGCGCCGATGCGAGTCCGGCAGGAGCTTCTCGGCCCCGCCCCACATGAGCAGCACCGGCATCGGCAGGCCCGCCACGCGGTCCGCATCGAGGAGGTCTTCGGCCCCGGCCTTCGCGAAGAACTCGCGCAGCGGCTTCAGCGCGAAGCGGCGTCTGAGCTCGTTGCCGGCCACCGCGTGGTACCAGCGCGGGCGCTCGAAGAGGCGACCCATGAAGCGCCGCGCGTCGCTCCCGCTCTTCAGGTCGAAGGTCGAGACCAGCGCCTCGAGCTCGCCGTCCTCCCCGTGCGCCCCGGCCGGCGACAGCAACAGCAATGCCGCCACCCGATCGGGTCGCTCGATCGCATAGCGGATCGCCGCCGCCCCGCCGAGCGAGTTCCCATACAGCACGAAGGGCGCCTCGGGCACCGTGTCGAGCCACTGCCTGACGATCCGGAAGAGGACCTCGGGCGTGAGCGGCGCGGCCGGCGTCTCCGACTCGCCATGCGCCGGCGCCTCGGGCAGGTAGACCGGCCCGACGTGCGGGCGCAGGCGTTTCAGCAGCTTCGCGAAGGTCGTGGCCGAGCTGCCGACCCCGTGCATCAGCACCAGCGGCGGCGCCGTCGGCGGGGCGTCGGGGTGGCGGTCGAAGACGAAGCTGTGCAGCGCCGTCGCGATCGGCGCGCCCTCGGCACCTCCGTGCCCGGGCCCGCCCGCGACGACCACCACCTCGGTCCGCGACCGCGCCCCGAGGCGCTTCAGGTTCCAACGGCCGAGGCGCTCCAGCAAGGAACGCGCGGCCTCACGCGGGGCGCCGGGCTCGCTCATGCCACGCGTCCCAGGGCGCGCGCGAGGCGGTCGACGCGCACCCGGTCCACCGGGTTCCGCCAGTCGCCGTCGACCTTCAGCGAGGTCCCGACGATGAGGGCCGCCGCGTGCTCGGCGAAGGTCGCCGCGTTGGACGCGTCGATCCCCGAGCCCACCACGACCGGGAGCTTCGCGACCTTGGCCTCGATCACGTCCTCGAGGCGCGCGGGCTGCCCGGTCGCCTGGCCCGTGACGATGACCGCGTCCGCGCCGCAGAAGGCGCTGCCGCTCGCGAACTCGCCCAGCGAGATGTCGGCCGTCACGGCGTGCGCCGAGTGCTTCTTCTTGATGTCGGCCCAGATGGCAGTCTGGGTCGCCGCGCCAACTGGCTCGAGGGCGTGGCGCGCGCGCAGGAGCTCGCCGGCGGTCGCGTCCATCCAGCCCTCGTCGGCCACGTGCGCGTACGCGAAGGCCTCGGCGCGGATGAAGCTGGCGCCGGCCGCGATCGCGACGCCCAGGGCCTCGCGGTTCGCTCCGGCCAGGACCTGCACGCCGACCGGAGCACCCAGGGCCGCGACGTGCGCGACGCCGAGCGTCATGGCCGCGACCGTCTCGGGCGGGACGTGGCCGCGCAGGTAGGGCAGGTCGTGCATGTTCTCGACCAGCAGGGCATCGCAGCCCCCGACGAGCAGGGCCTCGGCGTCGCGGGCCGCGCGGTCGAGCATCGCCTGGATCTCGGCGCGACCTCCGCGCCCCCAGCGCGCGCTGCCGGGCAGCGGCAGGAGGTGGACCATGCCGACCAGGGCGCAGCGCCCTTCGACGAGGACGGGGTGACGTGCGAGCTCCATCTGCCCCCTATAGCGCCACGCGCTACGTTGTGCCAGGGTCGCCGACATGAGCAGCACACCGCGCCCGTTCGAGGTCCTCGGTCTCCAACAAGTCGCCCTGGGTGGGGCCGACAAGGCTCGCCTCCAGCATCTCTGGGGGACCCTCTTCGGCCTGCCCACGGTCGGCACCTTCAAGAGCGAACGCGAGAACGTGGACGAGGACATCTTGCGCCTCGGCGACGGCCCGCACGCGGTCGAGATCGACCTCATGCAGCCGCTCGACCCCGACAAGAAGCCGCGCGTCAACGAGCCGCCGCTGAACCACATCGGCCTCTGGGTCTCGGATCTCGCCGCCGCCGTCGACTGGCTCACGGCCCAGGGCGTGCGCTTCGCGCCGGGCGGCATCCGCAAGGGAGCCGCCGGTCACGACGTGTGCTTCATCCACCCGAAGGGCAATGAGACCTCGCCGATTGGCGGCGAGGGCGTCCTCATCGAGTTGGTTCAGAGCCCTCGCTAGGCACTCGCGACCTCGGGCAGCTCGGCTCGCTCGCGATCGCATCGGTGAGCACGCCGCTGCGGCACGTGCTCATCGCTCGCGCTGGATTTGCATCGAGAGTGACATGCTGGACCGGCAATTTCGGCACTCTCGCGCGCGGCCGGTGCGCGGCTCACTTCTCGAGGACGCAGAGCCCTTCCTTGGCGCCGCAGCCGAGGCAGCAGCGGCCCTTGCAGCAGTCGTCGTCCGAGTCGCAATAGCGGTTGTAGTCGTAGAGCTCGAGGCAGACGGTCTGGCACTTGGCGGGCTCGAAGGCGCCCTGCGAGTTGGCGAAGCCGTAGCAGAGGCCGGTCGAGCAGTGGTCGTTTCGATTGCAGAGGTAGCCGGGGTAGAGGATGTCCTCATCGGTGTCTGCGGTCGCGTCGCCGTCGTCGCTTCGTGTGTCGTGGGTGTCGTGCGTGTCGAGGTCGGTCGCGGTGTCGTCGGACGCGTCGGTGTCGGCTGGGGCCGGGTCGTCTCCGCAGGCCGCGAAGCTCAGAGTGAGCGCGGTGAGGAGGGTCAGGCCGGCGTGTGTGAGCGTGGACTTCATCGGGTTCCTCGAGCCGCCGGGCGAAGCGTCATCCACGGATGGGGTCGCTTCGAGCGGGGCGCTTCTGAGGAATACCCTGCGCGCCCGGCGTCGGGGGGTTCTTTCGCAGGAAAGCCCGAGGGTCAAGCACAGGGTGCTTTTGCGGATTCACGGCGTGCGTGGTGGCCGGGTCGATGCGGCGTGCGCGTGACCCTGTCGAGGGCGGAGGTCGGGGGCGCGCGGAGATCGCCCCGCGAAGTTCGCGAACGCGAACGGAGGCCGCGCAAAGAGGAGGGCCCCGGGTTGACGCGGCCATGAAGCGGCTGCTAGCAAGAGAAGGCAACCCAGGAACGGAGCCTCTCATGCGCCTCTCAGCCCTCATCGTCATCGTCGGTAGTGTGTTCGTGGTCGGCTGTGACGACGCGGCGGGCGGCACCGGTGGGTCGCTCACCGGGTGTGACCTGGCCTTTGGCACCAGCGACCCGACCAAGAAGGGCTTCGGCGAGGGCTGTGAGCAGAACAGCGAGTGCGAGTTCGGCGTGTGTCTCAAGCCGGGCGTCGGCGGCAACATCACCAACTCGATGTTCGGCTTCTGTTCGCGCGGCTGCGACTGCGAGGACAACGTGAACTCGCGCCTCACGGCCGAGCAGAAGGAAGAGCTCGACTGCCTCTACCCGGCGGGCTTCAAGGACCTGCACCACGTCGTGGTCGAGTGCGCCAACGTCGGCGAGTGCCAGGAGCTCGACCCGCGCTGGAACGACTGCCGCATCGCCGACACCGGCAACGCGCAGAAGGTCTGCCACGCACGCTGAGCGACCCGCGCCGCAGCACGCGCACCCGGGTCACTCTACCGGAGGTCGCCCTCGACTCACTCGCGGGGGCCGACCTCGACCGAGAGCACGCGGAAGGTGCCGACCTCTTCGGGCAGCACCCGCGATCGCCTCCCCGTCTCCGCGAAGCGCGCCCCGAGCCGCGCGCTGAGCGCCTGCTTCTCTTTCTCGGTGGCGATCTCCAGGACGTCGATCGTCTCGGGCGGCAGCACGATGAGGCCGCACCGCGGGCAGTCGTCGATCCAGGTGACCTCGTCGTCCGCGTTGGTGAGATCGGCCGTGGCGGCGAGCCCCGCGCCACAGATCCGGCAAAGGCCAAAGCTCACTTCGAGTACCCTCCGAGCTTCTGCTTGTTCTCCATCTTGGCGTCGACCCCCGGCACGTGCACCTCGGTCTTGGTGACACTCACGAGGTTCACGTTCTCGAGCGAGAACGGATCTGTCTTGCCGCCACCGATGACCTTCAGCGCCATCTCCTGCCCGGTCTGATCATCCCACTCGAGCTGCCCCTTCTTGTTCTTCTCGGGCGCGCCCTTTGGGAAGTACGCCTCCAGCCCGTGCTGCAGCGCCACCTCGATCCCCGTGCGCGTCCCCGCCTCGGCCAGCCCGCGCAACATCCCCTTGCGCGTCGGCCCGGTCATCGGGCTGCTGCGCATCGCGCCGAGCCACACCGTCCGCGCCGCCGCGGCGATCGCCCGCGCCGCCGCCATCTTGTCCTCGAAGCCCTCGGGCACCTTGACGGCGCCCGTGACCTTCCACTCGTCGCCCTGCACCTCGAGCTCGCCGCCGATCCCCACGCCACCGACCTCGCCCTCGGCCGCCACCTTGAAGTTCCACTTCTCCTCTTTCGAGACGGCCAGGAGATCGATGCTGGTCTCGCCGCGCGCCTTCGCGTCCAGGACCTTCTGCTTCTGCACCGGCGTCAGCCCCGTCAGCGCGTTCGGGTCTTGCGGGTTCAGCGTGTTCTTTCCGTACTTGGTCGTGTAGCTCTTGCCACCCTCGCCCTCGACCTTGACGTTCTCCTTCTCGGCCGTCGGATCTTGCGACCCGAAGCGCGCCTCGGCGTACCCCTTGGCCCCCAGCGTGGTCGAGACCGAGTCCTTGTCGCCCATGCCCTTGACGACCTTCTCGGCGTAGTCCCCGCCGAAGGCCTTGTCGGCCAGCGTGCCGTTGACCCCGCGCACCGTCTCCTCGATGCCCAGCCCGAAGAGCTGCATCACCTGCGCGCCGCTCGACCCCTCGGCCTCCATGTTCCCGTAGACCTGCACACCGATGGCGCCCTTGGTGCGGAACCACCCGAGCAGCGACGTGTCGGCGGCCCCCTCGATCAACACGCCCGTCTCGCCCTTCACCTTGATCCCGTCGGGCGTGCGCTCGACCTCGAGCTGCAGCGCCATGCCCAGGTTCACCGTCACGACGCCCGTCTCGTAGATGGGCAGCTTGCCCTTCAGCTCGAGCTGGCAGCTGTCCCCCTCGCTCGGCGCCATCGACTCGAGGATCGATCCCGCGATCGACTGGAAGCTCGCCCAGTCCTTGACCTGCCCGAGCGTCTTGACCAGCTTCGTGAAGACGCCCTCCTTCGTCGGCGGCGTCTGGGTCTGGCTCTGGTTCTGGCGCCGCTTGTTCTTGCCCTTCTTGCCCTTCTTGCCCTTCAGCTGGATGCCCGCGCCGGGGGCCTCCTTCACCGACACGCGCTCTCCCGCGGCCGCCTTCGAGGCCACGCTGTCGGCCTCACGCTCGGCCGCCGCCGAAGGCGTGCTCACCGTCGACTTCCCCTGCACACCGCTGCCGCCCCGGTCGTTCTGGACCACGTGGGCCAGCTCGTGCGCGACGAGCTCCTTGCTCGGGTTCGAGGTCCCAAATGCGACACTCTTGCCCTGGGCCGCCGCCTCCGCCCCGAGGTCGCCCATCTCTTGCGAGCGTCCGGTGTAGGCCTGCACGTCACCAAAGCTGCGCCCGAACGACTTCTCCATGTCGGCCCGATAGGGGACCGCACCGCCACCGCCCCGGGTCGCCGCCGAGAACGTCGCGCCAGGGTCGTTCGACGCGATCTCGCCGCTGCCCGACCGCGAAATGAGCCCGCCTTCGTTGGACGGCGAGAGCATCGCCTCGCCCGCCTCGAACGAGGTCCCGCGGAGCTGTGACTTCACGTCGGCGTCGCGCGCCGAGCCCGGCGCGGCTTGCGGGGCTTCATTGGCCGTGGACTTCTGACCCTGACGCTGGACCGGAGCGCGTACCGACATCGCGACCTCATGACGGAAACTTGCGGAGAGATTCGAAGCGCGGCTGCGCGCAACTCTGCACGCCTAGTCGTCTCCCGCTCCGCCGTCAACTGCTGGGTACCTTGCGGCTTTTCTCGCGCTCGTGTCGCCTGGTCCCCCCTTCCGGCGCGGGGCAGAATCCACGGAGAGGCGCGTTGCGACTCCCGTCGTGCCCATCTAGGCTCCCTCGAATGAGCCCCGAATGGACCCTCTTTCGCGACCTCGGTGACGCCCTCACCCGCGCCTGGCGCGCCCTCGACTTCGACGAGGCCCGCTTCCCCGAGCTCGCGACTCGCGCTCTGACGGAGGCGCAGCTCGCCGACCACGTCGACCCGATGGCCCTCTTGTCCGACCTCCTCCTCGCCGAGCCCCCGGTCGAACAACGCGGCGACAACGACTTCGGCGAGCCACCGCTCACCGTCTATCGCGGCCCCGGCTTCTACATCGAGGTCCTCTACTGGCTCGACGCGACCACGACGCTGCACGGCCACGGCTTCTCGGGCGCCTTCCAGGTCCTGGCCGGCTCGAGCCTCCACACGACCCACACCTTCACCGAGCATCGCCGCGTGCGCTCGACCCTCCGCCTCGGCACCGTCACGCGCCAGTCCGTGGCACTCCTCGAGCGCGGCGAGGTCCGCCCCATCCACGCCGGCGACGCGTTCATCCACGCCCTCTTCCACCTCGACCGGCCGTCGGTGAGCCTCGTCGTCCGCACCACCACCGAGGCCGATCGCCTCCCCCAGTTCTCCTACCTGCCGCCGTCGGTCGCCTACGTCGAAGACCTGCCCGACCCGCTCCGCGACCGCCGCCTCCGCGCCCTCGCCGTCCTCCCCGAGTCGGTCCTGGTCCCGACCTATCGCCGCCTCGCCACCGAGTCCGACCTCGGCCTCCTCTTCGCGGTCGCGCGCCACCACGCCCACCCGCTCCGCGACCCCGCCCTTGCGCGCCAGCTCCTCGACCTCGCGCGCCCCCGCCACGGCGCGGCCATCGACGCTCTCGTGCCCGCCCTCGACGAGCAGGTCCGCCGCTTCCACCTCACCGAGCGGCGCGCTCTGGTGACCGAGCCCGACCTCCGCTTCGTCCTCGCCCTGCTCATGAACCTCGACCGTCGCGACGACGTGCTGGCCCTCCTCGCCCGCAGGGTCCCTGCCGGCATCGATCCGGTCGACGCCCTCATCACCGCGCTCATCGCGCTCGCCTACCGCCCCGACGCGACCACCACCGGCGTCCTCGACGTCGTCTTCACCCACGCTTTCGGCGGGTCCGAGCGCGTGCTGGCGATCTACGGCGAGGTCGTCCGCGCCCTGGTCGAGCACGACGACCCGAGCGCGCTCGTGCCGCGCGTGACCTGGGTCGTCGGCGAGCTCGAGCCCGGCGAAGCCGCCGGCGTCGAAGGCCTCTACGCGAACCTCCTCGCCCCGACCTCACCGCTGTCGATCCTCGCGCGCTGACCCCGCGGTCTCGCCCCGGGCCTCGGGCGCGAGCGGACCTCTCAGGCCTCGACGCTCGGGCACAGGTCGGCCAGCACACACGCGCCGCAGTCGGGCTTTCGCGCCTTGCACACGTAGCGGCCGTGCAGGATGAGTCGGTGGCTCGCGTCGATCCAGTGGTCGCGCGGGAAGAGCTTCATCAGATCGGCCTCGATCTTCTCGGGCTCGGTCTCGGTTGTGAGCCCGAGCTTTGCCGAGAGTCGCGTCACGTGCGTGTCGACGACCATGCCGCTCGGGATCCGAAAGGCCGAGCCGAGCACCACGTTCGCCGTCTTGCGACCGACGCCCGGCACCGTCACGAGGTCCTCGATGTCGAGCGGGATCTCGCCGCCGAAGTCGCGCACCAGCTTGTCCGCCGCCGCGACGATCGTCTTGGCCTTCTGGCGGAAGAAGCCGCTCGACTTGATGACCTCCTCCACGTCGGCCAGGTCGGCCCGTGCCAGATCGGCCGGCGTCGGCCAGCGCGCAAACAGCACCGGCGTGATCGTGTTGATCATCTTGTCGGTGCTCTGCGCGGCGAGGATCGTGGCGATCAACAATTGATAGCCACTCTCGAAATCCAGCTCGACCACCGGGTTCGGCCGCGCCTCCGCCAGCCGCTCGTCGATGGTCTGCGCCCGGGCCTTGGCCCCCCTCGGAAGTCGTGACTTCGCGTTCGCCATGGCGCCTTTTCGCAGAGCCCCGCGCGTTCCGCAACCGTCCCTTCAGCGCCTCGGACTGCGCCGCCCGAGCGCCAGCGCGAGCAGCGCCAGCCCGGCCCCGAAGGTCGCCGTCCCGCCCGCGCAGCCGCCGCCCGAAGCGACGCCCTCGTCCTGTTCGATGTCGCAGACCGACTGCCCGTAGACGGGATCGACCGCGGCCAGCGTGGCGATGCAGTCCTCGGACAGCAAGGCCTGCACATACAGCGTCGTCGCGACCGTGGCGCGATAGGTAGGGTCGGGGGACTGGCCGCTCACACACGTCACCTGCTCGCCGTCGATCGGGTTCGGGCCACGGATGGTCTCGCTGCCTGCCGTGACGACGACCAACGCCTTGCGACCGACGACATCGTCGCCCGTCATCGAGGCGCGCACGACCTCGTCGACCGTGGCGCCGGTGCCGTGGACCTTGGTCACCGTGACCTCGACCTCGCCGCTGCCATAGAGCAGCGTACGGATCGTGCCCTCGGCGACTCCGGTCGCGGCCTCGTTGCCCTGGCAGAGGCAGGTGCCGCCCTTGTTCATGAAGCAGTAGCTCGGCTGGATGCGCGCGGCCTCGAAGAGGGTGAGGCCGGTCGTCGCGAGCCACGCGCCGATCTCGGGACCCAGCGTCGGATCGGCCGCGAGCTCCCACACCGTGCCGGTGTTCTTCGCGGCGCGGATCGCGGCGACCAGATCGGCGCGCCCGTCCTCCGCCATGAGGTACCCCATCGCGCAGTGCACGCCGCGATCGTCGACGAAGATCGTCACCAGTCGATCGGCATAGCGGTCATTCTGCGGAAACTCACCGCGGGCCCGATAGCCGCTCAAGACCTCGATGAAGTGGGCGCGGCGTGCCGCGAGGTGTGGGTCCAGGGCGCGCGTGTCGGCGGCGGCCAGCTCGCGCAGCACGGTGTCGAGGTGGGAGGCGACGAGCGTCGTGGGCTCTGTCCGGGACGGTGTCGATGGCGCAGCCTGGGCGGTCAGCGTCAACGAGAGACAAGCGACAAGCGTTGCGACGAGGGCGATTGGGCGGGACATGGACATGGGCTGGGTCCTCTTCGGGGTGGAGCTCGACGCTGCCCGAGGGTTCCATCCGATGCAATCATCCGCCGCGAAACGACGAAGGCCGCCGATCTCGCGCGGAGAACGACGGCCCTCATCGGAGCTCGCGTGAAGGTCAGAGGGGCGTGCAGAACATCGGCTGACCATTGACCGCGAAGGCCCCGAACACGGCCCCGAGCGGAAGGACGTCCTGAGGGATGGAGACGCAGGCCTTCGGGCTCGAGGGGGTCGACCAGTCGATCGAGCCGCCCACGCCCCAGCTCGTGCACTGGCCGGTGAGGTCGCAGTAGCTGCCGGTCATGGCGATGCCCGTGTTCTGACCGAACGAGACCGACAGCGTGCCGTGGAACATGCCGAGGTCGTGGTTGGGGTCGTAGATGACCTCGTCGTTGCAGATGTTGGGGACGACGATGTCCTCGCAGGACCGCGGCACGGGCACGAAGGTCTCGACCGGGCAGGTCTTGACGACCTCGTCGATGCGCTCCTGACAGCCCGTCGGGATGCTGCGGTACTCGGTGACCACCAGGCAGCTCGTCGGGCAGGCGACGTCGACGACGCAGGTCTTGGGCTCCGCGAAGGCGAGGCAGCTCGCCGGCGGCTGGTTCACCGGGTCGCAGCTGATCCCCACGATATTGCCCAGCGCGCAGCTCCACCAATCCGCGACGCACTGGCCCATGAGCGGCAGCTTCTCCTGCATCATCGTGAAGCCGCACTGGGTGCCGTCGGTCACGATGCGCGCGCCGCACTCGAGGTTCTCCTGGGCGCAGCGGGCCGCGTCAGTGACCCACTCGAAGGCCCAGGGGACCACCACGTCGATGCACCCAAAGACCGTCGTGACCGTGTCGACCCCGCACTGGACGCGGTCCTGGACCCACTGGAGCCCCTGGCTCACGTAGTCGACACCGCACTGACCCGCCCGGCTGATGGTGGTCGTGCCGCACTCGAGCGCCTTCCGGATGATCTCGAAGCCGGCCGCGACCGGGATGTCGATGTTGATCTGCCCGCTCACCGTGACCGCGCCATTGGTAGCGATGCTGCCCGCCATCTGCAGCGTGACGGCACCGAGGTTCACCTGGCCGAGGACGCGGAACCCGGAGAGGTTGGACAGCGTGAAGGCGGCGGCGGTGAGCGTGTGGCCCTCGACCGTGAGGTCGCTCGTGCCGGCCAGGACGACCTCGCTCTCACCCGCCTGATAGTTGCCGTAGAGGGCGACGTGGACGACCTGGGCGTCGAAGCGGCCGCGCATCGAGAAGCCGAGCTTGCCGGTCTTGTTGGAGAGTGACACCGCGAGATTGCCAAGGGGATAATTTGCGACTTTCAGATTGCCATTCGCGGTGAGCTCGAAGTTGCCAGTCGTGTCGACCTCGCCGTGCATCGAGAACGTCGTCCCCGAGAAGGCGACGTTGAACTTCGACGGGGTGAAGTCCGCGTCGAGGGTGAAGCGCGAGGGACCGCCGACGTTCGTGAAGCGCGCCTTGGCATCGAGGTCGAAGCCCACGAGCGTGACCTTGCCCTGGCCCGCGACGTCGTAGCGCATCACCCCGTTGACCCGCGAGAGCGCGCCCTTGAGCTTCACGCCCTGCATGGCGCTCTGGAAGCCGGCCTCGAGCTCGACGCCCTGCTTCGTGATGGTGAGCTTGGCGCTGGAGAGCGAGAAGCCGCCGAGGAGGCCGGGCACCTGGGCCTGGAGGACGAACTTCAGCTCGCCATTCTGCATGCGGAACATCTCGAAGGTGCCGCCCGCGAGGCCCATGAGGTCGACCGCGATCTTCACCTTGGGGTTGCCGTTGACGATGCGCGCCTCGACATCGAGGACCTTGAAGCCGGCCACGCGGCAGGCGGCGAGGCCGTCGCTGAAGTCGCAGTTGAAGATCTCGCGGAGCTGATCGAGCAGCGCGTTCGGGTCGAAGTTGATGCCCTCGTTCTCGACCGTGACACCGTCTTCCGAGTCGATGACGAGCGTCGCGCTCGGGAGGTTCCACGGACCGAAGGTGAAGCTGCCCTCGAGCTCGAAGCGGTAGCCCTTGTCGTCGACATAGCCGCGCGCCTTGCCGCGGGCCTTGATGATGACGGCCTTCATCGCCGCGTCGATGATGGGATTGCCGGTCGTGCCCTCGGCGAACTTCGAGCCCGGGGTCCAGAGGTCGGCGGCGAAGTGGAGCTTGCCGTCCTCGACGAGGAACGAACCCTGGCCGAGCGAGAGGCTGACGTAGGGGCCGGCCGTGAGCGCGAGATCCATGAGATTGCCACCGATCGAGATCTTCTTCAGCGCCTTGGCGACCGTGAGGTTCGGAACCTGCGCGGCGATGAGAGCCGCGACGTCGACCGTCTCACCCGCAGAGACCTTGTTCGCGAGCGCCTCGGCAACCTGGGGCCAGGGGCCGAGGTCGATGGCGACATCCCCGTCGATATAGAGCTGCACGGGCGACTTCGGGACCGGAATCAACCCGTATTTGCCGGAGGCCCAGATATGCGCGTCGACCGACATCGGCTCGAGGGTGGCGGTCTCACCGACACCGTTGGGCAGCGGCAGGACGCTCTCCCAGTGGATGAGGCCCTTCCGGCTGAAGCCGAGGCCGACCTTGTTGACGAAGCCCGCGGTCGCGTCGTCGAGCATCTCGCCGCCCACCTGGACGAGCAGCGCCGGGTCCCAGGGGTTCAAGAGAAAGCGCACGTCGGTGCCCATCTTGCCGGCCCAGACGTCGCCGACCTGCACCGCCCGGTGGTCCTCGTAGCCGAAGAAGAAGTAGGGGCTGCACGCATCGACCGGCATCGTGATGGCGCCGAGCGAGGCGTTGACCTGCTCGCCGAGCGCGAGGCCGAAGCTGACCCTGGGCACCGAGACCATCTGCGGGAGGCCGGTGAGCGGGCTCGGGGCCATGTTCTCGCCGCCCGCGACGAGCTCGGGGTCGATGCTCGGCCAGTAGGACGCGAAGCCGGGGAGGGCGGTCAGCTCGCCGCTGATGGCGAGGTAGGGGCCGCAGGTCACGGTCACCGACTCGACCCCGGGGACGGGCAGGTCGATGCCGCCCGGAAGTGCCATCGCGAAGCCTTCGGTGGTCGTGAAGCGGTTCAGTGCGTCGCGCTGCGACCAGTGGCCGCGCAGCGTCAAGCGCCCCGCGTCCGAGTTGATGACCAGGCGATCCTGAAAGCGAGCGCAGGTGACGGGACCTTCGACCGGACAGCTCGCATGCGCGGCGTCGAGCGTCGCCGTCGTGGCGAGGCCGACAAGGCCGGCGAGGGGGGCGAGGAGGAGGGAGAGGCGCGAGTTCATGGTGGACTCCGAGGGACGTTGGGGCTGGGTGACGGCGTGACCCAGGCCCTCAGAGCAATCGGAGTGCCAGCGCGACGTGGTGGCTCGGACCCGCATGGAAGGCCGAGCTGCGGTGCGTGGCTGGCGTCGACCGAAGGCACCTACAGTAGGCGTCGCAACCGAGCGGTCGCCGCTACTGCAGGTGCCTCGAGCCGAGGGGCTGACCTACGCATGAGCACCCGGCCGACGTCCGAGCGAGACCGACGAGGGACCGACCGCGCTACTCGCGGGCGCCGTGTGCGCGCGCCGTGTCGATCCAATGACGCGCCAGCGGGGCGGACTCGGCGCCGAGCGCGCGGCCGAGGTGCAGTGCCATCGCCATCATGAGGACCGCGGCCTCGCGGATCGCGTCGGCCTCGGCGAGGCTCGCGAGCTCGGCCTGGGCGGCGGCCTGGAGGGCCTCGTGGTGGGCGGCGACGAAGGCCGCGACCGGGAGCGATCCGTCGAGCGCGGGGACCGTCAGTCGATCGAGCCAGGTGGGGCCGAGCGTCTTCTGACGGAGCGCGGCGTCGCCCTCGCCGAGCTTTCGCCAGCGACGCAGCGTCAGGCGATCGCCGGTCGCCGCGAGGCCACTGTCGATGAGCAGGACCAGGGCCGCGTCGGCCAGGTGCTGCATGACCTCGAGGTAGGCGTCGTGCGCGGCCTCGGCGGCGGTGACGTCCTGGCTCGCGAGGTACGCGGCGACGGTGCGTTGGGGCAGGGTCGCGACCGCCGGGCAACCGGCAAGGCACGGGAAGGTCTTGCCGAGATGCATGTAGGTCGTGTCGCCGCCCTGCTGTCGGCGACCGAGCGGATAGAGGCGGCACGCGAGGGGGCGGGCCGCGTGCACGACACAGCCCGCGGTGTCGCCGACGCTCGCGGCGTACTGCGAGCAGGCCGCGAGCCCGCGTGCATCGGGCGGTCCGTCGAAGCGGAGGACCGTGCAGCCTTCGGTGGTGAAGCGCTCGCGAAAGGCGGTCGGCGTGAGGCCTCGCGCGGCCGCCAGTGTCGCGAGCTCCCACGGGTTCAGCGCGATGCGGTTGCCGTGGCAGCAGGTGCCGCCGCGTGAGCAGGTCAGCGGGAGGCGATCATCGAGGGCGACACGCACGAAGGCAGCACTCATGGGGCTGCTCATACCCGAAAACGACGAAACCCGCCGAAGCGGGTCGCGTGTCTTATTCGATTGAGAGCCGAGTCTGCCTGCTCAGTTGCAGGTGGGCTTGTTCCACTTGTCGGTGCCGATCCCGCAGGCCGCCTTGCGCTCACGCACGCAGCGGTTGTAGCCGGCGTCGTTGCCCATGTAGGTCCAGAAGCAGACGAAGTTCGCCTCGCCGGTGCAGAGGCCGTCGGCGATCTGCCCACCCGCGTCGATGATGCCGTTCTGCAGCGTGCACTGGGTCGAGGTCCCGCCGGTGTAGGCGATGAGCGCCGCGTCGATGACCACCACGTCGTCGCCCTCTTCGGTCTCTTCGGTGACGGTCACTTCGGTGCTCTCGACCGGGATCTCCTCGGCCATGCACCCCTCGGCGATCTCGTAGACGGTGAAGGTCTCCCCCTCGCCCTCGACCTCGAGGGTGCTCACGATGGTGAGGTCGGGGCGCAGGACCGTCGCGACCAGGACCTGCTCGTCCTCGCGGACGCCGCGCTGGAGGACGGTGCCGAGCTTCTCGCCGTCCTTGCCGACGGTCCAGAAGGCCGAGGTCGCGCGGCGGTCGAAGTGGAAGCCGAGGGTGCGCTGGCGGCGGAGTGCCCCGGTCGCGTCGGCCGAGTCGACCGCGCGCTCGATGAGGGCCTTGGCCTCCTCGAGGGTGGTCAGCGTGATGCGGCGGTCGGGGCCGAGGGCCATGACCGCGCTCACGGCCGGGCTCTCGACGGTGGGCTGGGTCGGCTCGGCGACGTTGGTGTCGCAGGCGAGGAAGGAGAACGAGCAGGCGATGAGGAGCTTGGAGATCGAGAGCTTCATGGTGGTGTTCCTTGCGTGGTCGCGTTCGGTTGCGCTCGACGCCAGCCTCGCTCTGCGAGGCGTTGTGCGAAGGCGTTTCGAGGTCCGCGTCGTTGCGGACGAACAGGACTAGAGCAAGGCGCGGGCCAAGTGCTCACGACCGCATGAAACAAGGGCGATCGGTATTTGTTGCGACGTGTGTGGCGGGCGCCGCCGCGAACTGCAGGCCGGGCTACAGTCGACCTACTGTAGCCCGAGCTCTTTCATGCGCTGCTTCAGTCCGCGCTCGGACACCCCGAGCAGACGCCAGACGGGCTCGTTGTGAGTCTTCGCGTCGGCGAGCCCGCGCTCGATCTCTGCGAGACTCAGCCGCTGCGCGCGCTTCAAGCGCGGGTGCTTGTCGACGAGCTCGTTCATCGTCGGCCGCGAGATGCCGAAGTGGTCGGCCGCGAGGCTCAGGCGGAAGTCGTACGAGGCCAGGACCTGCTCGAGCTCGTCGTGCCCGATGCTCGCGGGGGCACGCGCGGGGCGCTTCGGCGCGACAGCCACCTCGGTCTCGATGGTCGCGCGCGCGTCGACCTTCACGACCGGCTCGGGCAGGTCGGCGTACGGGCGCTGCACCCCCGGGGTGGTCGGCGCGCGCGACGGCATGAGCCGCTCGAGCTCGGCGTCCGCGACCCCCTCGGCGGTCGCGCTGCCGAGCGCAATCGCGTGGCAGAGGCTCTTCAGTTGGCGCACGTTGCCCGGCCAGTCGTAGCGCACGAGCCGCGCCACGAGACGTGCGCGGAGCCACGGCGTGCCGTCGCCCTCGGGGGCGCGCATGAGCACCTCGCGTCCCAGTGTCGCGAGCTCTCGCTTCAAGAAGAAGACGACCAGGCGCCCGATGTCGGCGCGGCGCTCGCGTAGCGGCGGCACCCGGATCTCGTTGGCCGCCAGCCGATAGAACAGAGGCCCGCGGAAGCGCCCATCGGCGATGGAGCGGTCGAGATCGGCATCGGTCGCGGCCACCACGCGCACGTCGACCGACTTCGGCGCACGCCCGCCGACCGGCAGGACCTCGCCCGTCTCGAGCACCCTCAAGAGGGTCGCCTGCACGTCGTTTGGCGTGTCCCCGACCTCGTCCATGAACAAGGTCCCGCCGTGCGCGCGCACGAACAGCCCGTCGTGGTTCTGGTCGGCCCCGCTGAAGGCGCCGCGCACATGGCCGAAGAGCTCGGAGGCGGCCAGCGACGACGCGATCGCCGCCATGTTGACGGCGACGAAGGGGCGGTCCTTGCGCTGGCTGGCGTGATGGATCGCGGCCGCGACGACTTCCTTGCCGCTGCCGGTCTCGCCGCGCACGAGCACCGCCGCGCGGTCTTGAGCCACGCGTGCGATCGCTGCCTTCACCTCGAGGATGGGCTCGCTCTGGCCGATGAGCTGCGTGTCGAGAGGGCCCGCGCTGAAGGGCAGGTCGCGCTCGATGTGGAGGACGAGCACGACGTGCGAGCCGAGCTGTAGGACGACCCCGCGCTCGATGGCCTGCGCGTCGAGGTCGAGGGTGCCCGTCACCGGGCGGCCGTCGATCTCGATCTTGCTGCCCGACTCGCGCGCGTCGACGCGCACGCCATCGTCGCCGAGCCCTTCGAGCCAGAGGGGCTTGCGGCTCACGAACGGGGTCAGGAGCGGCGTCGCGCTGGCGTGCGCGGCCGAGCGAAAGGCCGGCTCACCCCGACCGATGGCGATGCGCAGGTGCGCCAGCGACAAGAGCGGGAGGCGCACCCGCTCGCCCACGCGCTCGGGGTCGGGGTGGTGCGCGACCGTGAGCGTCAGCAGGCGGGCCTGCGTCGCGCCGCGCGCTCCGCCGGTCGGGTGTACCGTCTCGGCTTCGAGGAAAGTCTTCGTCACGGTCAGCGACCCCGAATGTCGTGCATGCGCGGCACGCTAGCATCGACCTCGCCGCCTGCCCAGCCACGCCAAGGCCGCCGCGCGCGGGTGTGAGCCGGCGGCGCTGCCTTCGATGAGGCGGCGTCGCTGCCTCCAGAAACGACGAGACCCGCCGAAGCGGGTCTCATCTCCACGTCCTCTGCTCATGTCGAGCAGCGCGCGACGGTCTTCGTCGGTCTCGCTCGGGCTCAGCCCTTCTGCGGGATCTCGAAGAGCCCGGCCGCGCCCATGCCGCCGCCGATGCACATGCTGACGATGCCG
>JAEUKJ010000696.1 GCA_016792665.1 Deltaproteobacteria bacterium | reverse complement strand
GGTCGTGAGCGGCCGCCTCGTCATGCGGCGTGGGGTGTGGAGCCCCGGTTGAACCACGCCGAAGGCCTGGCGGAGCCAGGCTGCCCGACGGTGTGATCCACGCCGAAGGCCTGGCGGAGCCAGGCTGCCCGACGGTGTGATCGACGCCGAAGGCCTGGCGAAGCCAGGCTGCCCGACGGCCTGATCCACGGCGAAGCAGCGTCAGGTCGGGTCGTCCGGGACGACCTCGGGATCGGGCGGTTCGGGCGGGGCCTCGGGGTCTGCGGAGCCGGCGCGCAGCTGGTGCTTCTGGAGGAGCCGCCGGAGGACGTAGCGGTTCTTCAGCCCGAGCTCGCGCCAGACCCGCTCGAGGTGCCCATTGCAGCGGACCAGCGCGGCCTCGAGGGTGGCGCGGGTCACCTCGCGCGGCGCGGTCTCCGGGACCTCGAGGGGCTCGGGCGCGGCGGCATCAGCCGGGGTGGCTGGGGTGGCCGGGCGCTGGATATGGTCTACACCGCGGCGCGCGCTCTCGCCCAACGCTCGCCACAAGAGCGCGTCGAGCTCGCGCACCTGGAGGGGGAGGGGCCGGGTGAGGAGGTCGAGGACGAGGTCGAGGTCGAGGCGGGGCTCGGGCACGCTGAGCCTCGTTGCGGCGCCTGGCTCCGTCAGGTCTCGCGCGGTGAAGAACCGGGACAGGGCCGGATCCTCGTGGGCCGCCTGGCGCAAGAGGTGTCGCGCGATGAGGGGGATATCCTCGGTCCGGACGTCCAGGGCCGGGACCTCGACCACGTGGCGGAAGCGCGCGCGCAGGTCGGACTTCAGCGCTGTCAGCGGGCGGTTGGTGGCGGCGATGACGCGCACGTCCGAGCGGCGCGGGCGGCTGTCGCCGAGCCGCTGGTAGTCGCCCGAGTCCATGAGGCGGAGGAGGTGGGCTTGGAGATCCTGGGACAGCTCGCCGATCTCGTCGAGGAAGAGGGACGAGGCGTCGGCCTCGCCGACCAGGCCGGGGCGCTCGCGCATGCCGGGGTTCGGGTAGTTGGCCACGTGCCCGAAGAGCTCGACGTCCATCAGCGTCGTCGGGATGGTCGCAGCGTTGCGCGCGACCCAGGCCCGGTTGCCGCGCGCGGAGAGACGATGGATGGCGGCCGCGACCCGCTCCTTGCCGCTGCCGCTGGGGCCGTGGACGAGCACGTGGCCGCGCTGGCGAGCGGCAAAGGCGATCTCTTCGCGCAGCGTCCAGGCGGCCTGCGACTCGCCGACGAGGCCGAAGGCGTCCGGGTGGCCAAGGGCGTCCAGCGGCAGGGTCCAGCTCGGCGCGGGCGGGAGGACGTGCGGCCTCTCGACCACGAGGAAGACGAGGCGATCGCCGACCACCACGAGGTCGCCGACGCTCGCGACGAAGCCCGAGGTCGGGAGCGGGGCCGCGTCCGAGCGGACGCCTCGCGGAATGAGGCGCAGCGCCGAGCGGCCGAGGTTCTCGAAGAGGAGGCGCGGGCCGAGGCGCTGGATCCGGAGCTGGCGTCGCGAGAGCCACGGCAGGCGGACCGGGTCCAGCGCGCCCAGCGCGAGGTTCTGACCGGGGACCTGGCGGATCGGCGACAGACGCGCCTCGCCTGGGTCACCCCCGCCGCGACCGAAGACCTGCGGGGTGTCGTCCGGCAAGAGCAGGGCCCCGTCGAGCTCGGGCGCGCCGTCGACCCAGGCGATCACCAGGGCCGGGGCGACGCGGCCGGCGGTCGCGGCGCGGCGCGAGCCAGCGGGGGCGGGGTCCTGGGTGCTCGGGTCGTCGGTCATGGTCGGCGCGCCTCGTCGAGGCGGTGACGGGCGACCACCCAGAGGTCGGTCACCCAGAGACGCGGATAGCCGAGCGCGACGATGGCGCGCCAGTCAGCCTCGGCCTTCGCCGCGAAGCGGGCGGCGTCCTCGGGGTGGGATGCGCGCGAGGCGAGCGCGGTGGCGGCGTCGGCGCGCTGGGAGAGGCCCTCGACCCGGGCCGAGGTGTCGCCCTCGCCGTGGACGTCGCTCCAGTCGAGAACGGCGTCGTCGTAGTGCTCGAGCACCGAGGTTGGGGCCGGGGCCGGCGCGGTGGTACCGCCAGGCGCGGAGACTCCGAGGAGCGCCAGGCGACCGCGCAGACGCGCCACCCGGAGGCGGCCGTCGGACCGCTGGACGGCGGGGACGTTGAGGTCCGAGGCGTCGTGCTCGGCGACCGCGAGGAGGCGCTCGAGGCGCGTGCGATCGCGGGTGACCTGGAGCACGAGGTTCTCGATCTGGCCGCGGGTGTTGGTGGGGATGACCGACCGCGCGTCGAGCATGCGGGTCCAGCGGGCCTCGAGCTCGGCGAGGCGTGCGGGCCGCGCGGCGACGGGCAAGATGCGGGCGCGCGTGAAGAGGGCGCGCTCGCGCATGCCGAAGGCCTGGTCGCGGCCGCTGTCGTCGTGGGCGGCCCAGCGCGTGAGGACCTGCTCGAGGCCGTCCCACTGCTCCCAGCAGACCAGCGCCTGGACCGCGAGGCTGTACGTCCAGCCGAGCAGCGCGTCCTTGCCGAGGAGCTTCTTGCGCTCGATGCGATCCAGCGCCAGGCCGGCGGCCTTGTCGCAGCGGCCCCCGAGGAGCTCCGCGGCGATGGCCATGTGCTCGGCGTAGAGGTTGCCGGGCTCGGTGGCGAAGGCTTTGGTGAAGCCGCGTGAGGCGTCGGTGAAGCGGCCGGCGAAGAGGTCGAGCTCGGCAAAGAGGTCTTCGAGCGTCGGGTCGGCGCGGTCGAGGCCCAGCGTGCGAAAGAGGGCGTCGGCCTCGGCGGCGCGGTTTCGCGTCCCGAGCACGCGGATGAGGCGCGAGGCCGGGGTCTCGAGACGTGGGGCGAGGGCGAGCTGGCGGCGGGCGATCGTCTCGACCTCCTGGAAGTCGCGGGTCGCACCGTCGGCGCGGACCGCCATCAGGAGATCGGCAGCGTCGACATCGAAGGGGTAGCGATCGAGGATGGCGTGGAGCTTGGGGATCGCCTCGGCCCGGCGATCGGCGGCCACGAGCATCAACGCGTCGAGATGGAGGCGGGCGTGCTCGGTGAGGACCGGGCCGGAGGGGCCGTCGTCGTCGGCCACGAGCGCCTTGGCGACGGTCGCGAGCTCGTCGGCGCGACCGAGGCCGCGCAGCATCGGGAGGAGGTCGGCGCGGGCCAGACCGAAGGCCGGGTCGAGGCGCAGCGCCCAGCGCAGGTTGTCCTCGACCGTGCTGAGGTTGAACTGACGGAGCGCGAGGCGCGCCGCCATCCAGGCGCTCCACGCCTCCGGGACGCGGGTGAGGTGGG
>JAEUKJ010000692.1 GCA_016792665.1 Deltaproteobacteria bacterium | reverse complement strand
TACACGCGGGACAGGAAGCGGTTGTTGGTGGTGCGACCGAAGGTGTGGGTCGGCGCGCGACCCATGAGGAGGCGAAAGTGGCCCTCGGGGGCGACCTCCGGCGGGGTGTAGTTCGGCAGGGGGTCGAGGCCGGCGTAGGCGATCTTCTGCGAGAAGAGCTCGATCTTTCCCGAAGGCGTCGCGAACGTCGGCGCGACCCCGTCCTCGATGAAGACCGGCTCGGGCTTGGCGACGATGACACCTTGCGCCTTCATCGCCCCGAGGTTCGTGCCGAGCTTCTGGAGGCGCTTGTCGAGGTAGGACTCGATGTCCCCCTGGAGGTAGTCGGCCACGCCCAGGCGCTTGCCGAGCTCGTAAGCGATCCACCAGCCCGGCTTCGAGTCGTAGAGCGGCGGCACGACCGGCTGGCGAAGCGCCACGTAGCCGCGCTTCCAGGGCGGCGCGTGCAAGTCGTCGAAGCGCTCGAGGTAGGTCGCCTCGGGCAGGACCACATCGGCGTAGCCGGTGATCTCGGACGGCAGGACGTCGACCGCGAAGAGGTGGTCCAGGGCCTCGATGGCGGCCAGGGTCTTTCCGCGCTCGGGCAGGGCCTGGATGAGGTTGGTGCCGTAGACGAACCAACCCTTGATCGGATAGGCGACGTTGGCCCCGGGGATCGAAGCGTCGCGGAGTCCGTTGGCGAGGGCCTCGCTCGAGAACGGCACGGGGTGATCGAGCGGCGCGTCGGGCGGGGCCAGGAACGCGTGCTCGACCTTCTTCGCCGCCGGGACCTTCGGGACCGAGAGCGAGGTCGGCAGGAAGAAGCCGCCCTTGCGACCCCAGGTGCCGAGCAGCGCGTTCAGGATCGCGATGGCGCGGCCGCGCTGGGTGTCGTCGCCGTACCAGTTGGCGCGGCGGCCGGGGTGGACGAGGGAGGCTGGACGGGCGCTGGCGATGAAGCGCGCGGTGTCGACGATGAGGTCGCGCGCGAGGCCGGTCTCGACGGCCGCCCACTCGGGGGTCTTGTCGGCAACATGCGCCACGAGCTTGTCGAAGCCGATGGCGTAGGTGTCGAGGTAGTCCTTGTCGAAGAGGCGCTCCTCGATGATGACGTGCATCCACGCGAGGAGCAGTGCGAGGTCGGTGCCCGGGCGGATGGGCAGCCAGTAGCGGGCCTTGCCAGCGGCGGTCGAGAAGCGGGGGTCGACGACGACGAGCTGGCCGCCCTTGTCGAGCATGTCGGCCAGCTCCTGCACCTGGGTGTTGTGCATGTTCTCGCCGAGGTGGCTGCCGATGAGCGTCAAGACGCGCGCGTTCTCGATGTCGAGCACCTCGGGCGAGCCGACCGGGCTGCCGTAGGTGAGCTCGAAGGCGGCCTCGCGCGAGCCGCGGCATTGGCCATGCGACGGGGCACCGAAGTTCTCGGTGCCGTAGGCCTTCATCAAGGCGGTGAAGAACGAGGCGCCGTAGCCATGGTTGAAGAGGGCGAGCGACGCGGGGCCGTACTGCCTCCGCAACGCGTCCATGCCCTCGGCAATGCGGTCGAGGGCGCGCTCCCAGGAAACCTCTTCGAAGTCCTGCTTGCCGCGCACGTCGCGGCGGATGAGGGGGCGCTTCAAGCGGTCGGGGTCGTAGAGGAGGCCCATACCGCCCGTGCCACGCGGACAGAGGCGGCCTCGCGAGAGCGGGTGGTCGGGGTGGCCTTCGATCTTGGTGACGACACCGTCTTTGACGTGGGCGAGGATGCCGCACTTCCAGAAGCAGATCTCGCAGAAGCTCGGGACGACGCGGTCACCCTCGGTGCCAGGGTCGGGCACATAGTCGCTGTTGCGCGCCATGAGACGCGGCAGGCCGAGGCCCAGCGTGCCGGCGGCGAGTGCGGTGCCTCCGATCTGGATGAAGGTGCGACGGCTGAGGCCCATGTCGTACTCCGGTGCGCGGCCCTCGCGAGAGGGCGAGGGCTCACTGCTGTCAGAGCATCGGCCATGCCAGGGCGCGGGCGCTGTGGGGACCTGGCGCGGCATGGGCTCGCGACGTGATCATTGCCGAGGGCCTGGCCGAGCCGGGCTGCCCGACGGCTCGATCGGGGGGAACGCAGAACCGAACTGTTCCAACGGTGTGCAACAAGTCGGTGCAACACGTTGTTGCAGGGCTCGGGAGCGGCGGCGCAGGCTGTGCGCGACGTGCCGGTCAGTCCGCGGGGTGGCAGGTGAGGCAGACGCCGACGGTGAGGACGCGGCGCTGCTCTGCGGCGTCGAGGCTGCGACCGCCCGTGCGTGTGGTCGGGCTCGGGGCGTCGGGGAAGAGGGTGGTCCAGGCGTCGAGAGCGCCAGGCATGGTCGGCTCGAAGACGAAGGTGTCGCCGCGTTGGGTGAGACGGCCGGCACCCAGGCCGAGGGCAACCGCGTCGGCGTGACACGACGCGCAGGTGCGGGCCTCGCGCTGGGTGCGGTGGGGCGCGATGGCGGCGTGGAGGCGCAGCTCGCGACGCGCGCCAGAGCCGACCTCGAGGGTCGCGATCATGCCCGGCATGGTCGGGACGATCCGGCCTTCGGGCGAGACCCCGAGCGTCGGAGGTGCCCAGCCGAAGCCGGCGTTGGTCTCGAGCCAGGCGCCGGACGCGAGTGCGCCAAGGCCGCCACCGCGTCCGAAGTCCCACTGCGAGCCGACAGGGTCGTAGCGCGTGTGGCACGTCGCGCAGCGCGGGGCCGTGCTGTCGTGGCACGCGGCGCAGGTCAGGCGTTCATGGCCCGGACGCTGGTGATCGGGATCGCGTGGGGTCGGAGTGATGAGGTGGGCCTTGCCGTCGAGCTTGCCGAAGAGGGTCCAGCCCTGGTTCGTCGGCCGAACATTCGATAGCCGGACACTCGAGGGCCGGACATTCCAGAGCGGCGTGCCGTGGCGTGCGATGCGGACGGCTTCGTCGGGAGGGCGGAGCTCGCGGCGCTGGCGAAAGAGGTCCAGGGTCAGCAGATCGGTCACGGCGGACCAGGTCGCCTCGCCGCCGACCGGTACCGGCCCGTGGCAGTGCTCGCAGCGGACCTCGGTGGCGAGCTCTTCGTGCGGGTAGCGCGTGCCGTCGCCCATGAGCTCGCGATGGGTGTGGCAGTCGATGCAGGCCATGCCCGCGGCGTGGTGCACGTCGGGCGTGGTGCGGCAGCCGGCGCGGCCATCGTGCAACGTGACCGGGTCCTGGCAGGCCGGGTCGGGCGCGGCCGCGTTCATCTCGTAGAGCCCCTGGTAGCCGAGCGCGATGCGGCCACTGCGCGAGTGGCAACCGAGGCAGCGGTCGTCGGAGACCCGGCTGTCGATCGGTGGGTGCGCGACGCGGGGCGCGGGGGTCGACGACGACCGGCCCGGCCCAACGGCGCTGCGCACCGCACGCGCTGGCGCATGGCAGGCCGAGCAGCCCGAGCCCCCGAGCGTGATGGCGTCATCGCGGTTGTCGCGGGTCGTGCCGAGGTGGCAGCCGGCGCAGAGGCGGCGCAGGTGATCGTCGGCCGGGGATGGGGCGGATGTGTCGCCGCGCGCGAAGAGGTCGGCAAAGGTGTCGGTGCCATCAGGCGTGTCACGCTCGCCGAAGGCCCACTGGTCGACCGCGATGAGGCCGCGCCCGGTCGCCATCAGCGAAGTCGCGACGGTCGCGTGCTCACGCTGGTGGCAGCGGCCGCACGTGCGCTCGGCCGTGCGCAGCGCGCCGGGCTCGGGCTCCATGCCGAGGTGCGCGGCCCCGGCCGTGAGGCCCTGGGGATTGCCGAGGTGACACGGCTCACAGCCGATCGTAGCCGCGGGGTGGAGGCCCCCGGGGTCGTCCTCGGGGCCGGCGTGACAGGTTAGGCATGACTCGCGCGGCGAGGAGATCACACGCGGGGTGTGCGACGCGGGGACGAGGGTCGCGACCCCGAGCGCGACCGCCAGGATCGAGGCGAGCACCGCCAGGGCGACGAGCAGCGCGAGCCGCACGCCGGGGGCCAGCGACCTCAATCGAGGCCCAGCATGCGCAGCTTGCGCCAGAGCGTCGTGCGACTCATGCCCAGCGCCTGGGCCGCGGCCCCGCGGTTCCAACGGTGGCCCTCGAGGGCGGCCTTGATGCGCGAGACCTCGTCGGCGTCGCTCACATGCGGCAGTGGCGCCTCTTGCGGGCCCGCGATAGCTGGGGCCGTGCGAAGAGGGGCCGGGGCCGGCAGGTGTCGGGGCTGAGTTGCAATTGACAACTCAGGATCGACTGGACGCGACGGCGTCGCGCGGCGCGGGTCGCGAACCTCGTTCGGAAGGTCCTCGGCGTGGAGGGTCTGCCCCCGGCACACGGCGACGGCGTGCTCGAGGGCGTTCTCGAGCTGGCGCACGTTGCCAGGCCACGCGTAGGCCTCGAGCACCGCGATGGCGTCGTCCCCGAGGAGGAGGGCGCGGCCCGCGGCGGCGCCGACCCGCGCGAGGAGGTGGTGGGCCAGCGGCGCAACCTCGCCGGGGCGCTCGCGCAGGGGAGGTAGCTCGATCGGGACGACACAGAGGCGGTAGTAGAGGTCTTCGCGGAAGCGGTGAAGGGCGATGGCGGCGGGCAGGTCGACGTGCGTCGCGGCGATGATGCGCGCGTCCATCGAGCGCGGGGTCGACTCGCCGAGGCGTCGGAACTCGCGTTCCTCGACGAGGCGCAGGAGCTTTGACTGGAGTGGCAGCGGCATGTCGCCGATCTCGTCCAGGAACAACGTCCCGCCGCGCGCGAGCTCGATCTGGCCGACGCGATCCCGGTGGGCGCCGGTGAACGCGCCCTTCACGTGGCCAAAGAGCTCGGACTCGAGGAGCTCGGACGGGATGGCGCCGGCGTCGACGGTCACGAAGGGGCCGTCCCGGCGGGGCGACTGAGCGTGGAGCGCCGCGGCGACGAGGCCCTTGCCGGTGCCGGTCTCGCCGGTGATGAGCACGTTCGCGTCGCTGTCGGACAAGGCCTCGATGAGGGCAACGATGCGCAGCATCGACGGGGCGCGGGCCATGAGGCCGTGGGTTGGCGCGATGGGCGTCGGGTCGAAGACGTCGTCGGCCGCACGCACGACCACCATGAACCGGGCGCGCGGATGCAGCGCGAGCGCGGCGTCGAGGCCTAGCGGCGCGACCGAGACGCTGACCAACTGGGCGCCGGACTCGACGCACTTGATGAAGGCGCGTCGCCCCTCGATGCGACTCCCGACCGAGAGCGCGCGGTGGACCTCGTCGCCGACCTGGAAGAGGCGCGCGCCGAGCAGCGCACCGATGGGCTTGCCGATGACGCGCTCGTGGGTGCCACGGCACACGAGCGTGTCGAGGTGCGGGCTCGCGCGGACGACATGCAGCTCGGGGTCGAGGAGCAGGACCACGCGCCCCAGCGCGGCGAACGAGGACGCGAGCACCGTCCAGGCGTCGACGCGGGGTGTCTCGGACGATCCGTCGTTGGGCTCGCGGCTCATCATCCCGAAAGCGTCGCGCCGAGCGGACGCGAAGGCAAGGCCAGGAGGTCCAGGCCGGCGAACGCGTCCTCCATCGCGGCGAACACCGGCAGGCCGGTCTCGGCGAGGGCGCGACGAAGGGCTTCCCACGCGGGACCGCCATCGAGGACCAGGGCGAGACGAGGCGCGACGGGCCCGGGGCCCCCCTCCCCGATGGCCGCGAGCGCGCGCACGAAGGTCGCGACACGCTCGGGTGAGGTGAGGTCGAGGCGGCGCGTGAACGGCACGAGGCCGACCAGGATCACCGGACGTGCCGTGTGGCGGGTCGCGGGGGCCAGGTCGGAACGCGCGTGCAGGGCGTCGCCCTCGGCGATGAGCCGGATGACGTCCTGGTAGGCCTCGAGCGAGGCCATCGGCGTGAGGTCGAGGGGGAGGCGCGGGGTCACGAGCTGGCCGAGGCCGTGGGCCGCGAGCAGGCTCTCGAGACGCGCCGTCGTGTCGGCGTCGAGCTCGGCGGCCAGCGACGGGGCCAGGCGATCGGCCGCACACACCGTCTCGAAGCCGGCGTTGCTGAGGATGGCCACCGGTCCGACCTCGAGGTCCGGGTAAGCCGAGAGCCAGCGTAGCCCCGCCTCGAAGGCGCGCATCGTGGGTGCGAGTGACACGCCGGCGCGCGTGAGCACGGCGCGCTCGAGGACGAGGTCGCCGGCCATGGCCCCTGTATGGCTCGCGGCGGCGCGCTGTCCGGCGTCGGTTCGGCCCGCGCGATAGAGGAGAACGCGCTTCCCCGCGGCGCTGAGCCCCCTCGCCGCGAGCGCCGTGCGACGCAGCGCATCGGGCGCGAACCCTTCGACATAAGCCGCGACCGCGTGGAGCTCGGCACCCGACCTTGCATCCGATGCATGCGTCTCTTCCGATGCATGCACGGCGTGCATCGGTGTGCCTGCCGGACTCGGCGCGGCGGGCGGCGTGCCGAGGGCCTCGAGGACGTCGGCGAGATCCACGTCGAGTTGGTTGCCGAGCGCCAGCCCGAAGCCGAGGCCGAGGCCCGGGGCCGCCGCGAGGCGCGACAGCAGGAAGGCCCCGCTCTGCGAGAGGAGGGTGAGCGTCCCGGGGCGCGCCTCGGGTCGCCAGCGCTCGCTCGGGATGAAGGTCGTGTCGAGCCCGAGGGCCGGCACGACGTGGCCGAGCAGGTTCGGGCCGAGGACCGCCGGCGTCCAGGCGCCTGAGCGTCGGGCTGCATCGAGCGCACTCGTGAGGCGCCCCGCGAGCCCGTCGTGATCGGCCCCGTCGCCGATCCCGCCCGCGACCAGCCCGACCACCGCCGCGCCGCCCCCCTGCGCGATGAGCGCCTCGACCATGGCGACCGCGGGCCCGGCCGGCAGCGCCACGATGAGGAGGTCGACCGGGTCGAGCGCGAGCGCCGCGACGTCAGGCACGCACGGCATGCCGAGGAAGGTCTCGGG
>JAEUKJ010000093.1 GCA_016792665.1 Deltaproteobacteria bacterium | reverse complement strand
CTCGGGATTGTTCAGGAAGTAGAGCGCACGCGCCCCGCCCTGGACGTACGCGACGAGCGGCTCGCGCGGCGCCGGCACGACCGTGTCGACACCCGCGTCCGTCGCGACGTCCGAGCTCACGTCGCTCGCATCACGCGCGTCGGCGTCGTCGGTCCCGCTCGCATCGCTCGCGTCGTTGGTCCCGCTCGCATCACGCGCGTCGGCGTCGTCGGTCCCGGCCGCATCGCTCGCGTCACTGCTCACGCTCACATCGCGCGTGTCGCTGTCTGGCGCGCTCCCGTCATCCGCGATCGAATCGTCTGCGGTCCCATCGCCCGCGTCGACGCCGATCGCGCCGTCGCTGTCGACCCCATCGAGATCGACCCGCGTGTCGGGCGTGGTGTCGACCCACTCGTCGACATCGCCCCACCCGTCTCCCGACACGTCGAGCACGCTCGCGCCGTCGCTCTGGTCGACCTCGTGGGTGCCCTCACAGGCTCCACCGACCCCGACCATCGCGACCAGCGCCAGCACCGCCCAGCCGCGCCCCATGCCCCGAGACCGCATGGCCTCTCAGTCGACGAAGTAGTCGGGGAGGAGGCGTCCGCCCGGGGTCACCGAGTACTTCTCGAGGTCGGCATCGGTCAGCCCCTCGGCGCGGAGCACGTCCTCGTCGATGAAGAAGTTGCCGGTGACCTCGCGCGACGGCTTGGTGAGGATCGCGTGCGCCGCGTCCGCCATGATCTCGGGCTTGCGCGAGGCGCCCATCATCGCATCGCCGCCCAGCATCTCGACCGCCGCGGTGGCGATGGTCGTCTTGGGCCAGAGCGCGTTGACGGCGATCCCCTTGGGCGCCAGCTCGGGCGACATGCCGAGCACGCACATCGACATGCCGTACTTCGCCATCGTGTAGGCGACGTGGTTCTTGAACCACTTCGGGTTCATCGACAGCGGCGGCGACAGGTTCAGGATGTGCGGGTTCGAGGCCTTCGCCAGGAACGGGATGCAGGCCTGCGAGCACGCGAAGGTGCCGCGCGTGTTGACCTGGTGCATGAGGTCGTACTTCTTGAGCTGGGTCTGCAGCGTCCCGGTCAGCGAGATGGCGCTCGCGTTGTTCACCAGGATGTCGATGCCGCCGAAGGTCTCGACGGCCTTCTGCACCGCGAGCCAGATCTGGTCCTCGTGCCGGATGTCGACCACCAGCGGCAGGGCCTTTCCGCCCGCGGCCTCGATCTCCTCGGCCGCCGTGTAGATCGTCCCGGCGAGCTTGGGATGCGGCTCGGCGGTCTTGGCCGCGATGACCACGTTGGCGCCGTCCTTTGCTGCGCGCAGCGCGATGGCAAGACCGATTCCGCGGCTCGCGCCGCTGATGAAGAGCGTTTTTCCTTGGAGCGTCATGCCGCGCCCATAGCACGCCAGACCGCCCTTGCCACCCCCTCTGCGCCCGGGTCGAGCCACGGCCCCGTCCCTCCGACGCAAGAATCGCGAGCCCGCGACCGCGGCGCCAGCCGGCGCTCTCGGGGTCGGCGAATCATCTCGCGCTTTCGTTCCGACGCCGCTTGAGTCATCTTGCCGCGCGTCTTGCGCGCGCGGAGGTCTCGCTCCGTGCCACCTCCCCGACCTGTCGGGCCTCGTCCCGCGCCGTCCTGTCATCTCTGCCGCTCAGGAGTCATCCCGGATGTCCAATCCGACGCCAACCCGCGTGGACTCGACCCCAGATGGGCAGCCTCGCGCCACGAGGCCTCCTTCGGTCCCCGGCTCCGCGATCCCGATGCCCGCCGCGACTGCCCGCCCCGAGGCGACCCTCGAGTCCTCGCGCGCCCCGACCCGCCGCCCTGGTCGGGCAGGCGGCAAGCGCGACACCAATCGACGCGAGCGCACCGAGGCCCTCCATCGTGCAGCGCTGGGCCTCTTCCTCGAGCGCGGCATCGAGAACGTCACCGTCGACGAGATCGCGCGCGCCGCAGGCACGGCCAAGGGCAACTTCTATCGCTACGCCAACGACAAGCGCGAGCTCGTCGTGGCCTTGCTCCAGCCCGTCGTCTCCGCCTTCGACACGGCCTTCGATCGCTGCGAGACCCAGGTCGCCAAGGTGACCGGCACTCCGCAGCTCACGATGGCCTACCTCGGCCTCGCGATGGAGCTCAAAGAGGTCCTGAGCGCCCACCCGGACATCGTCCGCCTCTGGCTGCAGGAGTCGCGCGGCCCCTCACTCGGCGCGCGCGTCCCGGTCTCCGACTTCGAGCGCCGCATCACCGACCGCACCATCGCGCTCACCGAGGCCGCCCATCGGCACGGCCTCCTCAAGAAGATCCCCGCGGCCATCAGCGGCCTGGCGGTCATCGGCGCCGTCGAGCGCCTGCTCATCGCCCACCTCCGCGACGGCATCTTCTCCGACCCGAACGAGGTCGTGCGGCAGCTCGTGCGCCTCGTCATGGAAGGTATTGCCTAGGGCGGTGGGGGCGATCCGCGCCCATCTGCGGCGTCAGGCGCTCGGTCACTTGTGCGGCGACCGCGAGGTCGCCTCCGCGTTCCCTTCGCGCCTTCCTTGCATCTGGGCACGCCTCGACCCCCACCGCGGCCCCTTCAGCAG
>JAEUKJ010000682.1 GCA_016792665.1 Deltaproteobacteria bacterium | reverse complement strand
TCGAGCACCGACGGCCACTACCGGCCGATCGCGGAGTGCGCCGCGCCGGGCCGCTTCGCGCTGGGCGAGCTCAACAGCGACACCGGCTCGTACCGCATGCGGCTCAGCGACGGGCTCACGCTGACCTCGGTCCCCATCACGATGGCGGACCCGTGGACGGAGACGCGCCTCAGCCTCACGCGCGACGCGGCCGGCACGCTGCGCCTCTCGCAGGGCGGGACGGTCCTCTACGAGCGCGCGACCGGCAAGCTCCCGCCGCTCAGGCTCGCGACGAACGCGAGCGGCAATCCGGTCGGCTGGCGCGGCGCGGACTGCGCGCACGTCACCGATCCGTGGCCATCGGCCCCGGCGCTCTGTAGCTGCGCGCCGCTGGCCTGCGAGGCGCGGGCTTCGGAGTGCGGACCGGTGGACGACGGCTGCGCGCGGGTGCAGGACTGCGGCGTGTGCGCGAGCGGCTTCGACTGCGCCGACAATGCCTGCGTCTGCGCGCCCGACGCGACCGAAGCGCTGGCGCCTCAGGCGGCCGCCCCGCTCGTGTTCGGGACGCCGTTGCCCGCGACCTTCCACGGCCCCGACGATATCGATCGCTTCAGCGCCAGCCCGTTCGTCGACAAGCCGGGCGACGTCCACTATTCGGTCCGCATGGCGGGCCCGGCGGCCGGCACGAGCGAGGTCGTCCTCACCCTCTTCCCGACCATGGACGGCTGCTGCTGCACAACGACCTGCACGACCGGCACGCAGGGGTTGAACGAGTCGGGCTCGACGACGTGCACGGCAACCGTCCCGCCGGGGCATGCCGACGCGACCCCCGTCGTCGCCGCCGACGTCTCGTGCGCTGGCTTCCAGCACAGCGACGGACTCACGGTCACGGCCCGCCCGACCGCCTGGGATGCGGCCTGCATGCCCTACACGTTGACGCTCGAGCGCGCGCCCTGACGTCCCCGAGGTCCGAGGCTCGGTCCGGCCGGCAGCTCAGTAGCCGCAGTAGTAGCCGAGCGGGAGGCCCGGAACATCGCTGCCGCCGCCGATCGGCCAGTACTTGCAGCCTAGCCTGGGATCGGCACCGCACTGCATGTCGACGTCGCATGCCTGCGACCAGCTCCGCTGAGCGGGCGCCACACACACGTTCTTGCTGACGGCCAGGGAATAGCGGCACACGCCGCCGCCCTGGCACCAGGCGTCGTCTTCGCAGTAGGCGCGCACGTTGTTCGGGATGGTGTAGGCCTCGGGATCGCAGGTGTTGCCGCGGTTCACGTTGCAGCTGTTGCTTGCGCAGTGGCCGTTGAGGTCGCAGGTGGCGCCGTACGGCTGGGGCACGGGGCTCCAGCAGATGTTGCGGCCTTGGCGTGGGCTCCAGTTGCAGCGCCCGCTCTGACACCAGTCACCCGACTCGCAGTACGGCGCGCCCGCATCGGCGAGCTTCGGGTGGCACTGGCCCTCGTTGTTGCCGAGTAGCCAGATCCCTTCGTCGCAATACCAGCCTGCGCCGCGATCGACGGTGCAGTCGTCCTGGTTCGCGCAGCGGCAGGTGCCGAGGTAGCAGCTGCCCCTCACGCACTCGGCCGAGGTCTGGCACTGCTCCCAGTTGTGGCGGCTCCCGACCGCGATGCAGACGCCGCCGTCACACGTGAGACCCCCCTGGCATTCGCTCGTCGCGTCACAGCTCTGGCCGGCCTGGAGCGGGGCCATGCACTCGCCCGAGCCGGGGGTGATGCCCCAGGTGCCAAGGTTGCACACCTGCCCGGTGTGGCCGCTGCGTGCGCAGTCGTCGTTGGTCTCGCAGAGGCAGCGCGACGGCCACGTGGGCGTGCCCCAGCAGCCGCCGGCGTAGCAATGATCGGGGTCGTAGCACTCCTCGCCGACCCCGCGCGTGCCGGGGTTGAAGCAGCGGAACTCGAGGAGGCCCGGGCGGGCGCCGCAGTTGTTGCTCTGGCACTGGCCGTCCTGGAGGCAGCCGACGCTCTCGGCGAGGCGCGGGGCGCACACGGCGCGGCCGGCCACCGCCCAGATGTCGCAGAAGCCGCTCTCGCACTCGTGATCGCCGGCCAGGAGACCGGCACAGGTGTCGCCGAGCGGGCGCTTCGCAAAGCAGTTGCCGAGCCCGTCACAGAACTTGCCGTCGCCGCACGGGGCATCCGACCAGCAGCGGCCGTGGCACTCGACGTTGCTCGTCTGCGGGCCGAGCGCGCCGACGCAGACGTCGAGGTCGCACGGGTAGTCGCCGAGATCGGTGTCGATGACGGCGCGGCCCTTGCCGCAGAGGGAAGGGTTCGCGAACGAGACGACGAAGTCGATGTTGGTGAGGACGCGCAGCAGCGCGACGTCGAGCTCGAGCGAGCCCTTGAAGGTCACTTGCTGCGCGTCGAGGACGAGCTCGCTCACCGCGACCGTGGTGACGAAGGCGGACACGCTGCCGCTGCCGCGGAGCGCACCGTTGGCGAGCGACACGTCGGCGATGAGGTGGATGCCGGCGACGGTGAAGTCGAGGTGACCCGCGAGCGACAGCCCAGCGTTCGTGAGGGTCGCGGTGGCGGAGGTCAGCGTGCGACCGAAGAGCGCCAGGGTGCTGCCGGCGCTGAGTGAGAAGGCGCCATTGGGGGCGACGCTGCCGGACATGGCGATGCCGCTGCCGAACACCTGGAGGTCGCCGGCGACCGACATGCCGCCCGGGCTGAGGGTCGCGGTCGCGCCGCCGAGTGTGTAGCCCGCGATGACGGGGGCGAAGGTGCCGCTCAAGCTGAAGCTCTGGCCACTGACCTGGCCGCTCAGGGCGACGCTGGAGCCGAGCAGACCGAGCGAGGTCGAGAGCGAGACGCCGGTGCTGTCGAAGAGGACCGCGACCAGTGCGCTGAAGCCGCCGAGCGTGAGCTGGGCCGAGCCCTGCAGCACGAAGGTGTTGGCGGTGACCGCGCCGCTCACGGCGACGGTGGTGCCGAGCACGTCGAGCTGGCCCGCGATGCGCATGCCGTTCTGGTCGAGGTGCAGGGTGCCCTGGGTGAAGCCCGCGACAGCGATGGCGCCGTCGAGGGCGAAGCTGCCGTCCGCGTGAAAGGCGCCGCTCAGGGCGACGTCGCCGAAGGTCGGGAGCGCGCAGCGGGCGGTCATGGTGACGGCGCTGGCGGAGGCGGAGACCTCGGCGGCCAGGAGGGAGTTGCCGCCGATCGTCAGGTCGCCGTGGCCGACGAGGGTGAAGGCGCCGTTGTCGATGGCGCCCGCGAGGGCGATGTTGGCGCCGCCGAGCACGAGGCTCGTCGAGGCCGTGACGCCGGCGTTCGAGATGACGAAGGCGGCCTGGGTCGAGAAGCCGTCGCCGAGCGCGAGCGCGCCCTGTGACTCGAAGCGGTAGGTGCCGTCGGGGGCGACCGTCCCGGCGCCGTCGACCTGCATGAAGCCGAGGTCGAGGCGACCGCGTGCGCGAAAGCCGGCGTCTGGGGCCGATGCGTTGAGGGACACGACGAGGTCGGACCAGGTGCGGGCCCCGACTCGGAGCGTGCCCGAGCCTGCCAGGCGGAAGCCGCCGTCGGGGGTGATGGCCCCTGTGACCCGGGCCGAGGATTCGCCGATCGTCAGGGAGGCGTCGAGGGCGCCGCTGACGCTGCCGGCGCCGCCTTGGAGCGTGAGGGTCGCGGCGCTGGTGAAGCCAGCCAGCGGCAGGTCGTAGGCGCCCGCGAAGGCGAAGCTGTCGTGCCGCACGGAGCCGGTGACCCAGGCGGTGGCCGCGCCGAAGTGGAGGTCACCCTGGAGGTCGGCGCCGGCGTCGTCGACGACGAGGTGCACGTTGCTCATGGCCCAGCCGGCGATGTCGAGGGTGCCATCGTAGGTCAGGCTGACGTGGCCGTTGGCGTCGAGGGCGCCGTGGACCTCGACCTGCATGAAGGCGAGATCGAGGCGGCCGTCGACCGTGACGCCGCCGACCTGGCCATTCGAGTAGGCGTGCACGGTGACGTCGGAGAGCGTCAGGCCGGCGATGGTGAGGTTGCCGTGCGAGGCGAGATCGAACGAGCCGTCGCTACCGACCTCGCCCTCGACGGTGATGGCGGTCTCGCCGATCTGCAGGTGGCTCTTGGCGTAGAACCCGGTCGGGTCGAGGCGGAACTCCGTGTCCGAGAGGAGGACGCCACCGGCCGTCAGGGTGCCGTGGCCGTGCATCGCGGCGGGCCCGTCGATCGCGATGTTGGCCGTCATCTCTGCGTGCACGAACGAGGGGATGTCGAAGAGACCGCGCCAGCCGACGCGCTTGACGCCCGGGGTCGCGTCGAGTGGCTCGCGCTTGCAGTTGGCGTTGCAGCCGTCGTTGTCGGTGCGGTTGCCGTCGTCGCAGGTCTCGGCGCCCTCGAGGACGCCGTTGCCGCAGTCGTCGCAGACGGTGGTCCGGGTGTCGCTCGTCATGAAGAAGCAACCGTCGGCGAGCACGTGGCCAAAGGCCGTGATGCGACCTGGGTCGGCCGCGCTGCCGCCCACCGAGAGCTCGCCGGGGGCCGCGAGGAAGTTGCCCTCGACGCGCACGACCTTCTCGGGGGGCAGGTCGTCGATGGGCCCTCCCCCGAAGGGGACGATGAGATCGAGGTCGCCCTGGGCGTGGAACTCCTTGCCGGAAAAGCCGCTGCAGGTGGCGCCCGGCGGGCACGCGTACGACATCGTGGCCGAGCCGATGTCGCGGCGTGTGCCGTCGCCGCGCACGTGGACGAGGGCGACCGAGGACGCGAACTCGACGGCCGCGAGATCGAAGGCGCCGTAGGGGCCGTCGTCGAAGTCGCCGCGGGTGAGGTTCGGGCCGCCGCCGTCGTAGAGGTAGTAGCCGTCGACGCGGAGGTTGCCCTCGGTGTTGAAGTAGAAGGCCGGCAAGAACGGGGTGGGCGACATGTGGAAGTTGCCGCGGGCGCGGAGGCCGAACGGGCTCACGTCGAGGAAGAAGCGGGCGCGCTGGTCGATGCCGTCGGGCAGGATCGGGGCGAGCGGCGGAAAGCTCAGGGCGCCGCCTGCTTCGAAGCCGATGCCGATATCGGTGAGGCTCAGGTGGAAGAGGAGGTGGAGGTCGTTGTCGTCGATCTCGCGACGCGGCTTGGCGCCGCCGACGAAAGCCGCATGCAGCTTGTCGCCAGGATAGAGACGCGAGTTGTGCGCGGCGGTGTAGGCGGTGTCGTAGTCGAGCTCGTAGCGGGCGACGAGCGCGGGATCCTGCTGGAAGCCCAGCGGCAGGGCGTGGGCCTGGGCCTTGAGGTCGGCGCGGGCACGAACCGTGTTCCAGACGCGCACGTCGTCGACCTCGGCGAAGCCCTCGCCGATGAGCAGCGGCGCGCTGCTGGCGGCGGGGCCGGCGTCGAGGGGGGCACCGGTGGCGGCGGCGTCGACGTGGAAGCCGTCGACGAAGAACTCGGCGTCGGGCCCGGCGAAGACGACCGCGACGTGGTGCAGGCGGTCGTCCAGGACGAGCGGGTCGAGGGTCGTCGTGGTGCGCGTGAGGCCGTCGCGGCGCGCGGCGAAGACGAGGCGGCTGGTGTCGTCGTGCAGGATCGAGAGGCGGTAGCCGCCGGAGGCGTCGAGGTGGTCGATGAGGGTGCCGCTGCGGCCGCGCACCCAGCCCTCGAGGGTGCCGCTGGCGAGGTCGAGGCGGGCGTCGGCGGGGGCGGCGAGGTGGCCGGCGGCGGGCGCGAGCGACTGGCGATAGGGGTCGCCGACGAGGTCGACGTAGCCGAGGCTGATGCCGTCGGCGAAGCCGTCGAGCTTGATGGCATTCGACCAGACGTATCCGTCGAACAGGACCGAGCGACCGACCGCCTGCATGTCGAGCGAGGCGCGCAGACCGGCGTCGAAGCGCTGGCCCATGACCTTCGTGTCGTGCGTCGAGAACACGAGTGCCAGGTGGTTCAGGCGCGTCTGGCCGTCGTCGGGGGAGAGGGGCAGCTCGATGTCGCGCGCGAGGACGTTGCCCGAGAAGGCTTCAGCGACGTCGAGACTGGTGCTGACGATGAAGTTGCTCATGCGCTGGAGGTACTGGAGCATCTGGAGGATGTTCAGGTTCTGGAGCTCGAAGCGCAGGATGACCGTGGGCAGCGACGCGCAGTAGAGATCGAGCGGCAGGCACAGCGCGGACTTGGTGCGGCGCTTGTCGAAGTAGACCGTGCCGCCGAGCTTCACGACGTTGGGCGGTTGCTGGGCGGCGAGGTCGGCGCTCTCGGCGGGCCACGCACCTTCGGTGAGGAAGAAGAGGTCGGTGTTGACGCCGACGCTGCTGGGGGTCACGACCCCGGTGGGGGTGACGTTCAGGCCGAGGCTCACCGCCGGGTTCTGGAGCGCGAAGCCCGACAGGCCGAAGGGCTCGGTCCAGCGGCCCTCGACCGACGCAGTGGCGTCCAAGGAGGCGCCGAGGGTGTCGAGGGCGCCGCGCACGGCGAGCGAGCCGACGAGCGGGAGCTGCTGTCCGTGCGGCAGGAGCTCGGCGCGGCCGTCGAGGGCGAGGGAGACGCTCTGACCTTCGAAGCCGATGCTGAGCGTGAGGCGCGCGTCGAGGAGGGTCAGGCGGTCGACGCCGGGGAACTGGAACTCGGGCACGACGAGGGGCAGGCCGATGGGCACCCTGGCGCTGGCCGTGGCACTGAAGGGGCCGATACCAAAGGCGAACTGGACCTCGCCGGGGTCGACGTCGGGGAAGTGCAGCGGCAGCTCGCGCTGATAGACGAGGGTGATGCCGGGGTCGACGACGGGCAGGCGGTTGTAGCGGGCGTCGCCGACCAGGTCGTCGGGCAGCCAGTAGCGGCTGTCGCTGACGAGGTCGCGGTTGTCGCCGAGCACGTCGAAGTCGATGAGGGGGGCGCTGTTGATGACGAAGCCGGCGGTCCCGATGTTGCCGATGCCGGGCAGCTCGACGTCGCGCACGACGCCTCGCACCCAGCCGCTGGCGCCGCCGTTCTTGGCGTACTGGAAGACGCCGGCGGCGGCGAGCTGGATGCCGGCGCCGAGGGTGCAGCTCTCGGTGACGCAGATCTCCGCGTCCGAGGACAGGATGACGCGCACCGTCGGGGTGGGCTTGAGCTTCAGGTCGAAGACGACGCGCGGGTCGATGAGCGCCGCGCGGTCGTCGCCGAGCACGGCGCGGAGCGGCTGGACGTCGCCGACGATCTGGCCTTCGAGCTGGGCGGAGAGGCCGCGCGCCTTGCTCTTGCCTTCGGCGGTGGTGCCGGGCGTGACGAGGGTGCTCTTGGCGAGGCCGACCTCGCCCGCGACGCGGACCTCGTAGGCGTCCTCGGGGGAGTCGCCGAGGGTGAGCGCGGCGCCGCCGTCGATGCGCAGGACGAGCTTGTCGCCGTCCGAGACGTTCTTGAGCTTCTGGGCGATGAGCGAGACGGTGACGTCGGTGAGCTCGAGCACGTCGGGCACGAGGTCGACGAGCGGCGCGCCGCCAGGGCCCGTGAGGTGGCCCGAGAGGGTGAGCTGCTTGCCGGCGTTGCCGGCCTGCGAGGAGTAGGAGGTGAACTGGCCGCGCATGGCGAGGGCGAGCGGGGTGTCGCCGAGGTCGAACTCGAAGTCGCCGAAGATGGCGACGGACTTGGCGGTGGCGCTGAGGGTCACCTCGAGGCCGGCGCGGGCGAGCGTGACCTGGTCGAAGAAGGTGTAGAGCCCGGCCTCTTCACCGAGGATCTCGCCGCGCAGGAAGGTGTTCGTCGTGCCAGCGATGCGGCCGGAGAGGATGGCGCTGATGATGTCGCCGTCGGGCAGCTCGTAGTCGTAGCGGCCCGTGATCTCGCGCACGAGGTCGCTGGCTGGGCGTGACAGGCGGCCGCTGGCCGAGGTGAGGTGGAGGCTCGCCAGGTCGAGGGCGTCGCCGGACTGTGGCACGCCGTCGAGCACGGTGAGGTCGCTGCCCGGGGTGAAGGGGCCGCGGTAGCGCAGGGCGAGATCGGTGCCGAGCGAGGCGAGGGTGACGCGCTCTTCGCCTTCGATGAAGAGATCGGCGCCGCCTGCCACACCCGGGCGACGCGCGGCCTCGAAGGCGACCGACGTTAGGCCCACCGCGTTGGCGAAGACCTTGAGCTTGGTGTCTGGGGGGAGCTCGCCACGCATGAGAGGCAACGCACCGTCGGGCCCGAGGGCGCCGACGAACGAGAGCGCGACGGTGGCGCCGTCGGGCAGCACGATGTCGTGGATGCCGCGCAGTCGGTGCGTGGGCAGTCCGCCTTCGCAAGCGACCTCGACGGTCGCGCGGCGGAGGTCGAAGGCGCCCTCCATGACGGTGAGGTCGCCGAGCTCGGCCGTGAGGGTGAAGTCGGCGCCGTCGGCACCGCCCGTGAGCTGCGCGAGGTGGGGGGTGCCTTCGATGGTGACGGAGGTGCTGGCGCCGAGGGCCTCGCCAAACGCGAGGGCCCCGTTGGCGTCGACGGTCGCGGTGATGGCGACGTCGGCGAAGGCGATGCCGCAGAGCGTGCGCGAAGCGGCCAAGGCCTGGAGGACGGGCCGCTCACCGGGCTCGATGGCGGCGACGAAGCGCAGCGGCAGGCCCGTCGGGTCCCAGGGCAGTGCCGCATCACCGCTCAGGGTGAGCGTGGGTGCCGAGGACAGGGAGAGCTCGAGGTGGGCGTCGCTGAGCTCGAAGCCGTCCTGGCCGAGGCGATAGGGTGCGGGGATCGAGCCTGTCAGCGCGGTGGCCGGGGGCGTGTAGGCGCCAGCGAGGGAGGCGCTGGTGGAGGGCCAGCCGACGGGCAGCGGAGCCGTGGCAAAGGTCTCGAGGGTGGTGCCGTCGAGGCCGTGTGTGACATCGAGCCACGGCAAGACGAGGCCGGGCGCGACGTTGATGGGGGTCGCGATGCGCCCCGAGAGCCGCAGGTCGGCGGGATCGGCGACGACGCCAGCGAGGGCGACGACAGCGGAGGCGGTGCCGAGGCTGAGCGTGGCGTTGCCGGCGATGGTGACGCTGACGGCACCGTTGGCGTAGGTCGACGTCGCGGAGAGCGCCGTGAGGTCGAGGCCGTAGAGGGGGCGTGGACCTGGATCCTGGGCGGTGAACTCGGCCGTGACGGCGCCCGCATGGCGGCGCAGCTCGCCGGTGGCGGTGGCGAAGGTGAGACCGGGGGCGGGCTCCCAGGTGTCGCCAGCGGGGAGGGTCAGCGCGAGCGTGAGGTCGGCGCCGAAGGGGCCGCTCGCGTCGAGCTGCACGCTGCCGATCTTGACGCGGCCGGCGAGCGTGGTCGTCGTCTCCCCGAGGGCGTGGCAGACCTCGACGGTGGCGCCCCTGAGGGTGAGCGGGCCGATCTGGAACGAGGTCACCCCGCTGATGCACCAGCTGACCGGGCCGGCTGCGGCGTCGCGGGTGAGCTCACCCGTGACGTCGATGGGGCCGATGCCGTCGACGGTGTAGGTGCCGCGGACGGCGACGCGCATGGTGTCCCTGCCGAGGCGCGAGGCGAGCGCCAGGGACTGGCCGGCGAAGAGCTCGCGCTGATCGCAGTCGGAGTCGACGCCGTCGTCGGAGGTCTCCAGCGCGCCAGGGTGAATGGCGGAGTCGGTGTCATCGCAGTCGATGTCGCCACACGCCGAGGCGCCGTCTTCGTCATCGTCGACGTCGTCGGTCAGGCCGTTGCAGTCGTCGTCGCGGCCGTTGCAGCGCTCGACGCTGGGCGTGCAGCCGCACCCGTCGCCGACGCAGGCGTCCACCTCGGCATCGGGGCCGGCATCCGTGCTGGCGTCGGTCGTCGCATCCGACCCGACCATGTCGGGCTCGGCGTCGGAGGTCGCGGAGTCGGCGCTGGAGGTGGTGTCGACGGTGGCGTCGGGCTCGGCAGCGGTGTCGGGGCCGGGCTCGGTATCGGGGCTGGTGTCGGGCTTGGCGTCGGGGCTGGGCTCGGTGTCGGGCTTGGCGTCGGGGCCGGGTTCGGTGTCGGGGCCGGGATCGGTGTCGGGCACGAGGACCGTGTCGAGCTGGCCATCGATCGCCACCGTGGTGTCAGGGGGGCTCGTCTCGGCCGCGGTCGCTGTATCGCTCGTCGCATCGAGAGCCTGTGTCGCGTCCGGCTCGTGCGTGGCGTCAGGCTCGAACGTCACATCCGGTTCGGGCGTCGCGTCGAGCAGCACGCCATCGCCCTGGCCATCGCCGTCGACCGGGGCATGGGCATCGACG
>JAEUKJ010000680.1 GCA_016792665.1 Deltaproteobacteria bacterium | reverse complement strand
GTCTCGAACGCGTCCTTGCGCGCGTGATAGTCGTCGTTGCGCTTGTAGCCCCAGTCGTCGAGCTCGCCCGGAGGCACGCCCCAGCGCTTCGGGTCGCCCGGGATGAGGCTCATCACCTCGAGGCTCGAGCACCCCTCGGGCGCGTGATGCGGCGTCTCCGGATCTTTGACCGAGGCGCTCGTGATGTAGGCGCCGCGCGGCCGTGGCGTCGCGTCGCGCTCGGCCTCGGCATATTGGCGGTCGAAGTCGTAGTCGTCGAACACCCAGTAGTTCGATCGCTTCATCTCCGGCGTGAGCCCGCCCTTGACGCCGAGGCACGTCAGGAACAGCGAGGCGGGCTGCTCGAAGCCGCGGCTGAGACGCTGGCGCCATGCGGTCGGGAGGTGGTCGACCCCGACGAGGTCGCGCAGCGTCTTGACGAGGTCCGCGTTGGAGATGACGAGCTTGGCGCGCACGCGCTCGGCCGGGTGGTTCCTGCGCGCGGCGGTCTCGATCCCGACCGCGCGGCCGTTCTCCATGAGGATCTTGCCGACCGGTCGACGGAGGTGGATCGACCCGCCATGCGACTCGATCGAGGCGGCCAGGCGATCGGCGAGGACCTGCCCTCCGCCGCGCGGATAGTAGGCCCCCTTGAAGTAGTGATCGGCCAGCCCCGCGTGCAGCATGGCCGAGACCTTGCTGGGCGGGAGGCCGTAGTCGCCGTTCTGCCCGAGGATGACGGCGCGGAGCTTCGGGTCCCGCGTCACGCCGTCGAGGTAGGTGCCCATGGTCGCGCTCTGATAGCGGGCGAGCTGCGGGTAGCGGGTGAGCACCTTCCAGAGGACCCTGGGCGAGAGGTTGCCGCCGTTCCGGTCCATCTCGGCGCCGACGTCGCGCACCCCGGTCAGGAGCCGCACGTACTTGTCGATGCCCTTCCGCTCGCCCGGGAAGCGCTCGAGGAGGCGCTCACGATAGCGGTCCAGGCCGACGGGGACCTTGAACTCGAAGTCGGGGAAGACCAACGTGTCGTAGCCGTCGGGGTCCATCGGCAGGAAGTCGACCGGGGCCGAGCCGGTCTCCTCCAGAATGCGGGGAAGTGTGCCGCCCGGGCCGCAGTCCCCGACGTAGTGGAGGCCGACGTCGAAGTGATAGCGCGCGTTGGAGGGACCGCGCGAGAACACCGTTCCGCACCCACCCGCGACGTAGTGCGCATCGAGGGCGCAGACCTTCAGGCCGGACTTGGCGAGGTACGCCGCGGCCGTGAGGCCACCGAGCCCGCACCCGACGACGACCACGTCGACCGCGTCGGGCAGGGGGTTGCGCTGGCGGGCGCGCGTGCGCTCGGGCGGGCCGGGCTCGTCGATCGGAGGGGCCATGGTCGCGGAACGGTCGCGCACGTCCGCGCGCGCGTGGGTCATCGGCAGGGCTTCGGAGGTCATGGGGGTCGCGTTATCACACCGAGCGCTCGCTTGGTAGCCTCAATCGTCAGGGGTGCGTACCGTGCGCGCCCATGAAGGTCAGACCATTGTTCATGCCCCTCTGCTCGCTCGGTCTCGGCTCCGCCGCGTGTGCCTCGAACGCGCCCGGTCACGGCCACGCCGAACACGCTCACCACGCCCATGCTGACGGCATGCCCCATCACTTCGACGACGCCGACCGCTGGGCGGCGGTCTTCGACGCGCCAGAGCGCGACGCGTGGCAGCACCCCGACGAGGTCGTCGCGCGTGTGGCCGTGCGCGACGATCTCCGCGTCGTCGATATCGGCGCGGGCACGGGCTACTTCGCGGCGCGCTTCGCCCGCCACCTCCCGCGTGGGGAGGTCGTCGCGGTCGACATCGAGCCGACGCTGGTCGCCCACCTCACCAAGCGCGCCCACGACCAGGGGCTGACGAACCTCGTGGCCCACCTCGGCAAGCCCGATGATCCGGCGCTGGGCGCCTGGTCGGGCAAGGTCGACGTGGTCTTCACCTGCGACACCTATCACCACATCGGCGACCGCGTGGCCTACTTCCGGCGCGTGGCCGACGCGCTGGCGCCCGGTGGCCGCGTCGTGGTCGTGGACTTCAAGCCCGACTCGCCGCGCGGCCCGCCGCCCGATCACAAGATCGCGCCCGAGGTCGTGGATCGCGAGCTCGGCGAGGCCGGCCTCGCGCTCGTCGAAGCGTGGGACGGCCTGCCCGATCAGTACCTCAGGATCTACACGCGCGCGCGCTGAGACACCCAGGCCAGAAAAGCAGAAGGCCTCGCGCTCGAGGGACCCTGAGGAACCGTCGGTCGCGAGGCCTCGTGCCTCATGGACTCACTGCGGCTTGCTGCTCGCAGTGACGGGGCTCACTGCGGCTTGCTCGTCGCCTTGACGGTCATCGACATGTTGCCCGACTCGCCGCCGGCCTTGATGTCCATGTCGACCTTCATCTCGATGTCGGCCGTGCCCGCGGTCGGGCGCTTCAGGTCGAAGCCGACGGTGCCCTTGGCGGTCAGGGCCATCGACTTGAGGTCCACCTCGACGGGCGAGCCCGGCATCTGCATCTTCTGGCCTTCGGCGCCGCCGCTCATCGAGATCTCGAGGCGGCCCTTGTCGCCGTCGAGCTCGAGGAGCTTGTAGCTCGTGGCCATGCGCATCTTGGCGCCCATCATGTCGACGGTCGCGAGCGACTGCCACTCCGCGCCCTTGCCGATCGGGTCCTTCGGGAGCGGCACGGCCCCACCCTGGAGGGCCTGGTCGAGGCCGGCCTGCATCTGCCCCATCATGGCGGCGTTGCCACCCTCATTGGTCATCGACAGCACGCGGCCGTGGTTGTCGAACTCGAAGACCATCGCCATGCCCTTCAGCATGTTGGCCATCATGGACTCGCCGCTGTCGCCGAGCTGGGCCGCGAGATCGCCGCGGACCTTCACCTTGGGATCGGTGAGCTCGAACCGCTGGAGGAAGTTCCCGTCGGTCTTGACCTCGGTGATGGTCTGGGTGCCGCCGAGGGTCATGTCGAAGCCCATGCTGACCGACTGGCCGCCGCCACCGCCCTTGATGTTCATGTCGAGCACGGCCACGACCTTGTCGGTGGTGCCGGCGGTCGGGGTGATCACGAGCGCGCGGGGGGACTCGCCCGCGTTCTTGATGATGATCTTGGGGGCCTCGCCCGACGCGGGGAACTCGCTCGCGGGGGGCAGGTCCTTCGGGACCGAGGCGCCACCACCGCAAGCCGCGGCGAAGAGGATCGGAAGGAGGAGGGCGGAGGCGAAGCGACGCATGGTGGGACCTTTCTGATGAGGGAAGCTTTGGAGCGAACGGCGATGCTCGGTGCAGATGCCGAGCCTGCGAGCGACCGACTTCCGTGGGCCGCCCCCGCATAGACCAGCTGGCCGGAAAAAGTAAACGCGAACGCGCGGTCACTTTTTGCTGTGCGATCCCGGGCGCCCGGGCCTCTCCCGTGCGGCCTTCCGCGAATCGCTTGCGCGGCGCCATCGACGCGTGATAGACGCGCGCGCCGCACCAAAGGCGAAAGCCGGTGGCGCGGACAGCGCGAAGACGGCCCTGGGCGACCCGCCCGAGACCGATCCTTCGTATCGCACACTCCCTCGACATTCGTGGCGCCGGAAGGTCCGGCGTCCCTGGGGGTGGAAGCTCAACGAACGTCACCAGAAGATTAGAGAGGCAATCATGAGCAGCGTCAGCATGCGAGACATGCTCGAGGCGGGCGTGCACTTCGGTCACCAGGTTCATCGCTGGAACCCGAAGATGCGCAAGTTCCTCTGGGGCCAGAAGAACGGCATCCACATCATCGACCTGCAGAAGACCGTGGCGGAGTTCCGTCGCGCGCTCGACTTCATGTCCCAGGTCGCCAAGAACGGCGACAAGGTCCTCTACGTCGGCACCAAGCGCCAGGCGCAGGAGATCATCGAGCAGGAGGCCGGCCGCGCGCGCCAGCCCTTCGTCATCCACCGCTGGCTCGGTGGTATGCTCACCAACTTCCAGACCATCCGCACCTCGATCGATCGCATCGACGAGATCGACAAGCTCCTCGACGTGGGCAACGTCGAGAAGCTGGTGAAGAAGGAAGTCAACATGCTCGAGCGGGAGCGCGAGAAGCTGCTCCGCAACCTCGGCGGCATCCGCGACCTGAAGAAGCTCCCGGGCGCGATCTTCGTGATCGACACCGTGAAGGAGCATCTCGCGATCGACGAGGCGAAGAAGCTCAAGATCCCCGTGATCGCGCTGGTCGACTCGAACTCGGACCCGAGCCTCATCGACTACCCGATCCCGTCGAACGACGACGCGATCCGCGCGCTGACGCTCTTCACGAAGGCCCTGACCGACGCGTACCTCGCGGGCGCGGCGGCTCACAAGGAGTCCTTCCAGCGCGACTTCGCGCCGACCTCCTCGAAGGATGTCGACGTGGTCGTCCGCGGTGGTCATGAGGACGAGGCCGGCAAGTCCTGATCGTCCCCACGATCGAGACAACACGATCGAGAACACGTGGTCGATCGCCCGCTGGGGCGGTCGACCGATGCGAAACGGAGAATCGAGATGGCAGCGATCACCGCTACCCTGGTCAAGGATCTGCGCGAGCGTACTGGCGCCGGCATGATGGACTGCAAGAAGGCGCTCGAGGAGACGAGCGGCAACTTCGAGCTCGCGATCGAGTGGCTTCAGAAGAAGCAGCTCGCGTCGGCCGGCAAGAAGTCGGGCCGCATCGCCGCCGATGGTGTCGTGGCGAGCTACCTCCACCAGGGCGGCCGCATCGGCGTCCTGGTCGAGGTCAACTGTGAGACCGACTTCGTGGCACGCAACGAGGACTTCCTCGCGTTCTCGAAGGACATCGCGATGCACATCGCGGCGACCAATCCGTTGGTCGTTCGCGCCGAGGAGCTCTCGGCCGATGTCGTGGCCAAGCAGGAGGAGATCTTCACCGCGCAGGCCATGAACGAGGGCAAGCCCGAGAACATCGCCAAGAACATCGTGGTGGGGCGCCTCAAGAAGTGGAAGGCCGAGAGCTGCCTTCTCGACCAGCCCTTCGTGAAGGATCCGGACAAGACCGTCGCGGCGCTCGTCGCGGAGGTCACCGCGAAGATCGGCGAGAAGATCTCGATCCGTCGCTTCGCGCGCTTCGAGGTCGGTGAAGGCATCGAGAAGCGTCAGGACGACTTCGCGGCCGAGGTCGCCAAGCAGGTCGCGGGCTGAGAGGCCGGCGAGTGGCTTAGACAAGGGCATCGGGCGCACGTCCGATGCCCTTTTTCTTGTGGGAGTCGAGACATGAGCGAGCTGAAATATCGTCGCGTGTTGCTCAAGCTGTCGGGTGAAGCGCTCATGGGGGCGCAGGGCTACGGCATCGACGTCCCGACCCTGCAGGCCATCGCGCGCGAGTGCGCCGAGGTCAAAGCGCTCGGCGCCGAGCTGGCCCTGGTCATCGGCGGCGGCAACATCTTTCGCGGTCTCAAGGGCGCGGCGGCCGGCATGGACCGGACCACGGCCGACCAGATGGGCATGCTCGCGACCGTGATGAACGCGCTCGCGATGCAGGACGCGCTGGAGGCCCACGGGGTCCCGACGCGCGTCATGTCGGCCCTCGAGATGCGCAACGTCGCCGAGATGTACATCCGGCGGCGCGCGGCCCGACACCTCGAGAAGGGGCGGGTCGTCATCTTCGCCGCGGGCACCGGCAACCCCTACTTCACGACCGACACGGCCGCGGCGCTGCGCGCGCTGGAGATCAAGGCCGACGTCGTCATGAAGGCGACCAAGGTCGACGGGGTCTACGACAAGGACCCGAAGAAACACGCGGATGCCGTGCGCTTCGACAAGCTGACCTACACCGACGCACTGAACCTCGACCTCGGGGTCATGGACGCGACGTCGATCTCGCTCTGCCGCGAGAACGCGTTGCCGATCCTGGTCTTCGACATGACCGTGCCCGGCAACATCGTGAAGGCTGTCTGCGGCACCGTGACGTCGACCGTCGTCGACCGCTGAGGCCGAGGTCATGCGCGCGCCAGCGCGACGCTTGTACTTTGAGCGCGCGTGGCTATGCTCGGCCCGAATCGCCCGAGGAGTGAGACCATGCTCGAAGAGATCTACACCGACACGAAGAACAGCCTTCAGAAGGCGCACGAGGCCTTCAAGCGCGAGCTCACGAAGATCCGCACCGGGCGCGCCAACCTGGCGGTCGTCGACGGCATCCGGGTCGAGTACTACGGGACCCCGACCCCGTTGAACCAGGTCGCCGCGCTGAACATCGCCGACCCGCGCCTCATCACCATCAAGCCGTGGGACAAGTCGCTGCTCGGTGCCATCGAGAAGGCCATCGTCGGCGGCAACATCGGCATCACGCCGAGCAACGACGGCGAGCTCGTGCGGCTGCCCATCCCGCCGCTCACCGGCGAGGTCCGCAAGAACCTCGTGAAAGAGCTCAAGAAGAAGGCCGAGGATGCGCGGGTCATCGTGCGCAACCTGCGTCGCGATGCCAATGAGATGGTGAAGGCGGCCGAGGTCAGCGAGGACGACGAGACGCGAGCCCTCAAGCAGATCCAGAAGTACGTGGACGATGCCGTCGCCAAGATCGACGCCGACACGAACGCGAAAGAGAAGGAGATCATGGAGGTCTGAGCCTCGCCCCGGGGCCGAGTGAGCCGGTGCTTGAATTGCGGTTGCGAGGATGAGACCTTGCTCGCGAGGTGATCCCTATGGCGACGGCTCCAGCCCAAGAACGACGAGGATCGACCCCGGCTCCCGCTCAGAGCGGCGCAGGGGCGCAGGCGCAGGCACCCGGTCAGGGTGGTGGCGGGGCAGGTGGCCTTCGCGGCTCGCTGCGCGGTGCGAACTTCGAGGAAGGCGAGGCCATGCTGCGTCCTCCGGGTCCGGCCGCGCCCAACGCCGGTCCTGCGGCCGCGCCGGCGGCTCCCGGCGCCGACATCGCCTCGAACGTGCCCGGCAATGTCGACCTGCGCGCGGTCCGACTCTCGTTCCAGATCCCGGAGAACCGCACCTTCGCGCAGAACTGGAAGTACACCGCCAAGACCTCGGCCCCGACGACCATCGGCCTCGAGGTCACGCCGCAGGGTCTCCGCATCTGGACCTCGCCCGGCCTGCACTTCGACGTGCAGTGGCCCGCGCAGAACATGCGCATGTACGGGGCGGGCGTGAACTTCACCTCGGGCCAGCCCTACGCCGAGTTCTCGCCCGTGCGCGGCATGGGCGAGGGCTTCATCGACGTGACCGAGACCGGCGAGAAGACCGTGCGCGACATGATCGCCTCGGCCATCGCCGGCACGTCCATGGCGAACCCCGGCTACGACCCCCTGCGCGACCCGAACATCATGCAGACCCTGTCGCGCATCAAGGCGAACTTCGATGCGATGCCGCCGGCCCCGGGTGCGGGGGCGGGTGTGGCCCCGGCCGAGGTCAGTCGCCCGACCGTGGGCGCGAGCCTTGCGATGAAGTCGCCCTTCGTCAAGCAGGCCACCGGGGGCGGCGTCTCCATCCCCGCGGGCGGGGGCTTCGATATCTCGATCCAGGGCACGGGGAACCTCGCGCAGATCCTGGCCGCGGGCACGCAGCCCCAGGCCGCGGCGATGGCCGCGGGGATCCAGCAGATCGACGTCAGCTCCGAGTCCATCCAGCTCTTGAAGGGGAACGGCGAGCCGATCGCGAAGCTCCAGAGCCTCGTCATCAGTCGAGGCGGGCAGGTCCGCCTCGATCGGTTCGAGATGCTCGGCGGGCT
>JAEUKJ010000669.1 GCA_016792665.1 Deltaproteobacteria bacterium | reverse complement strand
GACCGCCATCTACCTGCCGGAGAACCAGCAGCAGTGGTGGATCGACCAGCTCCGCCTCTGGGAGCTCGGCGTGGACAACGACCCGGGCATCACCCAGCGCATCGAGTTCCACAACCCCAACGGCAAGACCTACGTCGCGCGCACCATCGGGACCGAGGTCATCTTCGGCAAGACGGTCCAGAAGGGCATCGCGGCCCGCATCCTCGAGTACGCCAACGAGCTCTCGTCGAAGGCCTACAAGGGCCAGTGGGTCACCGGACCCGACGGCGTGACGAAGTGGTGGGAGGCGGACATCAACCCGACCACCGGACAGCCGATCGTCATGTACGACAAGGATGTCCTCGCGTTCGACGCCAACGGCGGCGACCTCGCCACGGGCAAGCCGGGCTGCAATGCAACCGACTCGTCGCAGTGCACCTGCACGGCGAACAAGGCCTGCATGCAGCTCCGCCAGTACGTCGAGGTGCCCTTCTTCCTCCGTCAGACGACGGCGACGATGGGCATGCTCTACCCCGGGTGGAAGGGCGTGTACTGATCGACTCGGCGGGAAGGCCTGGCTTCGGCCAGGCTGACCGGCCGCGATCACTGAGCTGATCGAGCCGCTGGGAACCCTGGCTCAGCCAGCCCCAACGGCCAGATTCACGAGAGGCGGGCCCGAGCGATCGGGTGCCGCCTCTCGCGCTTTAACGCACCACGTAGCGTCGAGCCTCGCCCGCCCGGACGGTTCGATCAGTCCGCGTCTTTGCGCGTGGGCACCGAAAAGACCGCGCGATCCTCGAGGCGCAGGGCCGTGAGCGAGCCCTGCCACACGCACCCCGAGTCGAGCGCCATCACCTCGCGCTCGAGCCAGAGCCCGAGCGACGCCCAATGCCCGAACGCGATCGGTGTACCGACCGACTTGCGACCCGCGGCCTTGAACCACGGCACCAGCCCGGGCTCGGGCGGGTCCTCGGGCGGGCCCGAGCCCGCGCAAGGGCGACCCGCGGCATCGACGAAGCGAATGCGCGTCATCACCGCCAGGGTCGCGACGGCGCGCTCGCGCGGGGCGAGCCCCGGGTCCCAGTCCGGTCGCCGACGATTGAAGTACGCCGACAAGAGACCGGCCGGGTCGCTGGCCAGCTCGGCGCGAACGAGCTCGGCCTCGGCGCGCGCTTCGTCGATCGACCAGCGCGGCAAGAGCCCGGCGTGCACCATCGTGACGCCGCCCTCGAGCTCGGTGAGCAGCGGTCGCCGCACGAGCCAGCCGATGAGCCGCTCGCGGTCGGGTGCCGGCCAGAGTGCACCGAGCGTGTCGTCGCGCGTGGCCCCGGTCACCCCGAAGGCGCGCGCCAACGCATAGATGTCGTGATTGCCGAGGACCGCGTCGACCGCGTCGTCGAGCTCGACGAGGAGCCGCAGGACCTCGAGCGAGCTCGGCCCGCGGTTGACCAGATCACCCGCGAGCGCCAGGCGGTCCTGCGATCGATCGAAGCCGATCCGCTGCATGAGCCTGCGAAGCGGTTCGACACACCCCTGCACGTCACCGATGACATAGGTCGCCACGGCGTTCTCATAGCGCGCCTTGACGCCGCATGCGACGACGTCGAGCGCGCGATCTGACGAATCGCCAATTGGCACTTGACCGACCGGTCTACGCCTGTCACGCCCGATTCAAGCGACGATCACGGAAAATTGCGTTCGTGACGTCGTGCCTCCTGCTCGACCTCGACCCGAGCGTCTTCTCCCGCTGCGACCGCAGTCGGGGGACGGGTGGTCTTTCGCCGTCACACACTCCGGAGCACACCATGCCCAAAGAACAAACGAAGAAGAGCGCAGCCCTCGAGGCCTCTGGCAATACCGGCAAGACCGACGCTGCCAAGAACAAGGCGAAGGAGCTCGTCACGCCGGGCGCCGGCTACGACGCCCAGGCCAAGCAGCTCGCACCCGCCGCGGCCAAGGGCGGCAAGCAGGGAGGTCTCGCGAAAGCCGAGCTCGACGAGTGGCTCGCGGTCACGGCGAACATCCTGAAGATCAAGCCCGAGGGTGGCTCCGAGGTGCAAGAGCACATCGCCCGCGGTGAGGAGCTCATGAAGCAGGCGTCGAAGGACCAGGCCAAGCTCATCGCTGCGAAGATCGACAAGATCCGCACCACGCTGTCGAACGATCTCGTCGGCAACGGCTGAGTTCCCCCGACGGAGCGCTCGCCAGCGCGCTCCGCCCTTCGTCGCAGGCGGGCGCTCGCCAGGGCGCCCTGCCACGTGCCGCATGCGCGCGCGCCACGCACGCGACCGGCCCTTGCCCTGCACGCGCACGCGTGGTGTCGTCACCACCATGTGGGTACGCGTCTTCGCGGTCCTCGGCTTGCTGCATGCTGCGTGTGCCTCGGTCCCGCCTGGCAGCAGCCCCCCGCGCGCCCTGTCGCTCCCCTCTCCTGCGGGCTCACCCGCTTGGGAGGCCGCGGTGCAGCGCGCCCTGGTCCGCCACGACCGCGATCGCTCGGGCACCCTCGACGCCCCCGAGCTCGCCGCCATCGACTGCGCCTTCTGGGATGCTCTCGAACAGGACGTGCGGCAGGACCTGGGCACCGGTTTTGCCGAGCTCTACGGCCTCGCTCCAGGCTTCCTCTTTCGCGCCGGCCCGCTCGGCATCACGCCCGAACGACGCACCGACGCACACCGCGCGCTCATGCGCTGCGCCGCCGTCGTCCCACGCGACGAGTCCCCGACCGAGCGGGTCCTCGCGCAGCTCGCCGCCATCCGCGCCACGACCGCGAGCGCGGAGTGGGACGGCGAGGTCGCCGATATCCTGGTCGCGAGCTTCGACCAGAATCGCAGCGGCCTCATCGATGCCCCGATCGAGGTGGTGGCCGTCCCGTGCGAGGTCTGGGTGGCACTCGACCGCGCCATCCAGGCCGAGCGCGGCGCCGGGCTGCTCGCCCTCTACGGCTTTGCCCCGGGCTACATCTGGGTCGGCCAGATGCTCGGCGTGTCCGAGGACCAGCGCGACCGCAGCACCGACCTCATGGTCGACTGCGGCCTCGACGACTGACTCACAGAGTCAGGCCCGAGCTGGTCACGATGGTCGAGCTGATCGACGGGCCATAGTGGAGCAGCATGCCGTCGGTCCCCGGCGTCACGACGATGAACCCACCGACCGCCCACACCCCGCCCTCGGGGTCGACATAGACCGCGTGATAGTCGTCAAGCACCTGCGGCAAGCCGCTCGGCGCCTTCCACACCGTGCCGCGCCGCTCGGTCACCGTGCCCTCGACCCCGACCGCGACCACGCTGCCGTCGCCATCGACCCACACGCCGTTCAGCTGCTTCACGCCCGGTGGCGTCGCGTCGCTGACGGTCGCCGCGCCCGCACCCAGGGCCTCGACGACCAGCCCGGTCGCGAAGCCGCCGACCGCGATCGCGGTGGTGTCGTTGCCGTGCATCGTGAAGAGGCGACGGCCTTGCGGCGTGTCGATGACGCTCCAGCCGCTCGCGCTGCGATGCATCATCTTGTTGCCGAGGCCGACCACCCAGAGGTCGTTCGACGAGCGTCCCCAGACCTTGAAGAACTGGCCCGCCGTGCGCGCCGCCTCGGGCATGGTGGTGTCCTCGACGAAGGCCGCGCCGTCCAACTTGTACACGTGGCCCACCGCCCCATCGGTGTCCCCACCGACCGCCCACACGTCCGCAAAGCCGGCGCCGGTCGCGAAGATACCGAAGAGGGTCACCGTG
>JAEUKJ010000661.1 GCA_016792665.1 Deltaproteobacteria bacterium | reverse complement strand
GCAAGCGGCGCGATCCGGAGCCGGTCCCCGTCAAGGACCTCGAGGTGCTCGAGGCCACCATGATCCCGGCTCTGGGCGGGGTCGAGCCGGATGCCAAGAAGCTTCCTGAAATCGAGACCTTCGAGCGGCCTCAGATCTTCGAGGACGCCGTCAACCTGAGCGGCGAGCCCTCGAAGCTCGACAAGCTCATCAAGGACGTCGAGGCCAAGGAAGAGAAGAAGGACCCGAAGAACAAGGACGCCCTGAAGGAGCTCCTCTCCGACGAGCCCCTCGACCCACGGGCGCGCGCCAAAGATCTCTCACGGCTGACCGGCTTCAAAGAGGGCGAGATCGGCGGGCAGGGTATGGAGCTGAAGCTCGGCTCGGCCTACTCGAACAAGGTCGCCAAGGAGATCTCCAAGGTCTTTCGCACGCCGCCCTTCCTGGACGAGGTCCTCCTGAAGAAGCTGCAGACGAAGGTTCAGGTGACGCGCATGACCTTCGACGGGGCCATCGAGGAGTTCCGCATCGTCACCAAGAGCATCGACAAGAGCTTCGATGACGCCGCCATCGCCGCCATCAAGCAGTTCGTCGCCAAGGAGGGCGGCCAGAAGCGGCTGCCCGTGCCCGAGCCCGAGGTCTTGCGCTTCATCAATGCCAAGGGGCTCGCCATCACCCTCGACGGGCGGCTCATGCGCCGATGAGCACGCACACCCCGACCGCCGAGAGCCGCGTGCCAATGATCGCGCCGTCGCTGCTTTCGGCCGACTTCCTCCGTCTGGGCGACGAGGTCTCGTCGATCGAGGCGGCCGGCGCGGACCTGTTGCACGTCGACGTCATGGACGGCCACTTCGTGCCGAACCTGACCTTCGGCCCGCCGATCATCGCCAAGATCAGAGAGCGCGCCACGCGTCCTCTCGACGTGCACCTCATGATCGAGACGCCCGAGCGCTGGGTCGAGCGCTACGTCGAGGCCGGGGCGGCCTGGCTCACCGTGCACGTCGAGGCCTCGGTGCACCTGCATCGGACGCTGGAGCAGATCCGCCAGGCCGGGGCCGAGCCCGGGGTGGTGCTGAACCCGTCGACCCCCGAGGGCACCCTCGACTACGTGCTCGACCTCTGCCACCACCTCCTCGTCATGTCGGTGAACCCCGGCTTCGGCGGGCAGCGCTTCATCGGCGGCGTGCTCCCGAAGGTCGAACGCATCGCCGAGACGATCGCGCGCCGCGGCCTCGCGACCCTCGTCGAGATCGACGGAGGCATCGGGCCTCAGACCATCCGGTCGGCCTGGGACGCCGGCGCCAGCGTCTTCGTCGCAGGCCAGGCGGTCTTCGGTGTGCCCGATCGCGCGGCCCGCATCGCTGAGCTGCGCGCGGCCTGCGGCTGAGCTCAGCGCACGACCGCGACGACGATCACGACCAGCAGAGTCGAGAGCAGGATGAGGCGCATCGCGTTCGGCGTCGCGCGCACGGCGAAGCGCACGGCGAGCTGCGCGCCAAAGACCGCGCCTGCTCCGAGCGTCAGCCCGCGGGCCAGATCGAGCCCCTGGCCGAGTCCCAGGATGGGCAGCGCGACCAGGGTGAAGAGCAGGACGAGCGCGGCCTTCAGCGCGTTGCCCGAGGCCAGGTCGCGCCCCAGGAGGCCGCCGAAGAGCGCGATGAGGAGGTAGCCGACGCCGGCCTGGATGAAGCCTCCGTAGGCGCCGATGAGGACCAGGAGGGGCCAGGCGAGGGGGCGCTCGCGGAGCGTGCGTGGGTTCTTGCCGCTGGTGATCTTGGGCGACGCGATCATGGCGACGCCGACCCCGACCAGCAGCACGAGGGCCACCGGCTCGAAGGTCCGGGCGTCCAACCAGAGGGCGAGCAGGGCGCCGAGGGCTGCCCCGAGGCCGGCCGGCAGCGCCATCCAGAGGGCCTCGCGGGTGTCCATGCGATCGACCCGCATGAAGCCCGAGACCGCCGAGATCGACTGCATCAGGACAGCGATGCGGCTCGTCGCGTTGGCGGCCTCCCACGTGAGGCCCGTCAGGACCAGAATCGGCAGCGTGAGCAGCGAGCCGCCACCGGCGAGGGTGTTGATGAACCCGGCGATGAGGCCGGCCAGGAGGAGAGCCCCGAGCTCGAGCGGGGTCGGGGAGGGGACGAGCGCAAAAAAGGTCGTTGACACCGGTGGCACTGTCCACTACACCACGCGACGCATCAAGGGCGGGGCGTAGCGCAGTCTGGTAGCGCACTTGCTTCGGGAGCAAGGGGTCGCTGGTTCGAATCCAGTCGCCCCGACCAGCGCAGTGGGAGGGCCGCCTTCGGAAACGAAGGTGGCCCGAACCCCTGACAAGGTCGGCCGCCACGATGCTCGAGGGAAAGGTGACGCGCTGGGTTCGCGCTTCGCACCGTGACCACGACAAGCTTGCAAGTGGCTGATTTGAGGCCGTTTTCTCGCAGGGTCGTCGCTTGACGTGCATTGGCGCGCGATGCTAGCTTGGGGGTCCTCTTCGGCAGGGCAGGGACCCGGCGGTGAACATGTCGCGCGCAGCTCAAGGCATCTCGCTCAAGCTCGGGGTCTTCGGTCTTCTCCTCGTCCTTTCCGCGTCCGCGTGCGGGAGTGAGCCCGAGGCTCAGTCCGGCGGCGACGCGTATCGCAGCGAGGCACAGCAGATGCCCCTGGACGAGTGGACCACTGGTGAGATCGACCAGGACAGTGGTGATACCACCGACTGGAGGGCCATCGACGTCGGCGAGACCGGCAAGCTCACGGTCGAGCTGAAGTCCGAGTCCAAGGGGGCCGTGCTGCAGCTCGGGCTCTATGACAAGTACGGCGTGGAGCTCGGCAGCGAGAAGCGTCGGGCCGGGGACGAGGCCATCAAGCTCGTCGTCAAGGCCAAGAGCGGGCGATACTTCGTGAAGATTGCGCATCGCGATGGCGACAAGACCGCCTACTCGGTGCGTGCTGTGTTGGGTGATGACGGCGGGGGTCGCAAGACCGGTCCCGATCTCTGAATCGGCCTCGGGGCTCGACCGGTAGCCGCGCTGGGGCGCGGGAGTCGAGCTCGATTGGCCTCTGAAAATCATACCCGAGCGCCTCGGCGCTACCCCGGCTCCACGCGCTCGCGCGGCCCGGGGGCGGATTCGTCTCTGAACAGGTGATGGGAAGACGCATGCGGAAGCTCACTTGGGCGGGCCTCACGGACGTCGGCAGGAAGCGCAGCGAGAACGAGGACGCGTTCGTCGTCGACCCCGACCTCGGCGTCTTCGTCGTGTGTGACGGCATGGGTGGACATGCGTCGGGTGAAGTGGCTTCGGCCATGACGACCGAAGAGATCCACGCGTTCTTCCAGACTCGCATGGACGGCGACCGATCGCTGCCCTACCCGGGTGAGCCCGGGGCTGCGGTGGGTGAGCTGGTCATCTCGAACGCGATCCAGCACGCCAACGACAAGGTCTACGTCGCGGGCATGCGGGACTCGAAGCTCGAGGGCATGGGCACGACGGTCGTCGCGGTCAGCGAGTGGGAGGACAAGCTCATCGTCGCCCACGTCGGCGACTCGCGCATCTATCGCTTCCGCGACGGGCGCCTCGAGCAGGTCACCCGCGACCACTCGCTCTTGAACCACAAGATCGACCTCGGCGAGCTGCAGAGCCAGGACGAGATCGACAACTTCAAGCACGGCAACGTCATCGTACGCGCCATCGGGTTGAAGGATTACGTCCGCCCCGAGACCGCGATCCACGAGCGCATCCCGGGCGATGTCTACCTCCTGTGTTCCGACGGGTTGTCGGACATGGTCGACGACTGGAGCATCGAGAACGTGCTCGAGGCCAACTACGACGACCTCGACGAGGCCGCGCGGATCCTCATCCGCATGGCCAACGATCGGGGCGGCAAGGACAACATCACCGCGGTGTTGGTGCGCGTCGACGACGAGCCCGAGCCCGTCGAGGAGTACGAGTACGAGGAGGAGGGGCTGCCGCTCGCGCGTCGCGAGGAGTCGACGCAGCCCGGCCGCGCTGCCTTCGACGACGAAGAGCAGGAGCCGGCCCCGACCTTCAAGGAGTTCGGCGTCGAGGACGACGACAAGACGGCGCCGCACTCGCCCGTCTTTGCGTGGGCCGACGACGACGACGAGGACGACACCCCGATCTCCAACGCCCAGACGCGTCCCGCGGCGCGACCGCAGCCCGCTCCGCGTCCGCAGCCGACCGACACGCGTCGCCGCACGCAGCCGACCGAGGAGCTCCCGTCGATCATCGTCGAGGACGACGACGAGCCGGCGAGCGCCTTCGAGGACGCGCGCTACCGCAACAAGCGCTGATCACGCCGTTGGGCAGCCTGGCTCCGCCAGGCCTTCGGCGTTGATCGTCTCGCCGGTCGGAGGCCTGCGGGCCGGGTAAGCCCGGACCCTACGGTCCGGCGCGCGTGGGGCCGCCCGAAATGGGTCAGCTCCAAGGCGGGAAGGAGCACGCGCGGAGGCGACCCCTAGGTACGCCGCACAAGCGCGCGACTGGCCAACGCAGGAAGCGCGCCGACGCGCCCGCAGGCCGCTCGAAATGGGTCAGCTCCAAGGCGGGAAGGAGCACGCGCGGAGGCGACCCCAAGGTCGCCGCCCAAGCGCGCGACTGACCAACGCCGGAGATGACCGTTTCCCGCGGCCTGCTAGTCCATCTCGAGCTTGCGGAAGCGCTTCGAGGTGGAGACCTTCGGCGGTGGCCCCTGCTCTTTCTTGGCGGCGCGCGGCTCTTCGTCGACCAGGGGCCCGCGCTCGCGTCGGGGCGCGGCGGCGCTGGTCGGCGCGGGTGCGGCCGGGGCGGCGGACTGACGCGGCCGGGGCGCCGGCGAGTCCTCGTCGCTCTCGACCGCGCCCTCGATCGGGGCGCCGAGATCGTACCAGCCGACCCCGTGCCGGACCTGGACCACACCGTTCCTGATGCGGAGGTGCTCGAGCTCGGCGAAGTCGTGACGGGCCTTGATGCTCTGCAGGAGGCCGACCAGGCTGTCGGCGTCGCTCTGCGGCTCGGCGCTCTCGATGACGTAGGTCCGGAGGAGGTACTCGAGCATCGCGCCCATCTCCTCACCGGAGTAGGGCGCCAGGATCTCGCGCATGAAGCCGTGGTTGCGCCAGGGATCGTCGAGCTTGGCGCGTTCGATCATGCGGCGCTCGCCGGGCTCGAGCTGGGTGAGATCGACCTGCACGTCGACCAGCCGCGCGCCCTCGAAGTTGGCCTGGGCGATGTTGGCGTGGCGCAAATCCACCTTGATGAGCAGCGCGTTCTTGAAGTTGGCGCCGAAGAGGTTGGCGCCCATGAGGTCGCTGTCGATGATGACGGCGTTCGAGAAGTCGGCGCGATCGAGCGTGACGTTGCCGCGCTCCTGCGCCTCGAACTTCGAGTTGAGGATGAGGCTGCGCGGGAACTTCGCACCGAAGAGCTCGCAGCTGTTGAACGTGCAGCTCTGGATGCGGGACCCCGAGAAGTCGACGTTGCCGAGGCGCGACGAGAAGAAGCTCGTGCCCGAGAGCATCGAGTCCACGAAGCGTGCCTCGATGAGCTCGCAGTTGAAGAAGCTCGTGCCGCGGAAGAGGCCGTGATCGAACCGCACCTTGCGGCAGCTCGCCTCGCTGAACTTGCTGCGCGAGAAGATCGATCGGGTCGCGTCGGCGTCGTGGAGAGCCACGCGTCGGAAGGTTGCGTCGGCCGCGTGCGCCCCCGCGAGCCCTTGCTTCGAGAGGTCGACCTCCGAGACGAGCACGCCTTGCAGCGTCCCCTCCTGCATGCGGGCCGCCACTTCGATCGCTGACTTCACCAGGTTCTCGCTCATTCTCGTCGCCTTCCCATCCGCACGAGGTCTGGCGGAGCCAGGCTGCCGGGCGGATTCAACCGGTGTGTTGGGCCTGCTCTCGGCCGTGAGCTCGACCCTCGACGTGGCGTCCTGTCGGCCAGGTCGGGGAGAGCGCAAACGTATCGCCTCGTTCTATACCACCACTCGCCAGACCCTCCAACCCATGCCCGGCACTCCCTCGAACGGTTCCTCGGCGCCGCCGCGAAGGTCTCCAAACCCACGCCGAACCTTCTCAGGGTGCGCTGTACAACCTGGGCCTCCCTCGTTATCTTGGCGCGGTGAGCGTGGGTGCTCGACACTTGCGCACCGAACGAACGCGATGCCGGGGCCCGCGCTCCCGGCTCGAACCTGCACGATGCTCCCTCGCCGAGCTCGGTAATCGCGGCCCCTGTGGCCCCCCCAGACCATGGACGAGATGTGCTGACGGTCACCTTCAAGAACGATGCTGGAGAGAAGGTCGTTTTCCCGCTCGAGACCGGTCAGGTCTTCGTCGTCGGGCGAGGGGCCGAGGCGCCGATCCGCATCCGTCACGCCTCCGTGAGCCGGGCCCATGCCGAGTTCTACGAGGCCGAGGACGGAAACTGGTGCGTGCGCGACGTCGGCAGCTCGAACCACACCTTCCTCAACGGGGAGCAGATCGAGATCACCTACATCCAAGAGGGTGACGTGATCCGCTTCGGCGACTTCTCGGTGAAGGTCGAGACGGCGCCCGACCCGGTCCGCGGTGGTGGGCGTCGCGCCCGGCCCGAGCCCGAGCCCGAGCCCGAGCCCGCGCCAGAGCCTCCGCGCCGCGCGCGTCCCTCGGCCGAGCCGGCGCCCGAGCCCGAGCCTCCGCGTCGTGCGCGTCCGTCGGCCGAGCCCGCGCCGGTCGCGAGGGCGCCCGAGCCGGAGCCCGCGCCTGGTCGTCGCGCGCGTCCTTCGGCCGAGCCCGCGCCCGAGCCGGAGCCCGCGCCCGGTCGTCGCGCGCGCCCTTCGGCCGAGCCCGCGCCCGAACCCGAGCCGGCGGGTCGCCGTCCGCGCCCTTCGGCGGAGCCTGCGCCCGAGCCCGAGCCCGCCCCGGGTCGTCGTGCGCGACCTTCGGCCGAGCCGGCACCCGAGCCCGAGCCCGCGCGCCGTCCGCGTCCGTCGGCCGAGCCCGAGCCGCCGCCGCGTGCGCGTGCCCCCGAGGCCGATGATCTCCGTCGTGCGGCGCCCGAGAAGAAGGCGGCCTTCACCGGCGTGGATCCGGCCGAGCTGCGCGCCGCGCAGGACAAGGCGAACAAGCTCGAGGACAACCTGCGCGAGCAGAAGGCGAAGTACGACGAGGCGCTACGCCGCATCGAGGATCTCGAGGCGCGCGACTCGCGGCATGACGAAGAGATCCGCGACTGGCAGGATCGCTACGACAAGGCGCGCGAGCAGACCGACCACGTGCAGGATCTGCTCGAGCGTTCGCGCGACGAGCTGAAGGAGCACGAGGAGACGATCGAGAACTTCGAGAAGGAGGTCGCCGAGCTCGAGTCGCAGCTGAAGCAGTTCGAGGCCACCAAGGAGGAGACGCAGGACACCCTGTCCGAGCTCAAGTCCAAGGCCGTGCAGAAGGATCGTCGCATCGACGAGCTGCAGCGCGAGCTCGACATGATGGAGTTCGACCTGCGCAACGCGCGGGAGGAGCTCGAGTCGGTCCAGAACTCGATGAACTTCGAGAACACCGAGACCCGCAAGCTCGAGCGCGAGCTGGCGCTGCTGCGCGAGGTCATCCACGAGAAGGAGAACCACATCAAGAGCTTGCAGCTCGAGATCGAGGAGCGCGACAAGGAGATCTACGACCTCAAGCTCGGCACCGGCGTGAAGGACCTCCAGCAGGCCAAGACCGAGATGATGGAGAAGTACTTCGCCAAGGACAAGGAGGCCAACGACCTCCGCGAGAAGCTGGCGAAGGTCGAGCAGCAGATGAAGAGCATCCAGGGCGAGCTCGCGGACGCCAAGGAGTCGGCGGCCGAGTCGAAGGATCTGGCGAACCACCCGGACATGAAGCGGAAAGACCGCGAGGTCTCGCGCCTCCAGTCCGACCTCGAGAACGCGCGCGACGAGGTCGACCGCCTGCAGGAGAAGCTCCTGGCGTTCACCCCCGAGGTGAAGGCCAAGCTCGAGAGCGAGGTCCAGACGCTGCGGAAGAAGAACCAGCAGCTCGAGGAGAAGATCGAGGAGGCCGAGTCCTCGGCCAGCACCAAGGGTGCCAGCGACGCCGAGCTGACGAGCGCCAAGCGCAAGATCACCTCGCTCGAGGAGCGCATCGAGGACCTCGAGGCCGACCTGGCGACGGCCAAGAAGGAGGCCAAGGCGGCCGCGGCTGCACCGGCCGCGGGCGATGGCGATGCGGGTCTGAAGAAGCAGGTCGCCGCGCTCGAGGACAAGGTCGACTCGTTGTCGCTCGATCTGCGCAAGGCCAAGGCCGAGGTCGAGAAGTGGAAGATCGAGGCCGATCGGGCTTCCAAGGCGCCCCCCGTGGCGGCCAAGGCCGAGGGCTTCGACAAGGACGGGGCCTTGGACGCGCTCGACGCGATCATGGACCTCTACCGGTCGTGGATGTCCAACCTGGGGGTCTTGAAGACCTACGGCGAGGACATCGAGAAGGGCAAGACGAACGCCAAGGCGCTGCAGGACGCGATCGATGGCATCGGCCAGACGCTGACCAGCATCGAAGGCGACGCCGACGACATGCGCAAGGAGCTGAAAGCGCTCCGGAACGCGGTCGAGAAAGGATGATTGGGAGGGCCGCCGCGACGACGCGCGGGTGGCCTGGAAGTGCCGAGACCATTGGCCGTGCGCGGCCTTGACCAAGACGCGAAGGACGAACCCAGATGGCATCCGAGAAGATCCCGAGCAAGCGTGAGCTCGAGTACCTCATCCAGGCGCGCTACGGCCTTATCTACGTCGTTTCTCCCGAGGAGGAGCGCGTCGAGCGCGCCATCAAGGAGATCGGCGGGCGTCGTCAGCGCAAGGTCTTCGCCTGGTCGATCACCAACGGCTTCGAGTCGCTGGACGGCGGCTCGAGCTACAGCGACATCCGCGATCCGCTCCGCGCCCTGGACTTCATCACCAAGTTCGAGGACGACGCGGTCTTCATCATGCGGGACTTCCACCCGTTCATGAAAGACCCGTCGGTCGTCCGGAAGCTGCGTGACTGCGCGCGCCACTTCAAAGAGAACGACTACAACCTGCACATCGTGTTGCTCGCGGCGACCTTCGCGGCCCCGGCCGAGGTCGAGAAGGAGCTCGCGGTGGTCGACTACGATCTGCCCGAGCGCGACGAGCTCGAAGAGATCGTCTGGCAGGTCGCGCAGAGCGTGCCCGACAGCGTGCACCTCGCCGTCAAGAGCGACCCCGAGCTGCGCGAGGTGGTGGTCGAGACGGCGCTGGGGCTGACCGCGGACGAGGCCAAGAGCGTCTTCGCGAAGTCCCTGGTCAAGACGCGCGACTTCGATGTCGACACGATCATGGCCGAGAAGAAGGGCATCATCCGCAAGTCGGGCATCCTCGAGTTCTACGAGACCGACTCGCGCTTCTCCGACGTCGGTGGGCTCGAGGTGCTGAAGGGGTGGCTCAAGAAGCGCAAGTCGAGCTTCTCGCGCGATGCTCGCGACTTCGGCCTGCCGGCCCCCAAGGGCCTCCTCCTCATCGGTGTGCCGGGCTGCGGCAAGTCGCTCACGGCCAAGGCGATCGGCGCGATGTGGCACATGCCGCTCCTGCGCCTGGACGTCGGCAAGATCTTCGGCAGCCTGGTCGGTAGCTCGGAAGAGAACATCCGCAAGGCGATCAAGACGGCCGAGGCGGTGGCTCCGTCGATCCTGTGGCTGGACGAGCTCGAGAAGGGCTTCTCGGGCACGCAGAGCTCGGGCCAGACCGACGGCGGCACGACCTCGCGCGTGTTCTCGACGTTCATCACCTGGCTGCAGGAGAAGAAGTCGTCGGTGTTCGTCATCGCGACCGCCAACAACGTGCAGGCGCTGCCGCCCGAGCTGCTGCGCAAAGGCCGCTTCGACGAGATCTTCTTCGTCGATCTCCCGAACTCGAAAGAGCGCGAGGAGATCTTCAACATCCACATCAAGAAGAAGAAGCGCGACAGCGGGTCGATCGACGTCAGCGCGCTGGTGGCCGCGAGCCAGCAGTTCGTCGGTGCCGAGATCGAGCAGGCGGTCATCTCGGCGTTGTTCGACGCGTACGAGGACGGCAAGGCGGAGCTCTCGACCGAGCGCCTCTTGAAGTCGGTCGAGGAGATCGTGCCGCTCGCGTACACGATGAAAGAGATGATCGACGGCATGCGCGAGTGGGCCAAGTCGCGTGCGCGCCGGGCGTCCGCGGTCGAGGCGGAGAAGGACGAGTCCGAGCGCCGCAAGCTCGAAATCTGAGGAGCAGGGTACTGAGAAGCGACCATCTGCGGCGTCGCTCGGAGAGACTCGTTGCGGCGGGCG
>JAEUKJ010000565.1 GCA_016792665.1 Deltaproteobacteria bacterium | reverse complement strand
ATGAGTGGCTGCCCGAGACGGCCTTGAGGTTGAGGCTGTATCGCGGCTTCGCGGGCGCCAAGACGCACGAGGAGCTCGCGGCGGTGCTGGGTGGGGCGGTCGATCGCTATGGACCGCCGCCGCTCTCGGTGCGGAACCTGGCCGGGCTGATGGCGGTGAAGCTCGAGGCGCGGGCACTCAGGCTGACCTCGGTCGCGCTTGGCAAAGATCGCCTCGTGCTCGGGCTCTCGGGCGAGGGGCCGCTCCAGCCGATCATCGTCGCGCAGTACGCGGCGCGCGTGCATCGCGGACCTGGCGGCAGGCTCACCCCCGAGGGCAAGCTGCACCTGCCGCACCCGCCGGGCACGAGCGGGCATGGGGTCGAGTACGTGCGCGAGGTGCTGCGTGCGATCGCGGACTATGCGGCCAACTTCGGGTCGATAGAGGCGGCCGCGCTGGATGCGGCACGTCAGGCGGAGGCGCGTGCGGCCCAGGGTGGAGGCCCGACGCGCAAGGTGGAGCCTGCGCCAGCGCGACCACCGCAGGGGCCGGCGCGGCCGGTCGGGCCTGCGCTGGGGGCGATGACGCCGCGTCGGGGAGGGCCGACGGTCGAGGTCGCGCGGCGTGGCCTACCGCCCCGAGGTCTGCCGCCGCGCCGCGGGCGCTGACGCGGCTACTTGCAGACCGTGCCCGAGGGCTTGCCCTTCTTCTCGATGGCGTAGAGCTGTTGCTCGGTCGAGGCGCTGACGGAGAAGAAGCGGAGCTCGCCACCCCAGAGCAGGCCGAAGTTGGCGGCCGGGCGGAAGCAGTAGCCGATGAGGGTGCCGAGCAAGGGGTCGTAGAGGACCTCCATGTTCTGGACGAGCTCGGTCTTCATCTTGGCGAACAGCGAGACGCGCGCCTGAACCCCGTCGAGGTTCACGCTCTGGGCCGGAGCGGGCGGTACCAGGCCGACCCCGATGTCGATGCGCGGCGCGTCGAAGTTCACGTTGACGCCGGGTCGTGATCTGGCTCGTGTGCGAGGCCTGGCCGTCGAGCTTCACGGTGCCATTGACCTCGGTGAGGTCGAACTGGGCCTCGCCCGAGACGTCGAAGGAGTCGTAGCCGATGGCGAGGTTGGCCTGCGACTGCGCGAACTCGTAGAGCCCGTGCTGACGGAAGTTTCGGAACTTCACCTTGGCCTTGCCCGAGACCTTGATGCCCTCCTTGCCGGTCAGCGTGATGGCGAGCTGGTGCTGGTCGGCGGACTTCGAATAGACGACCTTGGCGCTGACCCTGCCGACCGAGAACGAGGCGTTCAGCGGGGTCGCGGGGCGGCGCGAATAGCCTGGAGGGACGGGCAGCTCGTCGAGCGGCGCCGTGACGACGTCGACCCCATCCAGGCCGGCGCGCTCGAGCCCGTCCAGCCGGATGCCGATGTCCCACGCGATGCGACCTTCGGTGGCGGCGTCGGTCAGTGCTGCATCCTCGGTCGTGAGGACGAGCTCGCCGGCTTCGTTGGTGTCGACGGCCACGACCTCGAAGAGGCCGAGGCCCGCGAGCACGACGATCTGGTCGGGGACGAGTGATGCGATGGCATCGGGCGGCGAGGCGAAGGTGAAGACCCCGTTGGGAGCGAAGGGGTCGACCACCGAGGCGTCGACGAGGTCGGCATCGACGATGATGTCAGGGCGCGACGAGGCGGGCCGCGCCGCGCACACCGCTCGAGTCGCCCCAGCGGGCACGCACGAGCCGCGTCACGAGGGCGCCTTCGCGCGGGGCCGAGGGGCCGCCGGCGACGAAGGCCCAGTGAGACCAGCGGCGCGGGACCTCGCGGTAGAGGACCTCGAGGTTCGAGAGCCCGCCGCCGAGCACGATGACCTCGGGGTCGACGACGTTGATGACGGTCGCCAGGGCGCGTGCGAGGCGGTCGATGTAGAGGTCGAGGGCGGCCTGCGCGTCGGGGTCGCCGCGGCCTGCGAGGGTGGCGACCTCGTGCGCGGCGAGATCGTGGCCGCTGCGCAGGAGCATCTCGCGCGTGAGACCCGAGCCGCTGAGCCAGGTCTCGATGCAGCCGCGCTTGCCGCAGTAGCAGGCCGGGCCGGGGCGCTCCCACGCGGTCGACCAGGGCAGGGGGTTGTGGCCCCACTCGCCGGCGAGCGCGTTCGGGCCGCGCACGAGGTGCCCCCCGAGGACGAGCCCGCCGCCGACCCCTGTGCCGAGGATGACGCCGAAGACCGAGCTCGCGCCGCGTGCGGCGCCGTCGGTGGCCTCGCTGAGCGCAAAGCAGTTGGCGTCGTTTTCGAGGAGGACGGGGCGGCCGAGCGCGTGGGCGAGGTCGAGGTCGAGGGGGCGCCCGTTGAGCGCGGTGGTGTTGGCGTTCTGCATGCGCCCGGTCGCCGGCCTGAGCGAGCCGGGGGTGCCGAGTCCGACGACGTCGCAGCGACCGAGCTCGGCGTCGACCGAGGCGACGAGATCGCGCACGGTGAGGACGATGGCGTCGTAGTCCGAGGGGGTCGCGACGCGGCGGCGCACGAGCTCGGTGCCGTCGCGGGTGAGGGCGACGACCTCGGTCTTGGTGCCGCCGAGATCGACGCCCACGCGGAACGGTCGGGCTTCGGCGGCGGGCTCCGGTCGGGCGGGCGCGGTGGGGTCGAACTCCATCGGGGGCGACTCCTACGCGAATCGTGCGGCGGGCGACAGGGGCACGTCGCGCTTTCATCGCGCATGCGGTTGCGCTACGGTGAACTCGGTTCGCGCGGTCCGCGCCCGCGCGCTGGTCCGACCTGGCCGAGCGAGGCTGCCCCCGATTCAGGATGGTGCGGCCTCGGAGCGCGCCCCGTTCCCCGAGGGAAATCGATGCTTCGTTATGCCGCCGCCCTGTCCATCCTCGTGTGTGCCTGTGACTCCGACAAGAGCAGCGGCGACGCGATCGACACGCACTCGGATGACACGAGCGCGGAGGTCATCGACACCGCGACCCCGGACACGAGCGACGTCGTGCCCGACACGCAGCCCGACACCGAGGCCGACACGCAGCCCGACACCGACACGGCGCCTGATACGCAAGTCGGCGACACCGCGCCCGACGCGGTCGACGTGAGCACCGACGGCAACGACACGAGCGACACCGCCGCGCCCCCGGACTGCGTCACGGACGAGCAGTGCAACGGCACGGGGATCGTCCCGCCCAATGCGTGCGTCGCGCTTCGCTGCGTCGAAGGGGTCTGCATCACCGGCGAGCGTGACTGCGATGACGGCAACCCGTGCACGCTGGACGCGTGTGACCCGCGCATGGGGTGCATCAACAACGAGATGACCTACGAGATCGGGTCGAGCAAGATCTGGTACTGCCCTGGCCACCTGGCGCAGGCCGACGCGCAGGCCGCGTGCGGCACGCTCGGGGCCGAGCTCGCGACGGTCTACACCGCCGAGGACGCGACGGCGCTCGCGAACGTGCTGCTCGACTTCGCCGACCTGGACGTGTGGGTGAGCTCGTTCTCGGGCAACTTCTGCCCGACCCCCAAGCGCGTGGTCGTGCCGCAGTGCCAGGCCTTCGACCAGGCCGGCTGCACCGCGAGCGACGTGTGCTTCACCGAGCGCGCCTTCCTGTGCGCCATCGAGTGCAATGACGGCAACCCCTGCACGCGCGACTACGTCGGCGACGATGGCCTGTGCCTCAGCGGGCCGGCCGATTGCGACGACGGCAACGCGTGCACGGTCGACTCGTGCAGCGAGCGCGACGGTTGCCAGCACGTCGTCCCGGAGGGCCAGTGCGCCGACGCCGATCCGTGCACCACCGATACCTGCAGTCCGCAGACGGGGGCCTGCACGCACGCGCGCGTCGCGGTGCCATGGGATGCGACCCACGAGCTCGTCGCGTGCCCCGGCCCGCTGACCTGGAGCCAGGCGCGCGCCAAGTGCGCGGGCGGCGCGCTCGCCATGCCGGTGACGGCGGCGCACAAGACGGCGCTCGCCAATATCGCCGCGAGCCTCGGGGCGACCGCCGCCGTGTGGGCGCCGGTCAAGCAGGGCGACGGCGGCAACCAGCCGTGGACCTGGCAGGACAACGGCGGCAGCGGTGCCGTGCCGTTCTGCGCGAGCGTGCAGCCGAACTTCGACGAAGCCGGACGCTGCGGCGCGTGGTCGACGGTCGACGGGTGCGTGGTCGACCTGTCGTGCATCGAGGCGCGCAGCTTCGGGTGCGTGTTCGACACGTCGATCCCCTGAGCGCCGTGCCGCGCCACGGGACGGTGCGCGGCTATTTCGAAAAAAGTCGAAGAAGGGCTTGTCGCGTTCGCGCCCGGGCGCTATTGCGTCGGGTATGAAGCGCGCGAGCGAACCGAATGACGAGGTGCCCCAGGGGGCCGGTGATGCGGCTATCGCGCGGAGCGCGGAGCAGCTCGCGGCGCTCGGTCATCCGGTGCGGCTCGGGATCGTGCGCTTCGTGGTCGAGTCGGGGATGGGCGGCGCGGCGGCCGGCGAGATCCAGGCGCACGTGGAGCTCGCGGCCTCGACGTTGAGCCACCACCTGAAGCGGCTCACCGACGCGGGCCTCCTGGTGGCACGGCCCGATGCGACCTTCATCTTCTACCAGGCCGACTACGGTGCGCTGCGTGCCCTGACCGACTTCCTCTGGAAGGACTGCTGCAAGCGCGGCAAGCCGGCCGACGCAAGCGCGGCGCGGAGCGGTCCCGCGACCAAGAGCTGCTGTTGATCTCCGCCGAAGGCCTGGCGAAGCCAGGCTGCCCAATGTCTTGCTGATCTCCGCCGAAGGCCTGGCGAAGCCAGGCTGCCCAATGCCCTGACCATCCCCGCCGAAGGCCTGGCGAAGCCAGGCTGCCCGACGGTGCTGTGCCGCGACCGCAATTTCGAAAAAAGTCGAAGGAGTCTCTCGATGAACGTCCTCAAGCCTCACGTCTCGCTCAACGTCTCCGATGTCGACGCCGCCGTCGCCTTCTACGAGAAGGCCTTCGGAGTCCCGGCCACCAAGCGTCGCCCGGGCTACGCCAAGTTCGATCTCGCCACGCCGTCGCTGAACCTGACCATGCAGGTCGCGCCGCGCACGGGCGCCAACGCGAGCCACTTCGGCATCCAGGTCGCATCCAGCGAGGACGTCGCCGAGGCGATCCGGCGCTTCGAGGCGGCCGGGCTGGCGACGCGCATCGAGGAGCACACCACGTGCTGCTACGCGGTGCAGGACAAGGTGTGGATCGAGGATCCGGACGGCAACGCGTGGGAGGTCTTCGTCGTGAAGGCCGACGCGCCGACGATGTTCGCGACGCGCGCCGCGCCGGTCGAGGCGAAGTCGACGGCAGAGGCGCCCGCGCCGACGGCCTGCTGTACGCCGACGCGCGCGGGCTGAGCCCCGCTACTCGCCGAAGCCCGGTGGGAAGACGAGGACCGGTCGGTCGGCGGTGCGCGCCAGGGCCTCGGTCGTGCTGCCGACGAAGAGGCGCGCCAGGGCGCTCTTGGCGTGTGCGGGCAGCGCGATGAGGTCGGCATGGACCGCGCGCCCGAGGGTGGCGATCGCCTGGGCCGGGTCGTCGGACTCGAGCACGCGCAGCGTCGTGTGTTCATCGAAGCCGGCCTCGCGCGCCAGGGTGCGGAGCCCGGTCGAGGCGTCGTCGAGCATCTGCCGCAAGAGCCAGGGCACGCGGCTCGCGCCCTCGGCTCCGAGGTAGGCCGCGAACTTCGGCGGCTTGACGACGTGGGCCAGGACCACCGGCACCTTGGCGTGGGCCGCGAGGTCGCGCACGAAGCGGAGCGAGGCCAGGTCCTGCGAGGCGAGGTCGACCGGGGCCACGATCGGCCCGCCGTGCGCGGCGACGTGGGCGCCCTTGTGGGTCGGCACGAGGCAGAGCGGGAGGGTGATCGAGCGGAGCATGCGCTGGGCGATGGTGCCGAGCGCGGCCTCGTCTCCGTAGGCGCCAGTGCCGACGACGATGAGCTCGGCGCTGCGCTCGGCGGCTTCCTCTTGGAGGGCCGCGGCCGGGGTGCCCTTGCGCCAGACGAAGGTCGCCTTGGCGCCGTGCTCGCCCATCAGGCGGTGGGCGGCCTCACGGCGGAAGCGCTCGGCCTCGTACATCAACTCGACCCAGTCGGCGCCGAGAGGGGCCTCGTCCTCGGCGTGGAGGAAGACGAGGCGCGCACCGAGGCGCTCGGAGAAGGTGCGCGCGAAGTCCGCGACCGGCTGGCTCGAGCGGCCGAGGTCGAGGCCTGCGAGAACGGTCTTGAAGGTCATGGGTGCTCTCCGATGTGTGCCAATCTGAACGATCTCCAGGGCGTTTTGAGCCCACTGCGAGCGTCCAGAGGGCCTCGTCACGTGGCCCTGCCCTCGGTGTCGCAATGGGCGTGCCACCGCTCCTTGCGTCCATCTCGCCTCGCGAGTTTTCCCACACGCTGCTAGGGTCGGCGGGCGTGAACCGACCTCCCCCCTCTCCGCCGGTCGACGGCGAGGAACCCCGCGTCACGACGGACCGTTCCGTCGGCGAGGCGTTGGTCCTCTATGCGTCCTTGAAGCCTTCGTTCGCTGGCAAGGACCCGGCCGTGGTGAGGGTCGCGCTCGGCCGGGCGGCCCAGGGAGACGCGTCGCTGGGGGCCGAGCTCCTGAGGTTGGCCACGCTCGACGGCATGCTCGGCAGCGCGGCGCACGAAGGGCCGCAGGGTCGCGCGGCCGGGGGCGAGCTCGCGCCCGGGTCGCTGTTGGCGGGGCGCTATCGGCTCGTGCGGCGGCTCGGTGAGGGTGGGGCAGGGGTCGTGCACCTGGCCCTGCAAGAGGCCCCGGTCAAGCGGCAGGTCGCCGTGAAGGTGCTGCCCTCGGCGCTCGAGGGGGCGCGCGCCGAGCTGCGCTTCGAAGCCGAGAAGAACGCGCTCGCGCGCATGAGTCACCCGTTCGTGGCGGGGATCTACGACGCCGGGCGCACCTTCGAGGGGCGCCCCTACGTCGTCATGGAGTACGTCCAGGGCGAGCCCATCGACGTCTGGTGCCGGCAGCGCGACCTCGACGTGAGCGCGCGCCTCAGGCTGTTCGTCGATGTGTGCCGCGGCGTGCACCACGCGCACTCGAAGGGCATCGTCCACCGCGACATCAAGCCGGCCAATATCCTCGTCACCGAGAAAGAGGGCGCCGCGGTCCCCAAGCTCATCGACTTCGGGATCGCCAAGGTCACGATGGGCCTCGCGCAGGAGTCGCGCGCGACGCTCGCGGGGTTCTTCGTCGGCACGCCCGAGTACATGAGCCCCGAGCAGGCCGGTGCGGGCGATGGCGACGTCGACACGATCTCGGACGTGTACTCGCTCGGCGTCGTCCTCTACGAGCTGCTCACCGGCGAGCTGCCCTTCGATCTCCCGGACGCGCTGCGCTCTGGCGGCGAGAGCCCGGGTGGCAGCATCACCGCCTGGCAGAAGGTCTTGGCGAGCGTCGAGCCGATCAAGCCGAGCGCGCGCCTCGAGCGCTCGAGAGGGGCAGCGCAGTCCCATCGTCCCCAGCGCGTGAGCGCGGCCGATCTGCGCGGCGACCTCGACTCGATCCTGTCCAAGGCGCTCGCGCGTGAGCGGGAGCGGCGCTACCAGACCGCCTCCGAGCTGGCGGCCGACATCGAGCGGCACCTCTCTCGCCAGCCGATCGTCGCGCGCCCGCCGACCTTCTTCTACACGGCGAGCCGACTGCTGCGCAGGCACCTCGTGCTGGTGGTCGGGCTGGCCCTGGTGATCGCGTCCCTCGCGGTCGCCCTGGCCGTGGTCAACGACCTCGCCATCGAGCGGGCTGGCGAGCGGCGCGTGCTGGAGACGGCGCGCCTCCGCGCCGAGGTGGAGCGGCGCCACGCGCGCGAGAAGGGGGCCCTGGCCGAGCGCATGAAGGCGCGCAGCGAGCTCGCGCAGGCACGGGCGGCGCTGGACGTCGCCGATGCCGCGGGCGTCAAGCGGGCCCTGGCCGCGATCCCGGTCGAGCTGCGCGGGTGGGAGACGCGCTGGCTGGCCTACCAGTCCGATCGGTCGACGCTGTCCTTTCGCGCGCATCGCGGCGCGGTGTCCGCACTGTCGCTGAGCATCGACGACCAGCTCTTGATCTCGGCCGGGGACGATGGCGAGCTCGCGATCTGGCGGGCCCAGGACGGTGTGGAGCTGGCGCGCTTCCAGGTGAGCAGTGGGCCTATCCGCGCGGTCGCCAACGGCCCGCGCGCGCGTCTCGCGGCGATCGCGATCGAAGGTGGGCTCGTCGGTTGGGACCTCGAGCTCGGGCGCGAGATCTGGCGTCGCGAGGGGGACTTCACGCTCGACCCGGGCGCGGTCGCGATCCGCGGCGCGACCTTCGTGACGGTCAACCGCGACGGAGCCACGGCGCGCGGTGAGCACGGTTGGCGGTCGACGATCGAGGTCTGCGACCTCGTGACGGGGGTAGCGATCTCGACCGTGGTCGTGCCCGAGCCGGACGTCGAGAACGCCTTCTTCGCAGCCGACGGGGCCATCGTCTACACGGCCAATCACTTCACGACGATCGTCGCGACGGACGGCACCCGACGTCAGCTCTCGGGCTACATGCCCTGCGTCGATCCCGACCGCCGCCTCCTCGCGCTCAAGCCCTGGGATCGATGGGACGCGCGCGACCTCTACGACATCGCGAGCGGTGAGCACGTCGGTTCGGTCGTGTCTTCGGGGCCGGCCTTCCTGGCGTTCGCCCTCGGCCCCGGGGGCGTCATCGGGACCAGCGAGGAGGTGCGGACCCTCACGCTGCGCGACACGGCCTCGGCGTCGCCTCGCGTCACCCTACCGGGACACGAGGCCGCGATCGAGGAGATGGTCTTCGAGCGAGGCGGGCGGGGCTTCCTGGTCGGCGATGCCGGGGGTGTTATCAAGCGCTGGAACGCGTGGATCGACGCGGCGCCGATGGTCATCGGGGCGACCAACGACAAGGTCTTCGGCGCGGCCATCGATCGCACCGCGACGTCGCTGGTGACCGGGGGATGGGGTGTCGTCAAGCGCTGGAGTGCGACCACCGGGGCCGAGCTCTGGACGCGCTTCCTCGGGCGCAAGTACATCACGGCGATGGAGATCGCCGACGACGGGGGCGTCTTCGCCGCCGACTGGACCGGCACGCTCTGGCGCCTCGACCCCGAGGACGGCAAGTCGACCCCGGGCACGTCGGTCCTCGACGCCGCCATCTTGCGACTCGCGCTGGCACCCTCGCTCGGGAACGATGCGCAGCGGGTCGTCGTATCGACCCTCACGGGGCAGGTGGCCCTCTACGACTTCACGCGTCGCGCCCTCGTGTGGGAGCGCGTGGTCCACCCCGAGAGCCCGGTGATGGCGCTTGCGGTGAGCGCCGATGGGCGCTGGATCGCGACCGGTGGCTCGGCCCCATCGGGCGTGCCGTCGGCCTACATGCAGCCGCCCGTGCCACGCGACCCGTTCGTGCGCATCACCGCGTTGGACAGTGGCGAGCCCGGGCCCGCGCTCGCGCCGTCGCGGGGGCCGTGGACGACGGTGGCCTTCGCGCCCGATGGTCGGCAGCTCGCGGCCGGGGCCGAGGATGGCACGGTGGCGATCTGGACCTTGCCCGACGGGCGCCTGCGTGCGCGGCGACCGGGGGTCGGTGGGCGGATCCAGGCGCTCGCCTTCTCGCCGTCGGGGGACCGCCTGGTGTTCTCGCACCACCTCGGGGTGCTCGGGGTCTGGGACCTTGCGACGCTCGACCCGCTGACGGTCTTGCCGGGTCCGCGCATGACCCTCGAGCGGTTGGCCTTCTCGGCGGACGGCACGACGTTGGTCGGCGCGGGCGAGCCGCACGCCGTCATCGCGTGGGAGGGGCGTCTCAGGGCGAGCGCCGAGGAGCAGGCGGTCGTGCGCGACCTGCGGCGCGAGCTCGATCGGCGCTTCGCGCGCGCCAGCGGGTCGGTCGAGGTCGCCCAGTCCATCACGGCCGATCCCAACGTGAACCCGGCGCGGCGCGCGTTGCTCCTCGACGCGGTGCGCGCGCGCGGTGACCAGCCGAACCTCATGAACAGTTGGGCCTGGGCGCTGGTTCGGCAGCCGCTGGGCTCGGCATCGAGCGGCATCGCCAACCTCCACATCCGCGAGGAGTCGCGCGAGGCCATCGAGCTCGCGCGGCGGCGCGCCGACTTCGTCGCCGACGGGTGGCGCGTCTGGCAGTTCGAGAACACCCGCGCCCTCGCGCGCTACCGCGACGAGGACTACGAGGGAGCCATCGCATCGGCCGAGCGCAGCATCGCGCTGCAGCGAGAGGTCGGCGGCATGTCCTTCCCCATCGATCGGGCGGTCATCGCCATGTCGCACTGGAAGCTGGGGCGCGAGCGCCAGGCGCGCGAGGTGTTCGCGGAGGCGCGCGCCGATGCCGAGGCGCTGCCGTGGCGCTTCGAGGGCGAGGTGGTGAGCCTCATCACCGAGGCCGAAGCCCTCATCGGGGAGTGAGCGAGGGCCGGCGACCGCGAGGAGGCCTCTCAGCCCGGGGGCAGGACCTCGGTCGGCTCCGGGGCGGCCCCGCGCTCGAGGACGCTCTCGCGATAGGCGGCGGCGCGGGCGCGCATGACGGCGCCGAGGGGGCGATGCTCGGGGAGGGCGTGCCACGGGTCGAAGGAGAGGCGCTCGACCAGGGTGCCGACGGCCTGGCCGGCGGGGCTGGTCGGGTCCTGACGGGGGAGGACGAGGCGCGCCAGCGGCGTGAAGGGAGCCTTGTCCTCGGGCCAGCGCACCGAGACGTCCTCGATGGGGGTGGTGGCGTCGTCGATGAAGCGCTGGGCGCGCAGCGACCAGGCGAGTGGGCCGGCCTGGAGGCGGGCGACGAGGTCCTCGCCGAGGCGGTTGCCGGGCTCGCGGGGCGAGGTCGCGGCAGCAGCGCCAGTGGGTTGATTGGCGTCTTCGGGGAAGAGGGCGAGCTTGACGGCGTGGTCGCCGAGGCGCAGCGGGGCGGCCGTGTAGAAGGGGACGGTCGCCATGGAGGGGACCTTGGGCAGGGACAGGAAGGCGCGCACGATGGCGAAGGCGCGGCGGAAGCCGAGGGCGCCGATGAGGCGGGGCAGGAGCAGCGCGTTGCCCTTCTTGCCGGCGCGGACGAGGGCGAGGAACTCGTCGGGGTTCTTCGTGGCGATCGAGGCGAGCTGGATGAAGAGGAAGTCCTGGGTCAGCGCGGACTCGAGACCGGGGATGAGCTTTGGCCCGGGGACCCCGACGAGCTTTATCGCGATGCCGCGGATGTCGGGGCGGGTGTCCTTGTGGCGGCCGATCTGCCCGTTCGAGAAGCGGACGTAGACCGGCCACTTGCGGGGCGCGGCGAAGGCGCCGGCCGCGAGGTCCGCGGGCAGGGCGTCGACGATCAGCTCGCCGACGGCGGCGACGTGGGCCTTGGTGTGCAGGGCGCGGAACGGGTCCTGGCCGACGGTGCGCGCGCGCTGGAGCTCGCGCAGCTCGGTCGCGTAGGCCTCGAAGCGGGCGGCTTCACCATCGGGGATGACCTCTCTCCAGGTCGGGGCAGCGGGTGATGCGGGGCTCATCGGGACCTCTCTCGGA
>JAEUKJ010000556.1 GCA_016792665.1 Deltaproteobacteria bacterium | reverse complement strand
CTCTCGGCCGAGAGCTCGCCCGCCCGATCAATCGACTTCACGGGCACGCCCATGTCGCCAGCCACACCGCGGATCGCGCTGCAGCCGACTCCGGCTGCCAGACCCAGGACCATGCACGCAGGAATCCCGAACTTCATCGTCGTCTCCTCTTCCCATGACGAGGTCGCGCTGACGTCGCGCGCCCGTGGTTGTCTTCCCCGCCGATGCCCGACCTGTCTGGCACCGTCACCACGGTTCTAAACCATGTCGGCCGGCCGGAAAAGGTCTCGCGCCCGGCTACAAACGCCCGTGACGACACTGGAGTCGGCCAGCGCCGCGCGTTATGGGAGCCCTCGGGAGGATCGCATGGAACTCGGCAAGCTGTTGACGGGCACGCAGGCCAAGGTCGTCTTCATGGACTGCGACGGCGTCATCTACGACACCAATCGCCTGAAGTGCGACGCCTTCCGCTACGCGCTGGACGGCTATCCGACCGAGGCCGTCGAGGCCATCGTCGCCTACCACCGCCGTACCGGCGGGGTCTCGCGCTACCTGAAGATCGAGCGCTTCTTCGCGGAGCTCCACCCGGTCGCCGACCCCCGCGCCGCGGCCCAGACCGCGCTCCAGCGCTTCGCCGACTTCTGCGAGCGCGGCTACGAGCGCATGCGTCCACGCCCCGAAGCCCTGGCCTTCGCCGAGCGCTTCGGCGGCCCCGAACGCGTCCATGTCGTGTCCGGCTCCGACGAGGCCGAGCTGCGGCGCGTGTTCGAGGCGGCCGATCTCGCGCACCGCTTTGCCGGCGTGCACGGCTCGCCAGTCGGCAAGAAGACCCACCTGACCCGCCTCCTCGCAGCGCACAAGGCCACCGCGGCCGAGGCCCTGTTCGTCGGCGATGGCTGGGGCGACTGGGACGCGGCCACGGCGTTCGGCATCCCGTTCGTCTATCTCGCCGAGATGAGCGAATGGGACGACGGCCCGAGCACCATCGCCGCTGCGGGGTCCGCCCTCGTGACCCAGGCCGACACGTGGGAGGATCTCCTGGCCGCGGTGCGGGCAAGCTGAGTCTCGTTCCGCAACTCAGCCTTCACGACCGCGCGCCAAGCCGACGACCGCGCGCCCGAGCTCGACGAGGAGCGCCACCAGGATGGCGACCGCGGTCTGGCTGGCTCCGACCGGCAGATCGAACAGGAAGGCGACGAAGTAGCCGATGAACCCGGTGGCGGCGCCGAGCAGCGCGCCCAGGACGAGGGCCCCTGGCAACGTCCGTGCGAGGCGGATCGCGGCGAGCGACGGCAGGATCGAGAGCGCGAAGACCGGCAGCGCCCCGAGCGCGCGAATGCCGGCGGCAATGGCCAGGGCCAGGGTCAGCGCCAGGGCGATGTCGACGACGCGCACCGGGACCCGACGGACCTGGGCCCCGATGGGGTCGAAGGCGACCGCCGCGAAGGCCCGCCATCCGAGCGCGTGAACGAACAGCACGAAGCCGCCCAGCGCCGCCACCAGCGTCAGATCGGAAGGCTCGACCGACACCCCCACGCCGTGCAGCAGCGCCTCGATCTCGTGCATCTCTTGAGGCAGATGCGACCCGAGGAGCACGGTGCCTGCGGCCCCGAGGAGGAACATCCCCCCGAGCAGGCCGTCGCGCACGACCTCCGATCGGCGCGTCCGCCGCGCCACGAAGAGTGTCCCAGCGAAGGTCACGAGCACCGCCCCCACCGCGGGCGAAGGCACCCACCAGGCCGAGCTCAAGGTCGCGAGATAGAGGGCCAGGACCACCCCGAAGCTCGCGGTCTGCCCGACCGCGGCCGACAGGAAGACGAGGCGCCGCAGGACGACATAGACGCCGAGGAGGCCGAGCGTCGCGCCGACGATCACCCCGGCCAGGACGCCGGGCTCGAAGAGCTCCCAGCTGTCGAAGAAGAGAGAGGCGTCGTTCACGACCGGCCCCCTTGAATCGACTCTGACCCGGTGGCCGCGGCACCGTCGGTGAGACCGCCGGCCGCGCGCGGCGACGCGAGCTCGAGCAGGTTGCGCTCGCGGACGATCGGGTGGGCGAGCACCTCGGCCCGCGGCCCGATGGCCGCCACGCCCGCCTCGCGCTCGATGTAGAACAGGTGGGTTGCGCGCTCGAAGAGCAGCCCGAGCTGGTGACTCGCGATGAGGATCGCGATGCGCCGCTGGGCCAGGACGCGCCCAAGGAGCTCGAAGACCGCGCGCTCGGCAGCCGTGTCCAGCGCGCTCGTCGGCTCGTCCAGGACGAGCAGCTCGGGGTCGCTCACCAGGGCGCGGGCCAGCCACACCCGCTGCTTCTGCCCCTCCGACAGGGTCGCGTAGCGCCGCGTCGCGAGGTCGGCCGCATCGGCCACGGCGAGCGCCGCCTCGACCTTGCCCTTCGAGCCGCGCGGCCGAAAAGGCAGAAACGTCGCCCAGCCGCTATCCAGGCCGCCGGCCGCGATGTCGATGACGCGCGCCGGCACCGCGGCCTCCCATTCGCTGCGCTGCGGCACATAGCCGATACGCAGGCCTGGACGCATGTCGATGGTGCCGCCCAGCGGGCTCGCGCTACCGAGCAGGGTCTTCATGAGCGTCGACTTGCCACTGCCGTTGCGGCCGACCAACCCCCACAGCTCGCCCTCGCGGATCGCGAAGTCGAGCGGCGGGAGGATCGCCCTGTCGCCCCAGCCGATCGCCAGTCGCCGCCCAGCGATCAACGTCGCCGGAGTCTCCGCCACCGCCCCACCCGGGATGCGCGCTGCGCTCAATGCTCGTGCTCCCCGCCCGCGCCGAACCACACGAGCCCGAGCAGGTCGGTCGAGCTCGAGCTCAGCTCGAGGCTGTAGGTACCGACCGCGAGCTCGAACGTGAATGCCCCGCCGACCTCGGCACAATCAGCGTCGCTGGTCGCGCTTGCCTCGGGCACCACCGTCGCGCCGTTCCCATCGCGCATCGTCAAGGTCACCGCGCGATCGAAGAAGAACGTGTGGTCGCCGCCCGCGTCGATCTCGATCGCCAGGAACCCGTGCCCGGCCCCGCCGACCGCCGCGAGCGTCACGTCCCAGCGCGTGTGCTCGGCCGAGGCATCGGCCGCCGTGGCCGCATCTGCGCCCGCCGTGATCGCGCGGATTGGCCCGCTCGCGAAGTGCTCGC
>JAEUKJ010000555.1 GCA_016792665.1 Deltaproteobacteria bacterium | reverse complement strand
CGTCGGCGGCAGGCTCTTCAGGTCGACTTTGCCGAGCTCCTTGGCCTTGCTCGCGTCCAGATGCACGATGGGCTTGCCGCGCCGATCCTCGACCAGCGCCGTCACCTTGCCGAGCGGCAGCGTCTTTGGCATCGCGTCGCGCGGGATGTCGCCGCGCACCGCCAGGTCCTTCTTCTTCGGCTGGGCGATCTTCCAGTCGCGTGCCAGATCGGGGTTCACGTCGGCCACCCACTCGGGCTTCAGCGCCGACACGTTGCGCGCGTAGGGGCGCGTCGAGACGACGACATCGGCCGCGACCACGAACGGCGCGCGCGATCCGAAGAGCGAGCTCGATGGGTGGATGGAGACCAGGGTCTCGCCCATGCCTTCGTAGACGCGACCGTGGAGCCGCATGATCTGGTGCGCATAGCCCGCGGCCACGCTGCGCACGATGAGCGAGAAGTCGCCGCCGCGCTGGATGGCGATGCCGATCCCCTGCGCGATGTCCTTCAACTGGACATGCGCCTTGCGCACGAACGCCATGACGTCCTTGTCGAGGTAGTGCTCCTTGGCAAATCCGTCGGGATTGTTCGCCGCGAGATAGCGGCCCAGCGTGATGACCGCCGTCACCGCGTCGCCACTCGGGTGGTGCAGGTTCTGCTGCATCGCGCGCGCTTCGGCTTCCTCGCCCTGCGGATAGAGGAACGGCGAGTGCGCCGACATGAAGGCCGCCACCATGAGGACCTCGTCGACCACCGTCGGGAAGCGGTCGGCGGCCTCGACCACCATGCGCGAGAGCGGCGGCGAGAGCGGGAACGGCATCATGCGCTGGCCGATGCGCGTCAGGTTCCGCTCGTGGTCGATGGCCCCCATGCCGGTCAGCATCTTGATGGCCGCTTCGACCGCCTTCTTCTTGGGCGGCGTCGGCAGCGGGAAGCTCTCGACCTCTTTGACGCCGAGGTCGATGAGTCGCAGGACGACCTCGGTCAGGTCGAGGCGGGTGATCTCCTCATCGGTGAAGTCCGGTCGCCCGGCATACGACCGCGCCGTGTAGAGACGGATGCACTTGCCCGGCGCCGTGCGCCCCGCGCGGCCTGCGCGCTGGTCGGCCGAGGCCTTGGAGATGCCCTCCTCGAAGAGGGTCGACATGCCGCTCCGCGGCTGGAAGCGCGGGACCTTGGCCACGCCCGAGTCGATGACGAAGCGCACGCCTGGCACGGTGATGGACGTCTCGGCGATGTTGGTCGCCAGCACGACTTTCCTGGCGCCCGGGATCTCGTCGAAGACGCGCTCCTGCTCGGCGCGTGTCAATTTGCCATAAAGCGGCAGCAGCACCACGTCGCGTGGCAATCTCGAGAGTGCCAATTTCTCGTAGGTCTGCCGAATCGCGCCCTCGCCGGCCAGGAAGACCAGGATGTGGCCCTCGTCGGGCGAGCGGCAGATGTCGGTGACCTCGAGCGTCGCGGCCTCGACGATGGCGTCCTCGTCGTCGCTGCGCGCCGGCTTGTAGACCGTCTCGACCGGGAAGGGGCGCGCGTCGATGGACACGACCGGCACGTGGCCGACCGCGCTCTCGAAGTAGCGCTGGAACAAGAGCGGCTGCAGTGTGGCCGAGCTGACCACGACGCGCAGATCTCTCCGGCGCTGCAGCGCGCGATGAAGGAGTCCCAGCGTCACGTCGATGTTCAGCGTGCGCTCGTGCGCCTCGTCGACGACGACCACCCCGTAGCGCGAGAAGTCGGGGTCGGTCCGCGCCTCTTGCAAGAGGATGCCGTCGGTCATGATCTTGATCGACGTCTGCGCCGAGGTCGAGTCGTCGAAGCGGATGGCGTAGCCGACGTCCTCGCCGATCTGCACGCCGAGCTCGTCGGCGATGCGCCACGCCACCGACACGGCCGCGATGCGGCGCGGCTGCGTGACGCCGATGATCTTGTCGGTGACCATCGCGCGCTGGAGGATCTTCGGGAGCTGGGTCGTCTTGCCCGACCCGGTGGGGCCTTCGAGGACCAGCACGCGGTGGTCGGTCAGCGCGCGCACGATCTCGGACTCGTAGCTGTAGATCGGGAGCGTCTTGGGATCCATGGGGCGCTGTCCTGTTTGGCGTGAATCAGCCGACGGTATCGTCGAGACCCGGCAAGCCCGGCAGCCCGTCGGGGACGAGCGGCGACGGGGTGCCCGTCGAGACGAGCCAGAGCTGGTGCGCGGCGCGCGTGGCGCCGACGTGCAAGAGGTGTCGCGACGGATCCTTGGCGGGGAAGGCCTCGCTGTCCACGCCGACGACGACGACGTAGTCGAACTCGAGGCCCTTCGAGCTGCGGATGTCGGTGACCTCGACCCCAGGCGAGAACGAGAAGTCCTGGTCGTCGACGAGGTTCAGGTAGGGGACCTGCGAGCGCTCGAGGATCTGGTACCAGTCGCGCGCGGCGGCCTGGTCGACCGTCAAGACCGCGACCGAGGCCAGCGCCTCGCGCCGCATGAGGTCGCTCAGCGCGGGGCCGAGCCAGGTGGCCGCCTCGCCCTTGCTGCGGAAGCGGAGGTGTCCCACCGGGGCGCCGTCGCGCGGCGCGGTGATGGGCTCGGCCGGGGCCAGCGGTCCCAGCACCTGGCGTGCGACCTCCATGATCTGGCGCGTCGAGCGGTAGCTCACCTGCAGCGGCGAGACGTCGATGTGGCCGAGACGCAGCGCGTCCAGGACCTCGATCCAGCTCGGGAACTCGCGGTGCTCCATGACCTTCTGGGCGACGTCGCCGGCCAGCGTGACCGACTGGCGCTCGCCCGAGCAGCCGATGAGGACGGCGAGCTCGATGGGCGAGAGATCCTGGGCCTCGTCCACCATGAGGTGGTCGTACTGCAGCGGCTTCTTGCCCTTGCCGGCCGACCCCTTGTCGTCGGTCTTGAGCGAGCCGCGCAAGACCTGCCACAGGCGGAGGAGGATGGGATCGTCCTCGCGGTCGAGGGACGGCACTTCGTCCTCGTGCGACCCGTGGCCGTCGTCGCGCAAGAACGACTGGCGCACGCACCAACGATGGATGCGGTCCACCTCGGCCTCGGTGAAGGCCTGCGGGGCGTGGCGCGCGAGGCCCTCGGCGATCCACTCCTTGTTGGTGAAGAGCTCTTCGAAGAGCTCGCGCGGCGAGGCTTCTCCTTTGCCGCGGCGGCGCCCGAGCTCGTCGATCATCTTGAGGACCGCGGTGTGCGTCTTGAAGCGCGTGACCACGGCGGGGGTGTCGTCCGAGTAGAGGTCCGGCAGGTTCGGGTAGTGGGCCTTGCGAAGGCGCTCGGCCCACGGCCCGAGCTCGGAGACGCGCACGCCGTCGACGCCCAGCGCCGGCAGGACCTTCGAGATGTAGGCCGCGAGCGCGCGCGAGAAGACCACGATGAGCATGTGCTCGGGGCGGAAGAGGTTCGGGTTCTGGAAGGCCAGCCACGCGATGCGGTGCAGGCCGACCGTGGTCTTGCCCGATCCGGCCGAGCCCTGGATGACGACGAGTCCCGAGTCTTTGCTGGTGATGAGCTTGAACTGGTCGGGGTCGAGGAGGCTCGCGATCTCGGGCAGGTGCTTGTCGTGGCGCCCGCCGTGAGCGCCCTTGGTGCCGACGGAGTGGCCCGTGCCGAGCATGTCGGGGCGGATGGCGGTGCCTGCGCCGCCCGAGAGCCGCGCCTCGCGACTCCGCATGTCGACCCAGTCGTCGCCGTGGCGCACGAAGGTCGCGTCGTCGGTCTGGACGCGCAAGAGCTCGCCATCGGCGATGGTCATCGTGCGGCGCAAGAGCACCTCGCCCGAGACCGAGCGGCCGTTGACGACCTCGTCGTACTCGTCGCCCTCGCCGTACTGGTAGAAGAGGCGCGAGATGGGGGCGTTGCGCCAGTCGACGATGCGCACGCGGTCGCTGATGAAGGTCGTCTTGCCGAGCAGGATCGAGCGCTTGCCGTGCTCGTCCGAGAGGGTCATGCGCGCGAAGTACGGGCTCATCGGGTCGGCCGTGCCCTCGGCGTGCTTGGCCTGCTGGTTCATGAGCGCCGCGGTGCGGTCCATCTGCTCCATGATCGAGCTGATGTCTTCGGGCAACTTCTCGTCGGCGAGGCTGTCGCGCAGCGACACGAGCGTCGCCCCGAGGTCGGCCTGGGCCGGCCCGGCCTTCAAGCGTGCGAGGTTCTCCTTGACGGTGTCGAGGACGCGCAGCTCTTCGACGACCTCGGGCGGGCGCTTCGTGGATGACTTGGCAGCAGCGGAATCTGGGCTTCCCATCGGGTGCCCCATAGCCCCCGGCCCCGGCGAGCGCAAGCCCGCAGGCGGCCCAGATGCCCCGCTCGAAACATCGTTTGGTGTCCTCGGGCCACCTGTGTATGCTCCCGCCGCCTTTCCGTTCGAGGTACCGCCCATGCCCGCCAAGTCGCTCGCCCAGACGCTGGCCAAGAAGCGCTCCGCTTCGGTCCCCCTCGCTGCTCTTCCGCTCGTCTCGGCGGCGCTCGCGCTCGGCGCATGTGGGGGCTCGAAGCTCGATGGGAGCCTCTATGAAGGGCTCCACACGGTGATCGACCCCGACACCATCGCGCCGACCGGCACGGCCGCGGTTCGCTGCTCGGTCGATCGCGGCGGCGATTGGCTGGCGCCCGGCGACTTCACGGCCCGCATGGAGGCCGTCACCGGACGCGAAGGCGGCGCGGCGCTGGCCGGCCAGCACCCGGCACTCACGGTCTCGGGCACCGGCGCTGGCACCTATCGCGTCTTCTGCGAGATCCCGAAGTACGGCGCCACCGACCCCGACGGTGCGCTGCTCACGATCAAGGCCGGGCCGACGTTGAAGACCCGCCCGGTCTTCGGCAAGAACCCCATCCAGGCCGGCACGACGACCTCGGTGCAGTGCGTCGGGGTCGACGCCTGGGACAACGAGACCCCGCTCGCCGACGCGCAGTTCTCGACCCCGGCCGACGTGACCATCGCGGGCGGGCAGATCACCTCGACCGTCGCCGGGACCTACCCCATCACCTGCGGCCTCGGCGACACCCCGCGCGAGTCGAAGGACTTCACGGTCATCCCCGGTGACCTCGTGCGCGTCGAGCTGGTCGCCAATCCGAGCCGTGCTGGCTATCAGCCCAACGCGTCCATCACCCTCGACTGGACCGCCTACGACGCCTACGGCAACGGGGTCGAGGACCTCCCCGGCACGCTCACCGCGCCGGTCAATCCGGTGGGTGTCGTCGCGGTCGACGCGGCCATCTACAAGTATCGCCTGACCCAGGAAGGCATCTTCCGCTTCTCGGTGGTCCTCGATGCGCCGTGGGCCAACCTGCGCGACGACCTCGACGTGCTGGTCGACGGCACGGCGCCGGTCATCGAGATCACCTATCCGCCGCGCGGCGCCACCATCGACGTCGCCGACAACGGCGGCGGGCCGGTGGTCGTGACCGGGCGCATCATCGACCAGGGCGGGGTCGAAGCGCTGTCCATCAACGGGCGGCAGGTCCAGGTCGACGCCTCGGGCCGGTTCTCGCAGTCGGTCGAGTCTCGCTGGGGCGTGAACTACCTGACCATCGTGGCCGCCGACAAGGCCGAGAACACGACCCGCACCTCGCCGAGCTACGGCTACTCCGATGGGTGGACCTCGTTCGAGAACGCGGACGCGCGCGGGCTGCAGATGCCCGACGGGCTGGTCGTCCTGCTGGGCCAGGACTTCTTCGACGACGGCACCCACACGCTGCCCATCGACGACATTGCGACGCTGCTCGAGACCGTGTTGAAGTCGCTCGACATCCGCACGCCGATCACCCAGGCCCTGTCGGGGGCGAACCAGGTCATCCCGCTCGTCAACCAGACCCAGCGCGTCGACATCATCCCCAACGTGAGCTGGGCGGACCTGACCTACGTCGGCAACCTGACCATCACGCTCGAGGCGGCCCAGACGACGGGCGTCGGCCCGACCCGCGTCGACATCGACTCGCGCACCGGCGGCCTCGACTTCGACATGGTCATCGGCACGGAAACGGTCCCCGCCTTCGGCATCGACCTGACCTTCGACGTGACCCTGCGCTTCGACGTCCAGACCCAGCTCTGCAGCTTCCTGGGCTGCATCGCGGCGCCGACCGGGACCGCGCTCGGCCAGGTGTTGGTGACCTCGCACCTGGCACTCGGTGACCTCGACATCCACATCAAGACCGACATCGACAAGGACTACCGCCAGCCGATGCATATCGAGATGACCGAGCTCACCTCCACCATCGGGGACTTCCAGCTCGAGCCCATCCGCGACGTCGTCCTGAATGTCAGCGTCTCGGGCATCCAGGGTGTGCAGCCCTTCAACTTCTCGTTGCCGCTCTCGGACTTCATCGACCTCGGGGCGCTCTTCGGCGGGCTCCTGAACCCGATCGGCAACGCCATCGGCTCGGTCCTCCCGCAGCTCATCAACCCGGTCGTGCAGTCGCTGGTCGGGCCGGTGCTGGCCGGGGTCTTCGACCTCTTCGTGCTCGACACGTCTATCCCGATCCCGAACCTGCTCGGTGGCGCGCCGGTCGACCTCGACTTCTCGACCGAGCTCTCGACGGTCGACTTCACCGACGACGGTGGCACCATCGGGCTCGCGACCGGCATCTACACCGAGAAGGGCATCGATCTCCCGAGCCTCGGAAAGCCCGGCGACCCGCACGAGGAGAACCCCAACGGCGCCATCGTGCGCGGCGACTGCCTCGGGTTGTCGACGGCCGAGCTCGCGTGGGGCTGGAACCCGTCGGTCGGCTTCGGCGTGCGCACCGACGTCATCAACGCGGGCTTCTTCGCCGCGTGGTGGTCGGGTGGGCTGAACGCGCCGCTCGATCTGTCGGCGCTCGGTGGCGGTGGCATCCCGATCCCCATCGACGGGCTCGCCATCGACATGGAGTGGCTCCTGCCGCCGATGCTCAACGACTGCTCGAAGTCGGGGCTCGAGGTGCAGGTCGGCGACCTCTACGTGCACCTCACGGGTGAGGCGCTGGGCTTCCCGGTCGAGGTCGAGATGTACGTCGACATGGCCATCGGGGTCGGCTTCGTGAGCCACGACGGCGCCGACGGTGGGGCGCGCGGGCTGTCCCTGCGCTTTGGCAACATCGTCAACTCCGACATCGAGATCGCGTCGCTGAACGACGGCGGGCTCGGCGAGCTCTTCGACCTCGCGGCCATCCTGCAGGCGCTGCCGACGCTGCTCGGCAGCTTCATCACCGGGCAGGAGTTTGGTCCCTTCGAGCTGCCCGCGACCGATCTCTCGACCATCGTTCCGACCCTGCCGGCCGGGACGACCTTCGGCCTCGGCAACCTGTCGGTGACCTCGCAATCAGGTTACGCGGTCATCGGCGGCGACCTCGGACCGTAAGTACCCTCGGGCCGCGCCAGGGCGCGGAGCCGGGGGTAGCCCGAAGGGGCTGGGGGCGTAACTTGCCCTCGGGCCGCGCCAGGGCGCGGAGCCGGGGGTAGCCCGAAGGGGCTGGGGGCATAACTTGGAATTGCTACCACTCCACCTGACCCCGATGGTGCGCGCGTGGGCCTGCAAGAAGCGCGGGCTCTGCTGCAAGTTCCAGTTGGTGCAGATCGACGAGGTCGAGCGGAAGCGCATCCGCAGGAAGATCGCCGAAGACCCCGGCGAAGGTGGCGAGTACGCCGAGCTCGGGGAGGCGCTGTCGGACGAGAACGTCGAGCGCATCGACGGCTGGCCGACCTTGCCGCGCAAGGAGTCCAACTGCGGCTTCCTCGGGGCCGACTCGCTCTGCGGGCTGCGCAAGCGCTACGGCGAGTCGGTCTATCCGCAGGTCTGCAAGAAGTTCCCGTACCTGTCGATGCTGACCCCGGATCGGCACCTCTTCGACCTGTCGTTCCAGTGTCCGACCGCGCTCGAGCTGCTCGCGACCGAGACCGACTTCCGGGTCGATGTCGAGCCCGAGGGTGAGCCCCCGGTCGAGCGCGTGGCGTTCCTCACCGAGGACCGCGAGTGCTTCGACCTGCAAGGCCAGCGCATCTCGGTCACGGCGTTCTGGGACCTGCACTGGTCCTTGTTCGAGCGCTTCCGCGCGCGCCCCGAGTCGAACCCGACCGAGAGGCTGCTCGCCTTCGCGGAGGAGGTCACCGGCGAGGAGGCGGCCTCACCCGCTGTGCTGCGACGGGACATCTGGCGTCGCGGCGCCTTCGAGCCCTCGGTCGAGCGCGAGCTCTTGCGGCTGGCCGGTGAGGTCCCCGAGGGGCTCCACTGGCTCTGGATCTGGATCGCCCCGCAGGACTACACGCTCGACCTGCAGCCCGAGCCCCGCGCCGAAGGCCTCGCGGAGCGAGGCGGCCCAAGCGGCCTCGACGAAGAAGCGGTCTTCATGCGCTACCTGCTGCATCGCTTCCACTGCCCGGTCTTCTACATCTCGCAGCCGAACCCGCGCTTTCTGCTCTCGACCTTCTTCGCGATGATCGCGCGCTATCGCATCGAGCGCGCGCGCGGCTTCGACGTGCTCGGGGCCATCCGACAGCTCGACCGCTTCTTCATCCACACCTCGAACCCGGGCGCCATCTTCGGAACCGAGTCGACGTTTCCGTCGTGGCGTGCGATGGCGTCGCTGGCGCGCGCCGTGGCCGTCGGCTGAAGAGCAGCCACCTGCGGCGTCGCTCGGCTCCTTGCATCTGACTGCTCTCGAGCCGAACGCAGCGTTTGCCGGAGAGCCGCCTTGGATTTCTCGCCGTTCCGCCCCCTGCATCCGTCCCCCGAGCTCGCCTCGCGCCTCGTGTCGCCGCCCTACGACGTCATGTCGACCCCCGAGGCGCGCGCCATCGGGAGTGATCCGATCTCGTTTCTGCGCGTGACGCGCTCCGAACTGGAGCTCGCCGACGGCCAGGACCCGTACGCGCCCGAGGTCTATGCGCGCGCTGCGGCGAACCTCGCGGGCCTGGTCGCGTCCGAGGCGCTCGTGCGCGCTGCGCGGCCGAGCTACGCCATCTATCGGCAGACGCGCGGGGCGCATGCGCAGATCGGCATCGTCGGGCTCTCGTCGGTGGCCGAGTACGAGGCCGGTCTCGTCAAGAAGCACGAGCTCACGCGCGCCGAGAAAGAAGACGACCGCACGCGCCACATCGATGTGACCTCGGCCCAGACCGGGCCGGTCTTCCTCGCCATCCGCGGCACGCCGGCGCTTCGCGAGCTCATGGTGCACGTCACTCTGACGCGCCCCGACCTCGATGCGTGGATGGCCAATGGCGTCCGCCACGAGGCGTGGCTGGTGCCAGCCGACTCGCCGCGCGGTGAGGAGCTGCGCGCGTTCATGGCGGCCGAGCCCGCGAG